>UQAW01000001.1 GCA_900539175.1 uncultured Lachnospiraceae bacterium
AGGGCTGTATGAGCCGGGCAGAAGCATAAGCCGTGAGGAGCTTTCTGTGATGCTGCGCCGTTACGCTGCATACAGCGGTCAGGATGTTACCGCCGCTGTTGATCTTTCCTCCTATCCGGACGGTGATTCGGTCAGTGAATTTGCAAAAGAGGGAATGTCCTGGGCAGTTGCGAATCGAATTATCCTGGGAGCAGAGGGACAGCTTTTGAAACCGCAGGATAGAGCAAACCGTGCAGAATGTGCGGCAATCATTCACAGATATCTGGAAAAATAGAGAATTCTAACAAAAGTGCCCTGGAGATACAAATCTCAGGGCATTTTTGAAATAAATAAGCTCAGGCAGACCCGTTTCATAACGTGTTGTGCCTGTGCGAAACGAAAGGAAACGATATAAAATGGAAATGACATTCAGATGGTATGGAGCAAAATTTGATACGGTAACCTTAAAGCAGATCCGGCAGATCCCAGGGGTCACAGGTGTGATAACAACCCTGTATGATACCCAGCCGGGAGAGGTATGGAGCAGAGAAAGGATTCGTGCAATGATTGATGAGGTAGAAGCGGAAGGGCTTCACATTGCAGGAATTGAGAGTGTAAATGTTCATGATGCAATTAAAACGGGTGCACCGGAACGTGACAAATATATCGATCATTATATTACAACGCTGGAGAACCTGGGAAGAGAGGGGATCCATCTTGTGTGTTACAACTTTATGCCGGTGTTTGACTGGACGAGGACAGAGCTTGCAAGAAAGCGTCCGGATGGCTCTACCGTACTTGCTTATACCCAGGAGGCCATTGATGCATTGAATCCGGAAGAAATGTTCGGATCCATTTCTGCGGACTCAAATGGCAGTCTTCTCCCGGGATGGGAGCCGGAACGTATGGCGCATATTAAAGAATTATTTGAGATGTATAAAGATATTGATGATGAAAAATTATTTGAAAATCTGAAATATTTTCTTGAGAGGATTATGCCTGTCTGCAATCAATATGATATTAAGATGGCAATCCACCCGGATGATCCGGCATGGAGTGTATTCGGACTTCCGCGTATTATTATCAATAAAGAAAATATTCATCGTATGATGAAGATGGTAGATGATCCGCATAATGGTGTAACGTTCTGTTCGGGTTCCTATGGGACAAATCTGGAAAATGATCTCCCGGATATGATTCGTTCTTTGAAAGGAAGAATTCATTTTGCACATGTCCGCAACTTGAAATTTAATTCTCCCACAGATTTTGAAGAATCGGCACATCTTTCTTCAGACGGGACATTCGATATGTATGAGATTATGAAGGCATTATATGATATTGGATTTGAGGGTCCTATCCGTCCGGATCATGGACGCATGATCTGGGATGAAGTGGCAATGCCGGGTTACGGACTTTACGATCGTGCATTAGGGGCAGCATATCTGAATGGTCTGTGGGAGGCGATTGAAAAATCATCTTAAGGAAATTGTTAGAAAGGTTTTCGTTCAGACCGTTACATTGACGCTTACAAAAAAAGAATATAGCATTACAGATGGAAAGGAAAAGATATGTGTTTCGTTGAGAAAATTCAAAGTATGGGTGTTGTACCTGTTGTCGTATTGGCGGATGCAAAGGATGCCGCTCCTTTGGCAAAGGCACTGTGTGAAGGGGGACTTCCCTGTGCGGAGGTGACATTTCGTACAGAGGCTGCAGAAGAGTCTATTCGGATTATGACTGCGCAGTATCCAAAGATGCTGGTAGGTGCAGGGACAGTGGTGAGTACAGAGCAGGTTGAACGTGCAGTAAAAGCGGGTGCAAAATTTATTGTAAGTCCGGGGTTTGATGGAGAAGTTGTAGATTATTGCATAGAAAAGAATATTCCGGTATTTCCGGGATGTGTTACACCGTCAGAGATTATGCAGGCGGTAAAGAGGAATCTTAAAATCGTAAAATTCTTTCCGGCAGAACAATATGGGGGAGTTGACGCGATAAAAGCTCTTGCAGCGCCTTATGCAGGTATAAAGTTTATGCCCACAGGAGGTATCAACATCAAGAATCTGGAAAATTATCTTTCATGTGATAAGATCGTAGCCTGCGGCGGAAGCTGGATGGTAAAAGGTGAGCTGATCAAAGCAGGTGAATTTGAAAAGATCAAGAGTCTGGTAAAAGAAGCAGTCAGGCTTGTAGAGGATATACGAAACAAATAAAACAGGATAGAAATCGGAGGCTGTAATTATGGGTAAAAAAGTGGTGACCTTTGGAGAACTTATGCTGAGACTGGCACCGGAGGGCTACTCCCGCTTTGTTCAGGCGGATACGTTTGGTGCAACTTATGGAGGCGGAGAAGCAAATGTCGCAGTATCTCTCGCTAATTATGGGTTTGATGCGGCATTTGTGACGAAACTCCCGGAGCATGAGATTGGACAGGCAGCAGTGAACGCATTGAGAAAATATGGTGTAAATACAGAATATATTGTTCGCGGCGGTGACAGGGTGGGTATTTATTTCCTTGAAAAAGGCGCTTCCCAGAGACCTTCAAAGGTTATTTATGATCGTGCAGGTTCATCGATCTATACTGCGGATAAAGGGGATTTTAACTGGGAAAAGATATTTAGCGGCGCAGAGTGGTTTCATTTCACAGGTATTACTCCTGCGCTCAATGAGAATGTCGCCGGAATCTGTCTGGATGCCTGCAAGGCAGCGAAAGCTTTTGGGGTTAAGATTTCGTGTGATTTAAATTATCGTAATAAATTATGGAGTAAAGAAAAAGCGGGCAAGGTGATGGGCGAGCTCTGTAAATATGTGGACCTGTGTATTGCAAATGAAGAGGATGCATCGGATGTATTTGGAATCAAGGCGGACGATACAGATGTCTATGCAGGAGAAGTAAACCATGAGGGATATAGAGAAGTAGCCAGAAAGCTGACAGATCGTTTTGGGTTTGAGAAGGTAGCGATAACGTTGCGGGAGTCTCTGTCTGCAAATGATAATAACTGGTCGGCGATGCTTTTTGATGGAAAAGAGTACTATTTCAGTAAAAAGTATAAAATGCATATTGTCGATCGCGTGGGAGGAGGAGACAGCTTTGGAGGAGGCTTGATTGCGGCTATTCTGAATGGTTATGATCCTCAGATGTCCATTGAATTTGCAGTGGCAGCGTCTTGTCTGAAGCATTCGGTTGAAGGTGACTTTAATCTGGTATCAGCAGATGAGGTGCTGAAACTTGCCGGTGGAGACGGGTCAGGACGTGTGCAGAGATAAGAGGGGGCAGGATATGAAAAAGTTTATGGATAAGGATTTTCTGCTGTCGACCGAGACTGCCCGAAAATTATATCATAAATATGCAGCGAACATGCCGATTCTGGACTATCATTGTCATATTGATCCACAGGAAATAGCAGAGGATAAGAAATTTGACAATATTACGCAGATATGGCTTGGAGGTGACCATTATAAATGGCGTCAGATGCGTTCTAATGGTATAGAGGAAAAGTATATTACCGGTGAAGCACCTGACAGAGAAAAGTTCCAGAAATGGGCAGAAACATTAGAAAAGGCCATTGGAAATCCGCTGTATCATTGGAGTCATCTTGAACTGCAAAGATATTTTGGATATGATGGCATCTTAAACGGAGAAACAGCAGAAGAGGTATGGGAGATCTGCAACAAAAAGCTTCAGGAGAAGGCATTTAGTGCCAGGGGGTTGATTCAGGCATCCAATGTTACCTTGCTTTGCACGACGGATGACCCGGCAGACAGTTTAAAATGGCATAAGATTATTTGGGAGGATTCGGAGTTTACAACTCAGGTTCTTCCTGCATGGAGACCGGAAAAGGCAATGAATATTGCAGCGCCGGGATTCAAAACATATATGAAAAAATTAGGGCAGGCTGCTGGAATAGAAATACTTGATTTTTCAGGATTAAAGCGCGCATTGATTAAAAGGATGGACTTCTTTCAGCAAATGGGATGCCGGGAATCAGATCACAGTCTGGATTATGCGATGTATATACCGGCTTCTGAGAAAGAAGTTGAAAGTATTTTTGCCAAAGCAATGGCGGATACACCGATTTCCTATGAAGAGGAATTGAAATATAAGACTGCATTTCTTATATTTGCAGGAAAGGAATACAAACGACGCAATTGGGTGATGCAGCTTCATTATGGTGTGAAGCGGGATAATAATCGTAAGATTTACCGTATGGCCGGTGCGGATGCAGGGATTGATTGTATTAACAATTATACGCCGTCAGCGCAGCTTGCGGATTTGCTTAATGCGATGAATGAACAGGAATCATTGCCAAAAACAATTCTGTACAGTCTGAATCCTTCTGACAACGCAGCGATAGGTACCGTGATCGGATGTTTTCAGGATGATGAATGCGCCGGCAAGATTCAGCAGGGCAGTGCGTGGTGGTTTAATGATCATAAGCAGGGAATGACAGATCAATTGATTTCGTTGGCGAATCTTGGACTACTGGGGAATTTTATTGGAATGCTTACAGATTCCAGAAGTTTTTTGTCATACACGAGGCATGAATATTTCAGAAGGATTCTCTGTAATCTTATCGGGGACTGGGTAGAGAACGGTGAGTATCCGGACGATGAAAGGGTTCTTTCAACACTTGTGGAGAATATCTCTTATTGGAATGCAGTCAGGTATTTTGAGTTTAATCTGAAGAGTTAAAAAGTTAAAGTGATGCGATTCCTCCAAGGCAAACAGATGAAAAAAGCTGTCTGCCCTGGAGGACTTTTTGTTTTGGGGTGACAAGAGAAGTTTAAGTGGAGACAGGCTTGAAGGAAGGAGAAAAGAATAGTAAAATTATACAGATAACAAATGTGCAGATCAAAGTGGGTTGAAAAGGATGTGTGAAAATGAAAAAGAGTGCATGCGGGATAAAAGCAGTGATATTCGATATGGATGGCCTGATGTTTGATACGGAACGCATAGCGGCCGTGGGATGGAGGTATGCAGGTGAGAAATTGGGATTTGAGATTACGGAACAGGAGTTGTGTCAGCTGAGGGGACTCAATGTCATTGCGGGGCGGAAACTTTTTCATACGTGGTACGGTGACCGGGTGACGTATGACGAAGGAAGGAGTCTGAGGGCTGCATATGTAAAGCAATACATAGAAAAACATGGAACACCGGTAAAAGATGGTTTGGAAGACCTGTTCGCATACTTAACGAGTCACGGTTATCAAAAGGCAATTGCGACTTCATCATCCCGGGAGACAGCAGAGCGATATTTTCAGTCTGCGGGGCTTGCGTTTGATTTTGAGCAGTCTGTTTGCGGCACAGAAGTTGCTGTCAGTAAACCGGCGCCGGACATCTTCCGGAAAGCGGCGGAGAAATTGAACCTGAAACCGGAACAATGCCTGGTTCTGGAAGACAGTTATAATGGTGTGCGTGCCGGAGCAGCCGCAGGATGTCAGGTGGTGATGATACCGGACATACAGGAACCGGACGAGGAAATTCGAAAATTATGCAGAAAGGTCTGCAGGAATCTTAGAGAGGTCATTCCGGTTTTGGAGAATCGTTCTAAAAACGATCAAAATGATGTGCTGGAAGGTTCGGAGGGCAATATAAATTTCAGAGAGAAACGTGATTGAACTATTGCGCACAAGTTTTATACATAGTTCAGGAAAAACACACATAGAAGGGGCGGAACTATTAGTGCAAAAGAGAGAAGAATATTTAAGTATAACAGAGATGGCAAAATTGCGTAATGTGACAACAGAAACGTTGAGGCACTATGATAGAATCGGTCTATTGCCGCCGGACTATATAAATGAGCACAATGTTCGCTTTTATTCTGTTTTAAAATATGAGAAGCTTGGAACCATAAAAGAATTAAAACAATTAGGTATGAGTCTTAGTGAAATTAAAGCATATTTTGAAAATAGAAATTATCAAAGTTCAAGGGAATTATTACAAAGACAGAATGGTTTAGTTCGAAATAAAATGAAAAGTCTGATATACCTTCAGCAGAAAATAGAGAGTAAAATCTGTTTTATGGACTCCCTTGAGGATTGTATCAAAATAGGAAAACCTTACATAAAGATTTTACCCAAAAGATATTATATCTCATCAGAAAGCAAGGTAGGAAATGAAATTGAACTTGCATATGAAGCAATGCAGCTTGAGCGAAAAGTTTATGAGAATGAAAGATGCCTGCCAATTTACGCTACGGCGCGCTATGGCGGTATTTTTTCTCTGGAAGAACGAAATGATAAGTCTGTTCAGATCATTATGTTTTTGGAAAGTTTTTCAGAGATGTTGGATGCGTCTTCAATGCCGGAAGGTAAATATCTGTGTATTCAAAAACAGGGTTCCTTCTGGGAGTGGAAGGAAACGATACAGCAACTAAAGAAAATTATACAAGATGAAAACTACAAGGTTGAGAAGCCAATTATAATTGAAAATGTGTTGGTGGATTATACGATTACGGATATAGAAGAAGAAAGAATTTTTGAATTTCAGGTTCCGATTTGTTAAAGGGACTATTTAGGAATATATTATAAAAAGGATAAAAATTTTTAAAAAAAATGTGAATTATTAACACTTGACCTTGGTGTAACACAAAGCTCTATACTTTGTTTAGGTTGATCAATCCGATTCTAATATGAGAGAAGGAGTTACACTATGGCTGAAATCAAAAAAAATAATAATTCTGCAAAACATTCATTGGATTCGGAGATTGTTCCGTTGCCGTTCGGTGGCATTGCCACATTTGGCAAGTATCCAAATACAAGGGAGCTTGATAATGTGGACATTGCAATCATGGGTGTTCCATATGATGCCGGAGTTACTTATAGATCTGGTGCAAAAATGGGACCGCGTGGTATGCGGGACGTATCATATTCCGTAATGAACTTTAATCATAGTTGGGATACGGCAGATTTTACGCTTGATAAGGCATGTCCTAATATTATTGATTATGGTGATGTTGGATATTCCTATGGCTCAAATGCTACGGAAGTAATGTTTAAAGAGTCATATGAGCATGCAAAGAAAATTTTAGAATCAGGTGCAAATTTAATGACGTTAGGTGGAGATCATACAATTCCATATGGTATGGTGCGGGCGGCATATGAGGTTTATGGTAAATTAGCACTTGTACATTTTGATTCGCATCAGGATTGCTGGCCAAGTTATGGAAATTATAGTCATGCCAATTTTTCATATGACTTATGGAAAGAAGGCTGTATTGATGATAAGCACTCCGTTCAAGCTTATATTCGTACTGATTTTCCTATGGATCCTAATATTCCGCAACCAGAGTATAAGATTATTTTTGCACCGGAAGCATTAAAGATGGGACCGAAAGAATTGGCTAAAAAGATAAAAGAAATTGTTGGAGATATGCCTGTCTATTTAACATTTGATATAGACAGTATTGATCCGGCATTTGCACCGGCAACTGGTACACCTGTAATTGGAGGTCCGAGTTCAGGTGAAGCTTGTGAGGTACTTCGCAATTTGGAAGGAATTCGTGTTGTAGCGGCGGATATTGTTTGTGTTGCACCCACATTAGATCCGCCGGCACAAACTACATGTTTTGTTGCAGATACTGTAGTACAGAATTTATTATGTCTGCTTGCTAAAGCACGACTTGCAAGAAATAAATAACAATAAACAGGTTTCAGTCAATGGCGGCTATACAAAGAGGTATTGCCGTCTTTTGTGACTGGAATTTTTTAATTAGCAATAGGAGGCAGTTTGAATGGAATTTTCCAGAGTAGAGATTGTAATCGGAATGAGTAAATTACCGGCGTTAAAGAAGTCTTTGAGTAAGCTAGGCGTTAGTGGTATGTCAGTCATACAGGTAATCGGATGTGGCGTTGAAAAGGGTACTTATGAATACGAAGGCGAATTGAATGATGAGATGGAATTACTTCCAAAACAATTAATTATGGTTGTGATAGAAAACAACAAGATTGATAAATTGGTAGAAATTGTCAAAAAGGAATTGTATACAGGACATATAGGAGACGGAAAAATCTTTATATCTCCGATTACCAATATCATTCGGGTGAGAACTGGAGAAGAAGGTGAAGAGGCATTAAAGTAAAATGGGAGGAATAGGTTTATGGGTGAAAATAAGTTAGGTTTTCCCAGTGTATTGGCAGCAGGCGTAGGTCTTATTGTGGCAACAAGCAGTTTGATGTCATTGGGACAAGGCACGGGTATGGTTGGAATGTCTTTTGCGATTGCAATGGTGATTGCGTGTGCAATTAATATATGCAGTGCAATGTCTATTGCTGAGTTGAATTCGATCATGCCAAACCTTACAGGAGGTTTGGCGCAATACACTTTAGTTAGTATGGGACCATTTATGGCAATTGTTTCAATGGTTGGTGGATATTTATTCTGCAATGTTATTTCAGCCAGCGTAGAGTGTGCTATGTTTGGAAATTCAATAAATAGTGTAATCCATACAGGAATACCGTCCAACGTCTTATGTATCATAATGTTGATTGTTATGACTGCTGCAAATTTAAGAGGTATTGATATCTTTGCAAAAGTTCAGAATCTGGTGGCGTACAGCCTAATTGGTTCGTTGGTTATAATGGGGGTCATTGGGTGCTTCAAGATAGGAGCAGAGCCAGCGATAGATCAAGCATGGTCAATGAGCCAGGAACCATCTGAGATCATGTCTATGATCGGGTTGGCATTCTTCCTTTTTATAGGATCAGAGTACGTCATTCCGATTGCAAAGAATGTTAAAAATGCAAAAAGAAATCTTCCGTGGGGAATGATAGCCAGTTTATTGGTGGTATGCTTTATGCAATTTATAATTATGCTAGGTATGCACAATTATACACCGTGGAATGAACTGGCAGAAAATAGTACACCACATATCTTCTATGGGACTTCTGTTTTGGGAAGATTTGGAACAATATGGATGATTTTAGTTTCAATTTTGGCTGTTGTCAGTACTACAAATTCTGTCATTAGTTCCTTGTCGTATCTTTGTGCTGGAATGGCTAAAATTGGGTTGCTGCCGCTTATATTTCTGAAAAAAAACAAACACGGAGCACCATATGTAGGTATTCTTGGAATCAGTGGGATAATGATGGTAATCAATATTCTTGGTTTATCCACTACAAAACAGATATCTTTCGTGATTCTGGTAGGATGTGTGTATTATATGTTCTCTTATATTATCTCAAATGTGAATGTACTTATTTTCAGAAAGAGATTTGCAAAGGTTCCCAGAAATTTTAAAACCCCATGCGGAATTTTAGTACCAGTGCTTGGTATTTTAGGTAATGTTTTTATGATCATAAACGTTGATGGCGATCCGGTAATAAAGTTGAAAATTTATTTGGTTTGTGGAGGAGTGTTTGTTGTTTTGAGTATATACGCATTTTTTTGGATTTGGAAGGTTATGAGAAAAAAGCTGTTTCAGCCCATTGACATCAAAGAAGTTATGGCCATGGAGAATGATTTGTATTTAATCGCACATAGGCGGGATGGGGAAAATAAAGTTTGTTGTAGTACTGATAGGAATATGCGGAGGAGGTAATGGATAATTATCTTTCAAAACTGTTTCTTTTTTTTAAAAGCATTGACAGAAGAAAGATAATGTGTTAAACTTTCTGACAAGCAAGCAGATAAAAGGGAGTAGCCGAACGCCGAAAGGTGGGTTTGAAACCGTCATCCGATGCCGAGAGGTATCCGTATCAAATGAGATGTGCAAGACTTTTATTGTGGCAGACGTGTCATGATGAGAGTCTTTTTCTTTTACCTGAAAAGGTAATCTCTGACGGGAAAGGAGTGACAGAGTTGTTCTTTCCATACATAAAATGTAGGAGGAACAGAAAAAAGCAGACAGAAAGGAGTGGTTCGATGGGTTGTCTTGGTAATTTATTGTGGTTTCTTTTTGGCGGTTGTATCAGTGGGCTTGGATGGCTGCTTGCAGGATGCCTGTGGTGTATCACCATCGTGGGAATCCCAATTGGAGTTCAGTGTTTCAAATTTGCTTCCTTAAGTTTTTTTCCATTTGGAAAGGAAGTCATTTACGGAGGCGGAGCAGGTTCTCTCTTGCTGAATATCATCTGGTTGCTGGTGACGGGGCTTCCGATGGCAGGTGTACACGCAGTAAACGGTTTGCTGCTTTGTATCACGATTATCGGAATTCCGTTTGGATTACAACAGTTTAAACTTGCCAAACTGGCACTTTTGCCATTTGGCGCTGAAATTAGATAAGGAGTATTTAAAATATGAAGTCAGGAAAAACAGGATCAGGAAAACGGGGATTTGGAAGAGTATTGCTGATACTTTTGGTACTGGTACTTGCAGGTGCTTATTATTATGTGACGTTACCGGCAATCAATATTCACAGTCAGGGATTCTGGGGATTTATTATCCTTTTTTTGGTATTGCTTTTCGTGTTCTATGGATTGAGAAAGCGGATGCGAACCGTCTATGAGATCAAAGAGAGCAAGGTATTAAAGGGCGGTGGATTATTGATTGGAGCACTGCTTTTGATTCTTCTGATCGGAACAATTTTATCATCACCGATTGTCAATGCAAAAAAATACCGGGATCTGATGGTGCCGACAGAACGGGAGTTTACCGAAGATCTCCCCCAGATCAGTTTTGATCAGATTCCCCTTTTGGACCGGGACAGCGCTATTCTACTTGGAAACCGGAAGATGGGCAGCATGGTGGACATGGTATCCCAGTTTGAGGTCAGCGATCTGTATTCTCAGATTAATTATCAGGGGATTCCGGTCCGGGTATCTCCCCTTGTATATGCAAGTCCTGTTAAGTGGTTTACGAACCAGTCGGAAGGAATTCCGGCGTATATGATGATTGATATGGCAAACCAGGATACCACACTGGTAAAACTGGATAAACCAATCAAATATTCCAAGTCAGAATATCTGAACCGGAATATTTACCGTCATCTGCGCTTCCGTTACCCGACTTATATGTTTGATCAGATCAGTTTTGAGATCAATGATGAAGGTGTTCCCTACTGGGTATGCCCGGTGAAAGAATATACCATCGGTCTGTTCGGCGGTCAGACCATCGGGCGTGTGGTTTTATGTAATGCGCAGACCGGAGAAACAGAAGATTATCCGATTGAGGATTGTCCCCAGTGGGTAGACCGGGCGTATCCGGCAGATTTGCTGCTTGAGCTGTATAATTATCATGGATCACTGAATAATGGTTTTCTTAACAGTATTCTGGGGCAGAAGGGTTGTCTGACATCAACGGAAGGCTATAACTATATCGCTATGGATGATGATGTATGGGTGTATACCGGAATTACTTCTGTTAATGCGGATCAGTCTAATGTGGGATTTCTGTTGATTAATCAGAGAACCATGGAGACCAGATATTATGCAATCTCCGGTGCAGAAGAGTTTTCAGCGATGGATTCCGCAGAAGGTCAGGTACAGAATCTGGGGTATCAGGCCGCATTTCCGTTGTTGATGAATATTGCGAATGAGCCAACCTACGTAATGGCGCTGAAAGACGAGGCAGGGCTTGTGAAAAAATATGCGATGGTGAATGTGCAGAAATATCAGAATGTGGCGATTGGTGATAATATATCAGAGTGTCAGAGTGCTTATGTAAAAATGCTGAAAAACAGCGGTATTACATCGTCGGAGGGTGGTGAGGCAGGCATACAGAAAGTGACGGGTAAAATTTCCAGAATTGCACAAAGTGTTATTGAGGGGAATTCGCATTTCTATCTTGTGTTGGAAGGAGAAGAGAGAATCTTTGATATTTCGATTACGGATTTTGTAGAAATTGTCCGATATGATGTCGGAGATTCCATTACACTGGAGTACATGGAAGGCGATCCTCTATGTGTCGTGACGGCATTGCCTGAGAGGTAAAAATGCAGCAAAACCATAATTTTTTACGGAGTTTTTGTTAAATGCAAAGAAAAACGTTTCAATTGCCGAATTTAAGAAGACTTTTGTGCATATTATACAAGAATCCCTATGGGGAGTTGTTGAAAAATTGGAAATATGTTATGATGATAGCAAATTAAAAAGATAAAATATGCAAAATATACTAAAACGTTCTACCAGTATAAAACCACATTTGAGATGCAACAATAGAAAATTGGGAAGGAGGGATAGGCGTTTAAATCGAGCGGGCAGAACGAGTGTGGAAATTATATGATAAAGAAAGGAAAGTATGTGTATTGCTTTTAGATACATGATACGGGGGAACATTATGCAAAAACAGAAACGAATGATTTCTATACTTCTATCTTTTTTAGTATTGCTGTCATGTGTATTTGGCAACGCAGCGGTGATTCCGCTGTATGCTCAGGAAATGGGAACTTTGGAACAAAATTCCGTCACATATGTACAGATTACGGATTTAAGTACCATTTCTGCCGATGAGCAATACGTGTTGGTAGGGTGGCGGTATTTTGGCGGTACAGATCCGGATGCAACGAAAGGCTATGTCTTGCATAGCGATAATAATGGAAATTTGCGTGCAGTGACATCCGACAGCTACGCCAGCATTACGTATGCGGAGAATGGAGGCGTGCTGCCGGATTTGGCACTCTGGAATCTGACCGGAAGCGGAGAAACTTTTACAATACGGAATGTTTCCACCAAGAAGTATCTTGGTAATGACCTTTCTTTCGCCAGTGAGGAAGGTGCGGAGTTTACATTTACTGGCGGAAGTGTCAATGGATGTGCCAATTACGCAATCGGTGTCAATGGAAAATCAATCCGCTATTCCGGGACTTCCGGGAAATTCGGACTGAGCGGAGGTGCGCCGGCGACCGAAGTTACCAGAACAAATGCATGTAATTTTACAATTTATAAAGTTCAGACGGTACAGAATCAAGACCAGAGTCACAGTATCTTTTTTGCCTCGGATTATCAGGGGAGTCCTGCCGAGGCTAATCTTACAGCGATTAGTAAAACGATTAAGGAGTCCGGTGTAACGCCCGAGGTGGCTGTATGGTGCGGGGATTATGTAGATGGCAGTGTTTATGAGGATGGAGCTGATATCAGTCCGAGCGAGATGATGTGCCAGTGATGTATACCATTACAAAGGGCACGCTGAACGGTTGTGAAAATTTTGCATTATCATATGGAGGTAAGAGTCTCCGTTATTCCGGGACCAGCGGAACGTTCTCAAACAGCGGTTCCGATGGAGCAGCAGAGACAGCGCGGGGAAATGCCTGCAACTTTACAATTTATAAATATGAATGTAAAACACATCAGTTCGGAGAATGGGAAATTGTCAAAGAGCCTGGATGGGAGCAGGAAGGTGAGAAGTGCAGAATCTGTGAAATTTGTCATGCGGTCGAGACAGAGATGATTCCAAAGCTTGAAAAACTCCCATTTGTGGATATCGCAGAGAATGCGTGGTATGTGGATGCAGTCAGATATGTTTATCAGCATCAGATTATGAGCGGAATGGATGAGACACACTTTGCTCCGGAGGCAGATTTGAGCCGTGGGCAGTTTGCAGTGGTTCTTTATCAGATGGCCGGAAAACCAGAGGTAGATGATAAGCCAGTATTTGAGGATGTAAAAGATGGTGAGTATTATACGAATGCTGTTATGTGGGCAAATGCTAATGGAATTGTAACCGGATATGGAGACAGCGGATTGTTTGGACCAAATGACAGGATCAATCGTGAACAGATGGTGACCATGCTGTTCCGTTATGCAAAATATCTGGAGGTAGATGATCTGGAAGTCCGGGAGAGTTATGATAAATTCCCGGATGGCGAAAGGGTAAGTGCATTTGCATCAGAGGTGATGGAATGGGCCGTCGGAACGGGTATAATTTCCGGATATGAAGATGGGAGACTGGCACCGCAGGATTATACCAACCGTGCAGTTTGTGCGGCAATGGTTCAGAGATTTCTGAATAAATAATGGATGAAAAGAAAGCGCTGCGAGAGATTTGCAGTGCTTTTTTAGTACCGGCTTATCTGTCCGTTTTTCATGCTCCTGTGTGTAAAAAGAATTTTGCATAATAAAAGTAAAAATTTTTATATTATCAGAGCTTATTGTAAAAATTATTATAGTTTAAGAAATAGAATGCGGAAAAAAGCCTGAATCAAGTAAAAGAAATGATGTTTTAAAACAAAAAAATTTAATGCTTAAAAACAAGTGGTAAGGTATACTAAAACAAACCTGAATATTTTAAATCGGACCAAGAAGAATTATCTGGAAAGATAAGGAAGAGAGCTGGGAAAATATTAAGGTTGCATAAAAAATAAGAGGAATGGAGGAAAGCAATGAAAAGGACAAAACGAATATTCAGTGCAATGCTTTGTGTTGTTTTGGCATGTCCGCCTGTTGCATTGAAGGCAAATGTAACTGAGGAATTGGGAGATGGAAAGTACACCCGGGAAACAGCCGACGGTGACATCGCATCTTTTGGATGGGAGGGTGATAAGCATGCACCTATTGCCTATCGGGATGGTTCCTATCTTCTGCGGGACCGCGATAATCTGATCGTTGAATTTGGTATTGCAGGCGTAGCTGCCGATGATATCCAATGGTACAACAAAGAAGGATATCTGCCGTGTTTTGTCAGTGAGTATTCGAAAAATAATATGGATTTCACTGTGGAAAACTTCGCAGATAAAATTACAACAGAACCAACTTTAAATGAGGGAGAAGCCTATGAGACTTCTATTTTCAATCCGAATGAGAAATATCCGGCGGAGAATGGCTGGACGTTTGGAGATGTTGATTATAATGGTAAGCGTGTTCAGACATTTACGGCTCAGGCAGACGGCAGAATTTCTGATCTGCAGGTGCTTCTGGTAAAATGGGGAGAAGGAGAACACGATGATTTACAGGCAGCGTTGTATCTGGCAGGGGAGAAGGGTGCTCCGACCGGAGAGGCTCTGCAGCAGACAACGATTGCAGCGACAGATGTACAAAGCGGTACTTATACCCAGATTCCGCTGGACTGCAGCGTCAAAGAGGGGACACGTTACGCATTGGTATTGTGGCAGGAAACTTTAAATCCGGATGCTCATTATCGATGGGGTTATACCTATGATCCGGGTAAGGGTGATCCATATGAGGATGAGTATGCGGGAGGCATGCGCCTGAGTGACAACAGTTATCACCGTGAAGACGATATTGTTGGCAACAATGCCATGAAAGTCACGGTAACTGAGCAGGAGCAGACAGAAGGACGGGATTATGAAGTCGCTTATTCACGTTTGACAGTAAAAAATAACAACAGTTCTGAGCAGGCACTTCCCGTGGTATCGGAGGAACTGATTCCGCTCAATGAGGATGCAAAAAGTAAAACGACAATTGCAGCAGGTGAAACGCTGGTACTTGATTATGCAATTGCTGCGGATCGGTTCGGTAATACCTATTTCTTCCCGGAAGATGAGGTTATTGCAGGGTTCGGCGGATTTGACAGTCATTATGAGCATATGAAAACATACTGGAATAACCGTCTGGAAGGTATCATTGATATTGAAAAATTGCCCTCTGGTTATGAGGAATTGATTGATGCTTATAAGGCGGGGTACATTTATACGTTTATTGTAGCTGACGGCGATGAACTCAATGTTGGTGAAAATAATTACGACCGTGTTTTCGACCATGACTGTATCGGACAATTGGCTGCCTTGATTATTCAGGGTGATTACGGGAAATTTAAAGAATACAATAAACATGTGTTTGATACGCCGCAGTATCGTGATGCTGAATGGAAATATAGCTGGCCGATTGCCTTATATCTGCAGAAGAGCGGAGATATTGATTTTGTGCGTGAGGAATTTGAGAATATCAAAAAACATGTGCATACCATTGAAAGTGATCGAGAGGACAACGGCACCGGAATTATGAAGAAATCCTGGGGAATTGATCTTTATGGTCATTGGCTGATTGATAACTGGTCCGCACTGACAGGTCTTACAACTTATAAATATCTGTGTGAAAAGCTGGGTGAAGAAGGAGAGGCTCAATGGGCAAAAGCGCAGTATGATTCCTTGATAAAGGTAGTTACAGATAAGCTTGGCAGTACGATGGAATGGTATGACTTTAATTATCTTCCGGCTTCTGTTATGCAGGACAATGACGGACACCGCTGCGACACACCGGATGACGCAAACTGGGCGGCACATATGTTGTTTGGACGTTGGGCATGGGAGGGTTATCTCTTCGGCGCCGATCAGGAAGACAGTCTGATGATTGATCAGATTGATGCAACTTATACATATGGATTTCAGCGTCTGGAAAATATCGGGTTCCCTGCGTATACATTCGGCGGATTTCCGGGTATGTGCAGTGCTTATAACGCGGGATATGGCTCTTCGGCGCTTCGCGGCGAACTGTATCGTGATACCGGTATCAAGGCTTATATGTACATGATTGAAAATGCACAGAATGGACCGTATAGCTGGTGGGAGTTCATTGATGGCTGGGATCACCACACTTCGAAATACTGCGGAGGAAGCTGCCAGCATATGTGGGGACAATCGACAGCATCCAAGGTACTTGTGGATTCCCTGATTTCGGAGAAATTTGACGGAAGTATTATCGTTGGACGCGGTATTCCGACAGAATGGATTGCTGACGGAGAGGAGATTGTGGTATCTAATGCACCGATCAGTAATAATAAACGGATCGGCTTTACACTTTCCACTTCCGGAAAAGAAGTAACGCTTGCACTTACAGGTGACAGAGGAAATGCGCCGCTGAGTCTTGAGCTGATGTCCTTTAAGGACAACATTGAAGCTGTTCAGGGCGGAAGCTTTGACGAGGAGACTGGTATTGTCACGGTTGAAACCGGAGTGAATACAGTCAACGTTACTTTGAAGGAAGACGGAAGCAGCGCACTGTATGAGGCGAAGAAGGAGCTTACAATTTCGGCACAGAAATTGCAGAACGAAGCAAAAGAGAAAACATATACGAAAGAAAGCGTTGATGTGGCAAGAAGCTATGCACAGAAAGCAATTGAAGCCGCGGCTTCCAGTGAGGCAACACTGAATCAGCTTAATAATCTGCAGGAAGAACTGAATACTGCTAAAGCAGCCCTGAAAGAACGCGGCGGCGACCGGATGAATTTTGGCTATATTCCGCATACGGACGCAGAAATATCTGTGGACGGAAAACTGGATGATGCTTATAAGGATGCGCTGAACGTTAAAATTGCAAAAGGAGCCAACCAGGAGCATTACCACTCTTCGGAGTTGAATGCGGAGGCTAAATTCTTATGGAAAGACGGAGAACTTTATGTCCATGTTTCTGTAAATGACGGTAATCTGGTTACTTCTTACAAACCGGAAGAACTGGCAAATATTTTGGGATATATGGATTGCTGTGAACTCTATCTGGAAGCAGGAGCAAAAGGTGAATTTAACAAAGTAATGCGTTTCCGTGTGGACGTTACAGGCGGGGTTTCTGTGATTGACCAGAATGGTATTTGGGAGACTACGCCGGAAGGCTGTGCACCGTATCTGGATTATGCGATCGTTTTAGATGAGGAGAAAAATGAATATGCCGTGGAATTTAAAGTAAAACAGCTTCTTGACCCGATTGAAGAGGGTGAAGAGATTGGTGTATTCTTCCGTGTAATTGACAAGCTTAATCAGGGTTACGGTTCCCAGCGCAGCTGGTATGCAGAGTGCAACCGTCTTGGCGGTCCATGGCAACCGGAATTTTATAGCAAAGCTACAATCGGAACGGCAGCTCCGGCTGATGTAAAGAGAGAAAAAATTGATGCGGCATGCAGCAAGGCTGAGAAGGTTCTGCAGCAGACGGCAGATCAATTGTCAGTTTCCGAAAAAATTGCTATAGAGACAGCGCTTGCCAAAGCACATAATATCTCAAAAGATATCGGTTCTTTCCAGAGCGATGTAGATTCTGCATATGATGCTCTTATGGCGCTGCTTCCTGTTGAAGAGGAACTTCCTTTTGTGGATGTAGAGGAGGAAGCATGGTATACAGATGCAGTACGTCTCGTATATCATCAGGATATTATGACAGGAAAGGATGAAACACACTTTGCACCGGCAGAGGACTTAAGCCGTGCAGAATTTGCAACGATTTTGTATCGAATGGCAGGTCAGCCGGCTGTAGAATATAAACCGGTATTTGAAGATGTAAAGGATGGTGAATTCTATACAGATGCTGTTCTGTGGGCAAATGCTAACGGAATTATAACCGGATATGAAGGAGGCAGCCTGTTTGGTACAAACGATAAGCTTACTCGTGAACAGATGGCAACCATGATGTTCCGCTATGCAAAATATCAGGGAGCAGATGATCTGGAAGTACGGGAGAGCTACGAAAAATTCGCAGATAGCAAAGAGGTAAGTGTATTTGCATCTGAGGCGATGGAATGGGCCGTTGGAACAGGGATGATTTCCGGATATGCAGACGGAAGACTGGCACCGCAGGATTATACCAACCGTGCGGTTTGTGCGGCAATGATTCAGAGATTTCTGAACAGATAAAGAGTGAAAAGAGGGCATTGCAAGAGAAGAAGCGCTTGCAATGTCTTCTTTTTTGAGCGTTTCCCCCTTGTGAGAAAAAAATATTGAGAGTATACTGGAATGTGTCTGAAGTGTAAAAATATTTTTGAGTTGTCTGCAGCATTTTTATAGAAAGCGGACACTGATTTTATAAAGGCAACAGTGAATCTGATGCAAGGAGGAGAAAGAGATGGAACGAAAAAGAATATGGCTGGCAGCGGCAGGAATCGTGGCGGTGTTGTTGATCGGAGCAGGAATTTTAATTTGGATGCGGGGTGACGAGGAGGAGAAAGGAAAAACGGATGCAGATCAGCGGCAGTCCGGTGAACAGGTTCAAAGTACGGCTATGTATGTACCATACGGCGAGAATTCGTATATTATGGTAGATCAGGAAAACGGCGTTGTTTATACGGTAACGATGCCGGAGGAGATCTATGATATCAAGGGAAGGAAAATAACGGCTGCTGAACTTGAAAAAGGAAATATTCTGACAATTTATGGAGATGGAATTATGTTGGAATCTTATCCGGGGCAGTATCCGGGGGTGACGAAAATTGAAGTGGAGAAGAAGGGAGATCCTTCGGATGCAGATCAGTATCAGGAGTTGATTGATGAAATCTATCAGGAACCTGATCCGGCGGAACATCCCAGTCTGAACATGGAATATCGAACGGATTTGGCGGTAGTGTCAGCAGGTGCTTCTGAGGGAGGGTACCAGTGGACGTATGAAGGAGCGGATGGACAGTCTCATTCTGTGACAGCAGATGCATCGCATATTCTGGAGTGGGATAATCTGATAGATCTTACACTGGATCAGTCAACGGAATTGCGTCTGCAGTTTTCTGAAATTCCAAAGCGGATTGAGGTGACAAGATGGCCGTCAGAATTTTACAAAAAAGAGAGGCAGGAAGAACAGAACATTCCGGAGGGTGAAAAGGTATCGGCAGAAGAAACCAAAGAAGGTTATGTCCTGAAAGATGCAGAGCCGGGATATGTCTATCTGGTGACTGGAGTCTGGGATCATGGAAGAGTAGAATATGGATTTCTGACAAAGTAGTATGGTTAGATACCAGGGTCAAAAGGTTATGCGTTTCATGCTTGCATGAAAAAGCATGACTTTTGCCCCCAACATCATGGTTATCAAAGAAGCTTGTTTTTGTGCTTCTTTTAAAAATGGAGAGAGGATAGTTATTTATGAGAAAGAAAAAATTTCGTGCCGCACTGATACAGATGGATTCTCAAGGTTGTTGGGAGGAAAATAAAAGAAATGCGGAAAGATTTCTGCAGACAGCAGTAGAGCAGGGAGCTGATTATGTACAGTTTCCGGAAACTGTGGATTATATCGGTACAGAGTTTGGGCGGTTTGCCAGGGAGCATCGTGGGGAAGCAGAACTCTTTTTTTCTGATATGGCGAGAAAATATGAGGTATATCTTCATTGCGGAAGCATTACAGAATATCAGGAAGGAGGAAAACCAAAAAACACCACGTTGTTTTTCGGACCGGATGGAACAGTATTGGGAAAGTACAGTAAACTCCATCTCTTTGATGTGGAAGTGGAGGAGGGACCGTCTTACCGGGAGTCGGATGAAATTCAGGCGGGTGATCAGGCGGTCGTATTGCAGACGGAGATTGGTTCTTACGGACTTTCCATCTGCTATGACATGAGATTTCCGGAACTGTACCGCGAGCTTGCATCGGAGGGAGCCGAAATTCTTTGTAATTCAGCTAATTTTACGAAGCCTACCGGACAATATCACTGGAGAACACTTCTTCGGGCGAGGGCGATCGAGAATACCTGTTTTGTACTGGCAGCAGGGCAGTGTGGAGAAAAGCCGAAATTTCAGGCATATGGGCATTCTATGGTGATTGATCCCTGGGGTGATATTCTGCTGGAGATGGGAGAAGAATCAGGGGTTGGAGTTGTTGAGATTGATTTGGAAAGGATAGAGAAGGTGCGAAGACAGCTGCCTTGTCTGAAAAATCGCAGAAGGGACCTCTTTTGAGTCTGGATACAAGATAGCATGTGTGCTAAAATAAGGAAAACGTATGGGATAAGAGATTGGAAAACATCAGATTAGGAGGAGGTTTCAAAGATGCAGAATTTTGTACAGTATGCGCCGACAGAGGTGATTTTTGGAAAGGATACGGAGCAACAGACAGGCAGCCAGGTAAAAAAATGGGGCGGTTCCAGAGCGTTGATTGTTTATGGCGGAGGCAGTGTTGTAAGGAGCGGATTGCTTGAACGTGTAGAAAAGTCTTTAAAAAGCAAGGAAATTGTGTATGAGGAATTCGGTGGGGTAAAGCCAAATCCGCGTCTGGCCTTTGCGGAAGAAGGTGTGAAGCGGGCGCTTGCATTTCAGGCAGACTTTATTTTGGCAGTAGGAGGAGGCAGTGCGATTGACACGGCAAAAGCCATCGCACATGGAGCGGCGAATCCGGATGAAAAGCTGTGGGATATCTGGACGAAGAAAGCTCCTCTTGTAAAATCTTTGCCGATCGGCGTTGTACTGACCATTGCTGCGGCGGGAAGTGAGATGAGTGATTCTGCGGTGTTAACCAATGAAGCGATTGGAAAGAAGTCGGGAATCAATACGGAATTTAACCGGGCAAAATTTGCGATTATGAATCCGGAACTGGCATTTACTCTTCCAAAGTATCAGTTGGCCTGCGGGATCACGGATATTATGATGCATACCATGGAGCGATACTTTATCCCCGGAATTTCTTGTGAGATGACAGATGAAATTGCGGAAGGTCTGCTGCGGACTGTGATTAGAAACGGCAGGAAAGTGATGGAGAATCAGGAAGATTATGATGCCATGGCTGAAATTATGTGGTGCGGAAGCTTGTCGCATAATAACCTGACGGAATGTGGACGCGGCAAGGATTTTTCCGTACATAAACTGGGTCATGCACTGAGTGCCCGATATGATGTGGCACACGGAGCCTCTCTGGCATCCGTGTGGGCTTCCTGGGCAAGGTATCAGTATGAAGCCGCGCCTCAGCGCTTTGCGAAGTATGCAAGAAAAGTATTTGGAATAGAAGGGCAGGATGAGAAGAAACTGGCTTTACAGGGAATTGCGGAAACAGAAAACTACTTCCGCAAAATTGGAATGCCAGTGTCATTGGAAGAATTGGGGGTTTTTCCGGATGATGATGAGGTTCGCAAACTTGCAATGGATGCAACCATGGGAAATACAGTGGAATTGTCAAGGCTGAAACCGTTGTCTGCGGACGAGGTGTATGAGATTTATCAAATGGCAAAGTGATGAATGTGAGGCAGGAATAAAGGGAGAGGATTTTAAGATATCGAAAAAGAGCGATCTTCGTATGAAGAACGCTCTTTTTGTGTGCGCTCGGCAGTGGGAAGGATATAGCTGAACACCAAGGCTCTTGCTGTGAGGTTTAAGAGGGTTGAAGAAAGGTGCAGGCAAGTCCCTGACCTAACATACAGAAACCATTTCAGGCTAAGATTGCACGAAGACGGAGAAGTCTGATTTTTAAAGGAATATATATGCAATAATTACTATATTATTTGGGAATATATTATGATAAAATAAATTTATGATCAAGTATATTTGCATAAGCATGAGGAGAATATGCGCCTGTTTTTTTGAATTCCGGAGCGTAAAATTTTTGGCTTTTTGCCAAACATCTCCTTTGCTCTTTCACTTGATATTATAGGTTGTTCCACTTTTCCTGTCCACACTTATGTACTAAAGACTAGAGCGTGTTTGGATATTCATTCCCGCGATCTGCATGCCCCACTTTGCGGTATATTTACCCCGCCTTCGGTCAACGTAGCCCGCTACGTCTCCCTCATTTGAGGCAAATCTCCCACAAACTTGGACGCACATCTTACGGAAAGCAATTTTCAAACACGCTCTAGGAACGCATGGACACAGGTAGTCTAAGGGAGCAGTAATAATAAATATTTTGTTATTTTGGTTATTTCTACTAAAAATAATTGTTAAAGTTATAAAAAGTAAATAAAAACTAAAAAATACTAAAAATAAGTTGAAAAAAGACTAAAAATGATATAATATAACTTAACATAAGGAGGTCCGGGTATTAGTAAGAGCGTACAATTGAAAAATTTTATTATGAAAAAATTGCATAAGAAATTAAATGAAGTATAATTATACTAAAATACAAAAAACCATGAAAAAATTAATATATTTCATAAAAAAACCATATATTAACAATAAAAATATTATGTTAAACTTTAAAAATGATAAAAACATTTTAAAAACAAAATTTACAAATGGAAGATTTAATAAATATGTAGGTAGAAAGGGACAGAGGAATCTTCGGAATCAAGGAGAAGAGGGGGACGAGAGATGAAAGCAGAATCAAACGGAAGGATCTGCAAAAGATGCAAAACAGAAATTTCCAGAGAAATATTGGATGCCAGATATTCGGTTTGTCCAAACTGCGGCTATTATATGAGATTTCACGCATATAAAAGAATTAAAGCATTAGCTGACAAAAATTCCTTTAAAGAGTGGAAAATAAAAAACACTTTTTCAAATCCGCTGCGCGATGAAAAATATGAGAGAACCGTAAGTGATTTAAGAAAGAAACATCGTCTGGAAGAGGCTGTCGTTACAGGAGAAATGAAAATAAACGGTATGAGTACGGCTGTCGGTGTGATGGATACAAGATTTATGATGGCGAGTATGGGACGCATTGTTGGAGAACAGATTACAAGCTTGTTTGAACAGGCAGCCCAGAAGAAACTACCTGTGATTTTGTTTTGCTGTTCCGGCGGAGCAAGAATGCAGGAAGGAATTGTTTCGTTGATGCAGATGGAAAAGACAGCAGCCGCCGTAAAGAAGCATAGCGATCAGGGCTTGCTGTATATTTCTGTTTTGACGAATCCGACAATGGGCGGAGTCAGTGCAAGTTTTGCAATGATTGCAGATATCGTTCTGGCAGAAAAAGGTGCAATGATAGGTTTTGCGGGACCGAGGGTGATTGAACAAAATACCGGGGCAAAATTACCAAAAGATTTTCAGACAGCGGAGTTTCAGCTATCACATGGGTTTGTGGATAAAATTGTGTCCCGCAGTGAAATGAAAGAGGATCTTGGGAATCTGTTAAGGCTACATAAAAAAAGACGAATACAGCTGAAAGGGGCAGAGAAAATCCGCCGGAGTTTTTCAAAACCTGAAAATTCGCAGAGCTTAAGTCCCTGGCAGAAAGTGAAAATTGCACGGGCGAAGGATCGGCCTACAAGCATGGATTACATAGAGCGGATGTTCGACGAGTTTATAGAGCTTCATGGGGACAGAGCTTCGGGAGATGACCATGCAATTGTAGGTGGGATTGCAAACCTGAATGGACGTGCCGTAACGGTAATTGGTCAGCAAAAAGGGAAAAAGAGTCTGGAGGAAGCAACCTATCGTAATTGGGGAATGGCATCACCGAATGGATATCGTAAGGCCTTGCGACTTATGAAGCAGGCAGAAAAATTTAACCGGCCGATTATTTGTTTTGTTGACACAATCGGGGCTGCATGCGGGAAAGAAGCGGAAGAGCAGGGACAGGGAGCGATAATCGCAGAGCTTTTAAGAGATATGTCAGGCATCGAAGTTCCGATTTTATCTGTCATAATCAGCGAAGGGGGAAGCGGAGGAGCCCTGGCTTTGGGGGTCGGCAACGAAGTGTGGATGTTGGAGAATGCGGTTTATTCCGTACTGACTCCGGAGGGATATGCAAGTATTCTGTGGAAGGATAATGCAAGGGCGGAAGAAGCGGCAGAACTGATGAAACTGACGGCGGCAGATTTGCATGAACTGGGGATCGTAGAGAAAGTATTTAATGAACCAATGAATCTTTCAACCGACAATATGGGGGAGATTTGCCGGCAATTAAAAGAAGCGATGCTTTTGTTTATCAAAGAATATCATAGAAAATCGAAACATGTGATTGTACAGGAACGATACCAGCGTTTTAGAAAATTCTAAACGAAGTACAGATGATATGGTCTGTGTTTACATAGATCAAGAAAATAACATTCAGGAGGAAAATTATGTTTATTTTAGTTCTTATTGCAGCAGGCATTGTAACAGGGGGAATTCAATTGGCGATGGGGAATGGCTTTGGTGATATTTCTGTTGTCTGTTCCACATTATTATTGCACCAATTTGTAGTTACATTTGGGCTTCTTGGTATTATAGGTACCATAACAAATATTATTAAAGCAGAAGATAACGCTAAAGCATTAGGATGGCCGGGAGGACCATTTCAGATCAAATATGGGTTTTCCCAGTTGGGGCTTGGCGTTATGGGCGTGATGTGTATCTGGTTCAGAGGTGGATTTTGGCTCGGGACATTGGTTAGTATGTATATTTATGGGGTAAGTGGTCTCTGGTCACATATTGCGGAGATGAAGAGACAGGGAAAAGCAACAGTCAATGACGTGGGAAATCTTATTATAGATGTCATTTATCAAATTATGCTGACTGTTCTTTCCGTATATGCCGGGGGTATCTGGGGGTAAGAATACGAAATAAAAAAGAGTGATAAAGTACGATTGATAAAGGAGAGAATGAAATGTCCTATAGATTTGAGATGAGTGAGGTACAAAAAGGAATATATTTTGAATGTTGTACAAAAGACAGCAGTGATTACAATATTATGCTTACTCTGGAGACAAAAAATATAGATGGTAAGGCGTTGGAAAATGCAGCTAATTTTCTGGTATCAGAGCAGGAAGCACTGCATCTTGGTATAGAAGAAGCTGAAGATACCATTTATATGAGAGCTCATGAGGACGTTTCAGTGAAGATTGTCACAATTTCATCTGAAAATGAACAGGAAACAAGAGAAATAGCGATAAAGACTTTTACGGAGCCGTTTGATTTAAGCAAGGCTCCGTTGCTTCGCATAAATTATGTAAAAGAAAAGACGGGAAAGAATTATCTGTTGGTTTGCATGCATCATTTGATCGCAGATGGTATTTCAATGGATATATTTGTAAAGAGGCTCTTTTTCATCTATGATGCTATGGTTTTACATACTCCCTTTGAGATGAAAATGACAGAGGATGTTCGTTTTTCAGACTTTATTGGGAAGGAAAATAAAAAGCTTTCGGATGGTGAGTATAAGGAACAGGAAGAATACTGGAAGAGGGCATTAGAGGATGTTTCAGCACCGGAATTTATCAAAGAATTTTCAGAGACTGACAGAGAGATGAAGCATCCCGCGGGGTCAGAAATCAGGATCTCCATTCCGGAGGAGCTGGTGGCAAAAGTAGAAAAGCAATCAAGAGAACTTGAAGTTTCAGAGTATATGTTTCAGACTGCCGTATATATGACTGGTATTATGAAGTGTACCGGCAGCAGGAATTTTGCAATTTCTTCCCCGTTTACTTATCGTCCGGAGAAAAAGGATGAGGAAGCAATTGGGTGTTATATTTATAATAATCCATTATTTTGTAAGAAGGAAGATACAGACAGCTTTGAAAGTCTTGTCCAGGAAGTAAGAAATGATGTCTTTATGGGATATATGAATATTGGTTATCCCAATAATTTGATGCTTCGGGGGCAGCCGGGAAATTCTTTGGCAGATCAGACGGTCTTTGATTATACATTTATTTATGATATGTATGAACAGCCGGAATCTTCGAATATTATAGGAATGAAGGATTGGGATTTCTGTATTTATCCAGGTGAAATAACGGTAATCTACCAGAAAATCGGGAAAAAGGCCATGCTTCGGCTCCAGTATAGAAAAGAAAATGTTTCATATGATACCATGGAAAATTTCGGGAACAGATTATTGCGTATCATGGAGCAGGTATGCGAAGCGCCGGAGACAGCAATTTCTGATATAGATATCTTCCTGCCGGGAGAAAGAGAACTTTTACGGAAAAGAGAGCAGGAAAGTGTTTTCTTTCCGTTTGAACCAGAATGCGTCATTGATATTTTTGAAAGGAAAGCTGCAAAGTATGGAGAAGAGTGTGCGCTTGTTTATGAAGGAGGCTCTTTTACTTACAATGAAATCAACAGTATGGCAAATGCTGTTGCGGAAAGACTGCTGCAGATAACGGTCGCAGAGGGGAGAAAAAAGACGGCAGCGATCTGGATGGAACGTTCTGTCGAAATGGTTATTTCTGTTCTGGGAACTTTAAAAGCCGGGTGGACATATGTTCCGATGGATTTATCCTATACAGAGGGGCGTATCCGTTATATCGAAAAGGACGCGGGTCTGTCTGCCGTACTTACTTCAGGAGAACTTCTTGGAAGACTGGAAGGTATGACGGAGATTTCTCTTCTTTGTACAGAGCGGATCATAGCAGAATGTAAGCGTTCTGAGAACCCTGCGGTTTTGAGAAGCCCGCAGGATGCTGCGTACATTGAATATACATCCGGATCTACGGGTGAGCCGAAAGGAGTCATTATTGAGAACCAGAATATCGTAAATACGGTTAAGGATCTGGAAAGAAGATTTCCGTTGGAAAAAGAGGATGTATATCTTTTTAAAACATCACTTACTTTTGATATCAGCGGTACAGAGTTATACGGGTGGATCGTAGGAAAAGGAAAATTATGTATTCTTCCGCCAGATGCAGAGAAAGATACATTTGCTATTGTACAGGCGATTGAAGAGTTCAAGGTTACACATATCAACTTTGTTCCTTCCATGTTAAGAATTTTTGTTGAATGTCTGGAGGATGAAGAGAATTGTGAAAAAATATCTTCTTTGAAATGGATTTTTACCGGTGGAGAAGCAATTAATAATGATTTAGTGGAAAGATTTTTATCACTTTCAACAGGAATTTCTCTGGAAAATGTTTATGGACCTACGGAGGCTACGATGTGGGCCGCTCATTATCCTTTGCGTCATGCAGAAAAGACGTTGAATGTTCCAATCGGAAAAGCATTAAATGAATATCGGCTTTATGTAGTGGATAAAAATATGAAGAGACTTCCGGTTATGGTTCCGGGGGAACTCTGTATCAGCGGTGCAGGTGTGGCAAGAGGATATCTGCATAAGGATGATCTGACAAAAAAAGTATTTCTGGATAATCCCTTCTGGGAAGAGGGAGATCCGAATCACTATAAGAGATTATATAAGACCGGAGATCTGGCAAGGATGCTTCCGGATGGAAATTATGAGTTTTTAGGAAGAATTGATCATCAGGTTAAAGTGAATGGTATTCGAATTGAACTTGGTGAGATAGAAAATGTTTTTTTGGAATATGAGGGAATTACGCATAGCGTTTGTCTTTTAAGTAAAAGAACAAATGGTGACAGTTATATTGTACTTTGCTATAGTTCTGTGGAGGAAATTCCGGAGAGTCAGCTGCGGATGTATGCTTCAAAGAACCTGTCGGCAGCTTTGGTACCGTCTGAGTATGTTTTTGTGGAGGAGATGCCGAGAACATTAAGTGAAAAGATAGACCGCAAGGCGTTGGCAAAGTTGGCAGAAGTGCAGAGAAGAAAACAGAAAATAATTACAGAACCGGTAAGTGAACTGGAACAGATGGTTGTTTCAGTATGGAAAGAAGTATTAAATAAAGAAGAAATTGGCATAGATGAGAATTTTTTCGAGGCCGGCGGACATTCAATTGCACTGGTACGTGTACATAATCTTTTGTGCAGGAAATTGCAGACAAAATTTCCTATAGCGATTCTTCTGAATCAGCCGACAATTCGTGGAATTGCTGCTGCGATTCATTCGCTGAATGATGACGGCAAGGCGGAGCAGGTAGTTATTTCGAAAAAGGAAAGTTTGTCAACAGACGATATTGCTATCGTAGGTATGGCATTGGATGTGCCAGGTGCAGAAAGTATTCATGAGTTCTGGGGAAATCTGATTGCAAAAAAAGATTGTATTCATGAATATACTGTCGAGGAACTTGAAAAATTAGGAATAGAAAGAGAATTAATTAATAATCCGAATTATATCAGAAGAAAAGGACGTCTGGAGGATATTGAAGAATTTGATTCGGCATTTTTCAAGATTACTCCTGCTGAGGTACAGATGATGTCGCCGCAGCTTCGTCTTTTATATAAAGGTGCATGGCAGGCTATGGAGGATGCAGGAATTGCATCCGGAATTTATAATGAAAGAACAGGAGTTTATATAGGTGCCTCGGATGACTTTATGTGGTATCAGGGAATGATGTTCGGCAATGAAAGGTACAGTGACACATACCAGATCTATACACAGTCAACGAATCATTTCCTTGCAACAAGACTTTCTTATATGTTTGATTTTAAGGGGCCTGCAATGTCAGTGTTGACAGGGTGCTCCACTTCTCTGGTAACAGCGCATCTTGCGTGCAAGGCTCTTTTGCAGAAAGAGTGTGACGTAGCATTGGCGGGCGGCGTTACGGTGGAACTGCCGAATGAGGGAGGGTATCTGTATGAGCCGAACCTGATGTTTTCGAAGGATGGGAAATGTAAGCCATTCGATGATAAGGCAGACGGAACCGTATTCTCTAACGGAATGGGTATCGTAGTTCTGAAACGTCTGGAAGATGCAAAGAAAGATCATGACCATATTTATGCGGTGATCAAAGGAAGTGCAGTGAGAAATGACGGAAAATCGAAATTAAGCTATACTGCTCCGAGTGCTGCCGGACAGGTCATTACCATGAAGGACGCCTATGAAAGTGCGGGAATCGATCCAAAGACGGTGACTTATATTGAAGCACATGGAACAGGAACAAAATTGGGAGATCCGATCGAGATTGATTCATTAAGCCAGGTATTTGCTTCTTCGTCCAAGCAGTTTTGTACTGTTGGTTCTGTGAAAGGAAATATCGGACATACGGATACGGCAGCAGGAATTATCGGATTAATAAAAGCAGCACTTTGTCTGGACCAGAAATATTTACCGGCAACCCTGAATTATGAGACTCCGAATCAGAACATTGATTTTGAAGATTCTCCGTTTATTGTGAAAAATTACGGCGCCGAGTGGAAACGATTGCAAAAGGATATTCCGAGAAGGGCCGGTGTGAATGCCTTTGGTGTTGGAGGTACAAATGTGCATATGATTTTGGAGGAAACTGTGGAAGAAAAGAGACCAGCACAGAGACGTTATAATCTGTTCCCTGTTTCAGCAATGACAGAGACGGCGCTTGCTGCAACATTAGATGATATTTGTACTTATGTTGAGGGTGACACTTGCGGGGACAACTTAACAGATGCGGCATGGTCTTTGACTACAGGAAGAAAAACATTTCCGAACAGAGGATTTTTTATTACGGATGGAAAGAAAAAGGCTGACAGCTTTATGAAAAAGAAATCTGCTGACGGCAAAGAAAAACGTATTTGTTTTATGTTTACCGGTCAGGGCAGCCAATATCAGGGTATGGCAAGAGACTTGTATAAGAATGCAGATCATAATCCGGTTTGCGCAGTATTTAAAGCGCATGCTGAAAAAATAATCCAGGCAATCCCGGAAGAGGAAAGAAGTGAATTTACAGAAATCCTTTATGGAACAGAAGAACCGGAACGAATGAATCAGACAAGGTACAGTCAGATCGCGTTATTTCTGACGGAATATGCGATGGCAGCTACGTTAATGGAACTTGGAATCAAACCGGATGTACTGATCGGACATAGTATCGGTGAGGTCACTGCGGCAGCATTTGCAGGCGTATGGAGTCTGGAGGAAGCTGTAAAAGTAGTGCTGCAGAGAGCGAAGCTTATGCAGGAGCAGGAGCCGGGCGTGATGTTATCGGTGGGAGCTTCCAGGGAACAGTTGGAGGGATATGTAGCTTCAACAGAAAATGTATGGTTGTCTCTTTGTAATACGACAGGAAGTTGTGTCGTGGGCGGCAAGAAGGAGGAGATTTATCAATTACAGGAGTGTTTGAAGAAAGAAGGCTTTAGCTGCAGTGTACTGAAAACTTCACATGCATTCCATACTCCGATGATGAATCAGGCAGCAAAGGAGTTTGAGGAATTTTTAAATACTTTGGAAATGAATGAACCGAAGTTTCAGATTATCTCAAATATTACAGGAAATCCTGTGGAACCAGGACAGATGAGTCAGCCGCGGTACTGGTCAGAACAGATTACTCATCCGGTGGAATTTGAAGCTGTCTTATCGTGCGTATTACAGGAAGAAAATGCTGTATTTTTTGAGACGGGCGGAAGAACACTTTGTTCGCTTGCGAAAAAACATAAAGAAGTAAAGGATCATCATGCATTTATTTCCTGCATACGTCATCCGAAAGAAAAGAAGCAGGATATCGTTCATTTGTTGGGTGTGATTGGTAAAATATGGTGTGAGGGTCTTGCAATTAACTGGGATTTGTTCTACCAGGATGCGAATAAGACGAGGGTATACTTACCTGCATACCATTTTGACAAAACGGTATATCCAATCAAAATGAATACAGTAAGCAAAATAAATAGTACGGAAGCAGTTCGGGAAATTGCACTCAGTGAAGAGCCTGCAGCAGGAAACAGTACCTATGTATTGGACGATGAAATTTTAGAGGTAACGAAAGCGGCGTTCCGGGAAATATTCGCTCTGGAAAATTTAGATGAAGACAGTGATTTCTTCGAAATCGGCGGGGATTCTATGCAGGCGGCAAGTCTTGCGGCAAAATTGCAGAAGGAAACTGGTGTTTTAGTATCGGTGGCAGAAATTTTTGCAAATACATCGCCGGGGGCGCTTTCGGATTTGATACAAAAGAAGCGAAAAGAGTCCGGTGAAAGCAGGAGCGAAAAGAGAATTCAAAGGGCTGCCCAGGCAGAGTATTATCCCACATCACCGGCACAGAGACGTATGTATACACTTTATGCGATGAACAGGGAAAATCTTGCATATAATCTGCCGTCCGCAACTTTAATTGAAGGAAATCTGGATTTGGATAAGGCGGAGAAGACCTTTGAAAAACTTGTAGAGAGGCATGAAATTCTTCGTACATCCTTTGACTTGAAAGATAATGAGGTGGTTCAGATCATTCATGATACGTGTGAATTACCTTTCCAGGTGGAAAAAATAACCGGTGAGTTTGATATGGATGCGTTAGTTGAAGGGTTCCTGCAGCCTTTTTCTCTGGATAAAGCACCGTTGATGCGGGTAAAGCTGGTACAAAATGAAAAGCAGACGTTGATGTTGTTTGATGTACATCACATCATTGCGGATGGAACGGCAGTGGAGCTGCTGACAAGAGATTTTAATGAACTTTATGCCGGTGATATGCAGCCGCTGAAAGTACAATATAAGGATTACGCTGTCTGGCTGAAGGAGTATCTGCAGTCGCCTGAGATGAAAAAGCAGGAAGAATACTGGTTAAGGAATTTATCAGGAAATTTGCCGTATTTAGAATTACCCACAGATTTCGAAAGACCTGCGGTAAAACAATTTGAAGGAGAAAGATATGAATTTTCGGTTGGAAATGAGTTGTCTCATGCAATAAGCAAGAGAGCAAGAGAACTGGGAGTGACAAATTTTATCCTGGTAATGAGCGCATGGAATCTTGTGCTTGCAAAATATTCAGAGCAGTCGGAAATCATTATCGGAACTTCGGTATCCGGCAGAAGTACAGATGATATCAGAGAATGTATCGGTATGTTTGTAAATATGCTTGCGATCCGAACATTTCCCGAAGGTGAGAAGTATTATGTGGATTATCTGCAGGAAATGAAGAAGACAGTAGCACTGGCATTGGAAAATCAGGATTATCAGTTTGATACTTTGGTTGAAAAACTTCATATTCCAAGAAGACTGGATCGGAATGCCGTGTTTGACGTATGCTTTGATTACCATAATATTGAACTGCATGACCTGGAGGTTGAAGGGCTGACCTTTAAACAACAAGAATTAAAAACAGGAAGAGCGGCAAATGAACTTCTTTTAACATGCAGTGAGGATAAAGAACATAACATATCTTGTTTCATCGATTATGCAACCTCAATATTTAAGAAAAGCACGATTGAAAGAATGGCAAAGGCATTTCTTGAGGCATTGATGACGATTGTTATGAAAGAGAAAGATTTGCTGGAAAAGTGTTCGATCAACGATATCAGCATAGTCTCAGCAGAAGAAAAAAGGGCAATTGAAGAATTAAATAACAGTACATACAGGGTACACGATTATCGTGTATCGATTCCGGGGCTTTTTAAGAAATGGGTGGAAAAACAGCCGGAACAAACAGCAATTATTACAAGTGACGGGAAGAAATTCACATATCTGGAGATTTGGAAAAAGGTAGAAAAGCTTGCGTACCTTCTTCAACGGAAGGGTGCAGACAAAGAAGTGACGGTGGCAATCATTCCGCACAGGGATGAAACGATGATTGCTGCAATCTTTGCAGTCTTGTATACAGGTGCAGCGTATGTGCCGATAGATATTTCTTATCCGGACAGCAGAATCAATGACATCATAGAACAGAGTAATGCAGCAATCGTTTTAGGGGAAAAGGAAGTTGAAAGCCGGATAAAAAGTAAGCGTATTTTTATAGAGCTTCAGGAAGGATGCCGGACAGATGGGAGAGAAGAAGCTGTCATAGCGTTTGATGAAACAGAAGCAGCACAGCCGGATGATCTTGCATATATTCTTTTTACATCCGGTTCAACGGGCAAGCCGAAGGGTGTGGAGGTCACACGAAAGAATCTTCTGAATTTTATTTATGATACGCAGGAGCGGGGATTGATTGGGCAAGAAGGAGACAGGGTATGCTGTATCACAACCCCTTCCTTTGATATTTTTGGATATGAAGCAATTACGCCTTTGTGCAGTGGAAGTTCTATCTATATCTGCAGTCAGATTGAGCAGTTAGATGCGAAAAAGACGGCGGAAAAGATTGTGAAATATCAGGTGACCCACTTATTAAGTGCTGTGTCCAGGTTGCGTGTATTTGTAGAGAACAAAGAGTTTGAACCGGCCCTATCCTCTCTTCGCTGTATTATGGGAGGGGGAGAAAACTTTCCTGAAATTTTGATGAAGTTTTTAAAGGAAAATACGAAGGCACGCATTTATAATCTGTATGGTCCGACGGAAACAACAATCTGGTCCACAGCAAAAGAATTGACATATGCGGATAACATGTCTATAGGTACACCGATCGCAAATACAAGACTTTATATTATGGATGCAAGCGGTCATCTGCTTCCGAGAGGCGTTTTTGGAGAACTCTGCATTGCAGGTGATGGTGTTTCAAGAGGATACCGGAATCGAAAAGAGGAAACGGAAAAGCATTTTGTAGAGTCAAAAGAACTGGGAGGAATTCGTATCTATCGTACGGGAGACAGAGCAAGATTACTGGATTCCGGAGAAATCGAACTTTCCGGAAGAATTGATTCTCAGATTAAGCTTCATGGCTGCCGCATCGAATTGGGTGAAATTGAAGCGGTCGTTCAAAATAGCCATTTTGTAGAAAATGCATCGGCTGTTGTACGAAAGAGCAATGACGGCAATGACCAGCTATTTCTGTTTTACAGCAATCATGAGGATGCAGAACAGCAGCTTCGGAATTATATCGCAGGAAAATTGCCGGTATATATGGTGCCGGACCGTTTTGTACGGATGGAAAAGCTGCCGATTACCAGTAATGGAAAAATTGACAGGAAATTTCTTGAAAAAGTGGAAATAGATATGAGTTCGGATGACAAGCGTGTTACCGAAAGCATAAGTAATACGCATACAATATCTGCAGCCGGAAAGGATAAGCAAAGTGTAAAACATCGCATTCTGGAAATCTGGAAAGAGGTTTTACATAATGATGCCGTAACGGCAAATGACAATTTCTTTGATGTGGGCGGAAACTCTTACAGCCTGATGTTGGCAGCAAATAAGATAGGCGAACTTCTTGGAACAAGTATGGATCTGACAATATTATTTGAATATCCTACTGTACAGGGACTTGTAGATTATCTGAAATTGGATGAGAAGACCGGAGAGGAAAGTGCAGCAGAGAAAGAGAGCCTATTAAAAGAGAGCCTATTAAAAGAAAGCCTATTAAAAGAAAGCGAATCGGAACCGCAAAAGCAGGAAGTGTTAAAGCAGGAACAAAGCAACAGAAAAATTGCAGTAGTGGGAATGGCAGGAAGATTTCCTGAGGCAGAAAATGTTGATGAGTTTTGGAAGAATATAAAAGCAGGAAAGGAAAGCATTCGTTTCTTTGAAGAAAAGGAATTGCTGGAAGCAGGGGTGCCGAAAGCAGATATAGAGAACCCTTCTTATGTAAAGGCAAAGGGATATCTGGAAGATGTACAGTATTTTGATGCGAAGTTTTTTGGAATGACCAAGAAAGAAGCCCAGATTATGGATCCTCAGATACGAACGCTGATGGAATGCTGTTATCATGCTTTGGAAGATGCCAATTGCGATCTGAAAAGATATGAAGGAGACATTGCCCTGTTTGCAGGCAGCAGTTCGAACGCTTTGTGGATGTCAAAGTTTGCGGGAAATAAGGATATCGTAGACATGTTTAGTGCCATGACGGTTAACGATAAGGACTTCCTGACGACACAGATTTCTTATAAGTTGAATTTGACAGGTCCAAGTATCAATGTTCAGACAGCGTGTTCTACATCGCTTGTGGCAATTTGTCAGGCAGCGCAATGTCTGCTTGAGGGGGATGCCGATATGGCTCTTGCAGGCGGTGTTTCGATCACTTATCCGAGAAAAGAAGGATATGTATGGCATGAGAATATGATTTATTCAAAGGACGGACACTGCCGGGCATTTTCGGATGACGCGACAGGTACCGTATCCGGTAATGGCTGCGGGGTTGTAGTGTTGAAACCATTCGAAAAGGCAGTCGAAGACGGAGATGATATCTATGCTGTTTTGGAAGGATTTGCTGTAAATAACGACGGTGTAGGAAAGGTTGGATATTCTGCACCAAGTATTGCGGGACAGAAAAAGGTCATTGAAAAAGCTCTGACAAGAGCACAGGTTGCTCCGGGAGATATTGGTTATGTGGAGGCACATGGAACGGGAACAAAATTAGGAGATCCAATTGAAATTGAAGCACTGAAACAGGCATGGAAAATAGAAGAAACAGGCAGCTGTGCAATCGGTTCAGTAAAAGCCAATGTCGGTCATCTGGATGCAGCAGCAGGAGTAACCGGTTTTATGAAGGCAGTAAATGTGCTGTATCATAGAACGATTCCGCCAATTGTTAATTTTTCAAAGCCAAATCCAATGATTCATATGGAGGAAACGCCATTTTATGTGGCAAGACAGGCGATGGAGCTGAAAGAAAAATATAATTATGCAGCAGTGAGTGCATTTGGAATCGGAGGAACGAATGCACATGCAATTTTAGGCGCTGCACCGACAGAGAAAAACCAGTATAAAAACGAGGATATGGGATTGCTGTTGTTTAGTGCAAAAACAGAGAACTCATTAGTACAGACAGCCAAAGCAGTGATAGGAGAGATGCAGGAAAAGAAATTTTCAGCGGCGGATGTGGCACATACACTGAGTGTAGGCCGTGCACAGCTGCCAGTAAGAATGGCTGTGACCATGTATGATCAAAAAGCGGAGATGCAGTTTGATGAATATTCTTCGGAAATCTGTTTCCTGGATGAAGAAAATGAAAAGGGAATTCAGGGTGTTTATATTTTATCGGAGGATGAAGAAGCTCTCTGTAGATTCGGACGAGGTTTGATGGGCGCAAGGGCAAGGCACGGACTGGTAAGACGTTTCAGAAAAATACTGGGAGATCTGATGAACACATGTGAATGGAATTATGGTCAGATGCTCGAGCGTGTCATCTATGGAGAGGAAGATCTTGTACCTGGTGTGTATGATGAGACTGAACTTATTGTTACAGCAGCAGCAGTTGAAACAGCATTGTATCACCTTTTGAAATATTGCGGTGTACGGAAAGTTACGTTAGAAAGCAAAAGGGCAGGCAGAATTGCAGCAGCGGTAATTGCGAAAGGAAGTGATTTCGGTGAAGCTTTGAATCTGATTCGTACGGACATAAGCGGTGAGTATGAGCAAAAGACGGGCGTTCTGCATCAAAGAGGCAGCAACGAAAATTTCTATTCTCTTTCGGTTGGCAGAAGATCTTACGAAGATTCTATAAAGGCACAAGAAGAGTTATTGGAGATTATAGGAAGATTGTGGGCCGGCGGCTGCAGTTTGGAAATCGGCAAGATCAATCCGGGGAGAAAATTACATATTCACGGCTATGTCTTTGAAAAGGAAGAGTTTGAAGCAGACGTAAAACCATATTCCTTACAGCGGGAAAATGAGGTACCGGCACAGGAGCGCACAGTCAGATGCAGTACAGAAGAAGATGTGTTTGAAGTGTTTGCCGATATATGGGAGGAGGTACTTGGAGAAAAGAATATCACGCAGGAAAGTGATTTCTTTGAAGCAGGCGGAGATTCTCTGGGATCTATTCGAATGGCGGCTTTGATAGAGCGGAATTTTGGAGTTTCCATTCCACAGGATATATTATTCGAGAAATCATCTGCCGGTGAAATTACTGCATGGATCTATGCGCATTTAGAAATGGGAAAAAATCAGCAGGAATTTTCAAAAAGAGAAATTCTTCCTTTGGAAACACAGGAATTTTATCAGACATCGGCAGCTCAAAAGCGTTTATATACCGTGCAGAGTATGCAGCCGGAGAGTGTAGCATATAATCTGGCGGCTGTTTATGTCGTAGAAGGTGAAATAGATGTGCAGCGTGTGAAAGAGACGGTACAGAGACTGGTTGAAAGACATGAAGCATTCCGTACTTCCTTTGGAGTCAGAGATGGAGAAATCGTTCAGTATATTGCGGAAAAGGTTCAGACACCGATTGAATTTTCAGAGGAGAAATCAGCAGGGTTAAAGGAGCTGATCCGTGAATTTGTACAGCCATTTGATCTGACAAAAGCGCCGTTACTTCGGATGAAGGTGGTTCGTATATCAGAAAATAAACATTATTTTTTGATGGATATGCATCATATCATATCTGATCAAAGCTCGATTGATGTTCTGATGAAAGACTTTTATGCGCTGTATGTGGGAGAAAATCTTACACCATTAAAGATTCATTTTAAAGATTTTGCGGCATGGCAGAATAAAAAGATCAAAGACGGAGAAATGGATCAGCAGCTTTCGTATTGGATGAAGCAGTTTTGTGAGGAGGCACTGCAGACAGATCTCCATCATGACTATTTAGTGCCTGCTAAGAGAAGTTTTTCCGGAAAGAAACTTCATTTTGCGTTCGGCTCTGACTTGTGCGGGAAGTTAGATGCGTTTGCAGGCAGTAATAATGTAACGCCGTATATGGTAATGTTCTTAACGTTGGAATTATTGCTGTGGAAATATACGCAGCAGAAAAACCTGATTATCGGGACGGCTGTAGAAGGCAGGCGGAATGCAGGGCTGCAGGATCTGGTGGGAATGTTTGTAAATACACTTGCTGTCTGCACATCTGTAGATGAAGAAAAGAATATAAAACAACAGCTGGAGGATGTAAAAAAGACAATTCTTGCTGCTTTTGAAAATCAGGACTGTCAGTTTGATTCCGTAGTCGAGGAACTGCGTAACCGAACAGGGATGAATGAGACATTAATTCATGTCATGATGAATTATGTGACAAAAGGAACTCAGGAGATCTGTGTAGACGGTTTAAAGATGTATCCATATGAAGAAGAGGAGATATCAGCAAAGTTTGATTTAATGTTTGTGCTTGAAAAATGCGACAGCAGCTATGCAATGGATATCGAATATGCATCAGAATTATTTGCAGAGGAAACGATAAGGCAGATGGGCCGGAATTTCTTATTATTGCTGGATATGGTTATTGGCAATGCGCAGTTACCTGTAAAAGAACTGGCATTGCCGCTGACCAAAAGCGATCAGATGCTTTATGAGAAAATCAACGATAAGCAGCAGATTCCTGTGGACAGGTCAATTGCAGAAATTTTTGAAGAAGTAGCGGAAAGAGAGAAAGAAAGAGTTGCTGTTAAATGCGGCGAAGCAGTTACAACGTATGAAGAATTGAATCAGCTGGCGGATTTTCTGGGAATACAGTTAAGACAGATGGGAATTCGAAGGCATGACCGGGTAGCACTTATCTTAGAACCTGGTGTACTGCAGATTGCGTCAATCATAGCAGTTTTAAAATGCGGGGCATGTTACGTGCCGATTGACCCTCAATATCCGAAGGACCGGATTGAATTTATGCTCTCGGACAGTGCTGCGGGGGCAGTGATTGTACAGGAGTGTTATGCAGGTATCAGCGGAAACTGTACAAAAGAACTGGTGATAAGCGAAGATACCATACGAAACAGAATGCAGGAAACAGAATGCGGAAATTTTGTCCGTGAGGAAGAATTATCAATCAATGATGAAGCATACATTATCTACACTTCAGGCTCGACGGGAAAGCCCAAAGGGGTATCAGTGAGCGGGAAAAATATTTTAAGGATTGCTTATCAGCCGAATTATATGCAGGTGTGTCCGGGAGATTGTATTCTGCAATTGGCAAACTATGCTTTTGACGCATCGATTTTTGAGATCTTTACAACAATACTGACAGGAGCGTACTGTGTAGTGATTTCAAAAGATGCATTACTGGATTTTTCCAGGCTTAGCCAGATTTTAGGTGAGCAAAGGATCAAAGCTACGTTTATAACAGCAGCCCTCTTTAATATGATTGTGGATTATGATGCAAACATGCTGAAAAATATTGATAAAATTCTTGTGGGTGGAGAAGCACTTTCTGTCTCGCATATGAGGCGTGCTTTGAACGTACTTGGAAAAGGACATCTGTATAATGGTTATGGACCTACGGAAACAACGGTATTTGCAACCTTTTATCCAATCGATGAAATTGAAGATCATTGTGAAAGTATTCCAATCGGTCATGCAGTGTCAGATACCACACTTTATGTTCTGGACACTTATGGACATCTGGTTCCGGCGGGAGTGCCGGGCGAACTGTGTGTCGGAGGATCCGGAGTCGCCAATGGATATATTAACAATCAGGAACTGACCAGGGAAAGATTTCAGCATATTACATTTGGGAATAAAGAGAGGATTTACAGAACCGGAGACAGAGTAATTCTCAGAAATGACGGTGAAATCATTTATATAGGAAGAACTGATTTCCAGGTAAAAATTAATGGTTTCCGTATAGAACTAAGGGAAATTGAAAAACAGTTTGATTCTATTGAGGGAGTCAAGGAAACTGCGGTTCTGGTACAGAAAGACAGCCAGGGAGCAAAATATGTGGCTGCATATTATACCTTGCAGGAAAAGAAATATGAATATCTGACACCTGCGTATATAAGCAGTTATTTGCGTAATCTTGTGCCAGTTTATATGATTCCGGCAAAGATTGTCTGTGTTGAACAGATGCCGCTGAATGCAAATAAAAAGATTGATTATACAAAACTTGCCCAGATGCGAGAGGATACTCCCGTTTATCAGGGAGCAGCAGAAAGTCAAAAGAATTTGAAAGCTTCTGTAAAATATGTGTTGGATGTTATGAGAGAAGCTTTAAGCAATCCCGGAATTCATCCGGAGGACAACTTTTTCTTCAGCGGAGGGACTTCAATCAGGGCAATTGCTATGGCACAGAAGTTCAGAGAAGCAGGATATGAAGTGGGCGTAAATGATATATTGACACATCCTACAGCATCAGAACTTGCAGAGCTTCCAGCCTTTCAGAGATTAGACAAACAGGAGGGGCAGTTTGCCAATGCAGTGAATAAACGACCGGTCCGCCATGCTGATCAGGAGGAGTTGGAAGGAATCGTACAGTATAGTTATATGGCATCTGATATTTTGCGGCAGGTATTGCAAAAAGGAAAGACGGTAAAAGAGTTTGCAATGGCAGCTGTACAGGAGCTGCATTTGGAAAAAACGCAGAGAGTCAGCGGTATGAGTGTACAGATATATACGGCAAAAAGTACAGAAGATGTCAAAGCAGCAATTGCACAGGAACTGTGCAGACATCAGTTGCTTCATGCAGCTGCAGATTTTGAGCGTAAAGTATGGCTGGAGAAAGAAATTTCCATAAGTAATAAGCAGCTTGCCCAATACATTTCTGTTGTGGATGCGACGATGTATGATGACGCTACAAAAGAAGTTCTGGAGGAAATGATACAGACAAACATGATAACACAAGCCCCCAAAAGCGGTGAAGTGATGTGGAAATTATGTTGTATCAAAGAAAGTGACGAAAGCTATCGGATTCTCTGGATATTTGATCATATTTGTTTTGACGGTATGAGTGCTGAGGTTATACGGCAGGATTTGTTATGTATGTTGGCAACATCCCAGGATAACGGTGAGATTGCGCTGCAAAAACCACAGACGTACAGTGACTATGTTGAGAATATGCAGAAAAACAGAGAGATTTCCGCTGATCTGGAAACACTGAAAGAAGGTTTTCAAAACTGGAATGATTTGAATGATATCTGTATTGCTTCCATAGAAAAAAAGGCCGGAGACATAAAGCAGATTCAGATGCGGATGCAGTTAGGGGAGAATTCCGAAGAAGCGTTTGATCTGGCGTTAAAAGGTACGATACGCTTTTTGCAAAGCTATCTTTGTGAGACGGAAATCCCGATGATGATCCTGAATTACGGAAGGGTGTTAAAAGAGCAGGAATATTATAACTGTGTCGGAGAATTTCTGGATTTGCTTCCGGTTGTATTAAAGGAAGAATGTCCGGAAAAAATTGTGGAAGATGCACTGAAAAGGAAAGAGGGCGTGAATCTGATCGACGTGCTGGCGAATGCAGAAGATTCTTCCTTATTTGAAGAATTGTATTCCAGAGAGGGAAGAGGAGCATTTATTCTTTGGAATTTCCAGGGCTACGTTGAAGGGAAAGAACGGGAGACATTTGAAGAAGCCGTACAATCTTTACCGTCCGACATGCTTGCAGACTTTGTAATTGTGGCAGGTTACGATGCAACGGGAATCTATGTGCATCTGGAATCCGTCTATGGCTTTGACATAGAAGCATTGAAGGACGCTCTTTCGGGTACAGGTTTTCACTTAGAAGATGAAGTCTGATGAAATGGAAAAGCAAACAGCGTAGTGATTAGAAAAATAAGTGATGAGAGGTACGAAAGGTGAGAGTAGCATTAGCAGAAGGTATCAAAAAAGATGTTTCACATGGATATAAACATGTATATGATTTGTTGGAACATGCAGTAAGGATTGCACCGGAAAAGGGGACATACTATATTCGTGAAGATGGGAGCGAGGAAAAGGTTACATATAGTACACAAAAAAAGACTGCGTTAGGAATTTTGGCTTCTTTGCAGAAAAAGGGGGTAAAAAAGGGAGATTATCTTATAGCAGATGTTTCAGATACAAAAAATTATCATTTTTTGATGTGGGCATGTTTTTACGGCGGTATTATTATTACCGCCCTCCCGAGACCGGATTTTAGTGTGAAAGATTCAGAAACCGTAAATGGAACAAAGCAAATATGGGAAATGTTGGGAAAGCCTGTGTTTGTAACGGACGATGAAATGAAAAATCTTTATGAAAGAGTGTTGGGATCGGGAAAGACAGAGAGTATGCAGGAGTTGTTTTCCGAAGACAAGGGAAATATTGCAGAAATTTCCAGAGACGATGCAGCATATATTCAGTTTTCTTCCGGAAGTACAGGAAATAAAAAGGGAGCTGTTTTGAGCAATGAAAACCTGATTCAGGCCAGTTGCGGAATTGTGGACTTTGAACAGTGTACAGATTCGGAAAGACCATTAATGTGGCTGCCTCATACACATAATTTCGGGGCTTTCACATTCTGCCTGTTGTCGGTTGTTCTGGGGATAGATTCCTGGAGTATGAAGACAGAAACTTTTGTAAGAAATCCGGTTCTCTTTATGCAGAAGGTAACGCAGCACCGGGTGACAAGATTGTGTACGAATAATCTTGGGATTGGAATTTTGGTACAGATGGCAGCACAGGTTGATACCCGTATGTTTGATTTATCCGCATTGGCGGCGATCTATATAGGATCAGAGAAACCGTCGGTGAAATTAATGGGTGCGTTTGCAGCATTATATCATATCAATGAAAATGTTTTCCGGGCAGGGTACGGAATGTCAGAGACGGTACTGACCGTAGCCTCAAGTCGGGGATTTGACAGTAAAAAAGTTCTCCGGATTTCCAGAAAGGAAATGAGCGAGAATAACAAAGCGGTAGCGTTTCAGGGGGAAAATCCAGAGGAAAGCATTTGTCTGCTGGAGCATGGGCGTCCTGTTACGAATGTCACAATTGGTATTTTCAATGAAAAGAATCAACTCTTAGAAGAGAATGAGATCGGCAGCATACGTGTAAAAAGCGCTACCGTGTTTCAGGGATACTGTAATAGTAATACCGGGAACGATGAAAGCATTTTTGCTGACGGATGGTTTATTACCGGGGATATAGGGTTTATACGGGATGGTCAGCTTTATATTGCAGGAAGAAGTAAAGACATTATTATTATCCGGGGTGTTAATTACATGTTGACTGATTTGGAGGCAGTCGTACAAAACAGGCTGGGTAAAGAAGGAAAAGTGGTGTTTATTGCTTCTGAAAATGAGTCGGGAGAAGAATTGGTTGCATTTTTCGAGCATGAGTTTTCGGAGGAAACAAAAAAGCACTATCTGGAGTCAGTTGATAAAATCAAGGGATGCCTGGGGACTGAATTTGGGTTAGAAGTAAAGACAGTTATTCCTGTATCAGAGATTAAGATGACAGCCAGCAGAAAACTGGATCGGTATGGGATGAAAAGGGCATATCAAAGCGGAGAATATAACGATATTTTGCAGAAGGTACAGGAACTTGAAGCGGTAACTGTTTCGAAAAACGAGGGTTATGGAGAACAGCATCAGAAATTAGCTTATGAGATACGGAAATGTTGGGGAAAAGTTTTAAATCTGGATCCCGAAGGTATTTCTTTTCAGGCATCGTTTAAAAGTATCGGCGGAAATTCTGTGAAGGGATTTTTTCTTATTCAGGAGATAGAGGAATTCTTAAGAAATGATGGCAGGCCAGATATAAAGTTAAATCAAAACCTGCTTGTAAAATGTGCAACAATCCAGGAAATGACCGATTATATCGAGGGAGTTGAGAGAGAAACAAAGTCTGGGGATATGCAGGCCCAAAAAGAAAAGGAAGTAGCGATAACGGGTATGGCTTTCCGGCTTCCTGGAGCTTCCACGCAGGAAGAATTGTGGAAAATTCTTGAAGAAGGAAAGGATTGTGTACATAAAGTAAGTGAAAAAAGAAAGAAATTAAGTAAAGAAGAATCCTGGGATGATATTTTCGGAGAAATTGAAGAAATTGACGCTTTTGATTATGAATTTTTCAATATCACAAAGGAAGAAGCCGATTTTATGGATCCGCAGCAGAGACTGTCATTGGAGGTAGCTTATGAGGCATTGGATGACAGCGGAGAGGGTGTGATTGATGATAAGGAAAAAAATATTGCAATTTTAGCGGCAACGAGTGGAAATTCCTATTATCCGCTGCTGTTGGATTATGTAAAGAAAAACGGAACAAAGGATATTCCGCCGATGACAATGGTAGGAAATCTGGGAAGTACGATTGCTACAAGAGTGGCACAGTATCTAAACAGCAGAGGCTGCGCAATGGCGATTGATTCCGCATGTTCTTCCTTTATGACCGCATTCCTGTTGGCGGAAAAAATGATTCAATCAGGAGAGTGCGAGGGCGCTTTGGTGTTGGGAGCAAACATTTTTCCGACTTCGTATACACATGCAATTGCAAGGTGTGCAGGTATTCTTTCTAAGGGAGATTGTACAAAAGTTTTTGACAAGAATGCAGACGGCTCACTTCTCGGAGAGGGTGTTGTTGCGGTTTATTTAGAGGGATTGGAACATGCAAGGAAACATAAAAAGAATATTTATGGAGTGATTGCAGGCGGTGCTATGAACAATGACGGAACATCTTTAAGTGTAATGGCGCCGAATCCGGCCGGACAATATGATGTTTTGAAAAAAGCATATCAGGAATCGGGTGTAAATGTCAGCGATATTACCTATATTGAAGCTCACGGAACAGGAACAAAAATTGGTGATCCCATTGAATTATCTGCATTACAGCAAATATTCCAGGGGTTGCATGGGGAAAACGGGGAAGAAAAGGTTCCGGTAGGTTCCATAAAGTCAAATTTTGGTCATTTGCTTCCCTGTGCAGGCGGAGCAGGTCTTATTAAAGTCTTGTTGTGTTTAAAAAATAATAAATTGGTGCCTAGTCTTCATGTAGACGAGGTAAATCCTTTGTTAGAAAAAAAGGAGTTTCCGCTTAGGATTATTACAGAAGTGCAGGATTGGAAACGTCCGGAAAATGGCTGCCGTTATGCCGGTATCAGTTCTTTTGGTATTGGAGGAACCAATGCTCACGTTATCATCAAGGACGCTCCGGCAGATAACAGAGAAGCTTCCGGACAAAAGTATTATCTTGTTGCTGCTTCGGCAAAGGATGAGTATGCGCTTTCTGTTATTCAGGATCGTCTCTCTGACCTGCTACAGGAAAAGGAAATCAGACCGGAGGATTTGAGTTACACTTTGCAGATGGGAAGAAACCATTACAAATATCGTCTGGCGTTTGTGATAGACGAGGAAAAAAATATCTGCGGAGATAAAGCGACCGGTATGCGTTACAGAGTCACCGGAAGTAAGGTTGTGGTTTTAAGTGAAAATGATTTCATGAATGAAGGGGAGAGAAAAGTATTTTCAGATATGATAAAACGCGTGACAAGTGGAAAGTGTTGTCTGCGGGAAAAGGACGAGGAGTTTAAAGCGGACTGCGTGATATGTCTGAACGCCTCGGAAGAATTTATGAAACATGTGGCAGAGAAGGCGAAAGAGGTAAGAGGGTTAAAGTATTCTTTGGCGGAAGAAGAAAGAGAACTATCTTTTCAATTATTATTAAAAGAATTATATGCATGTGGTGCAGAGATTGACTGGGAACAGGTATGGAAGGAAGAAGCAGGAAGGATCATTTCCCTTCCGGCGTATCCGTTTAAAAAGACAACTGCATGGATCGAATCTTAAGAATTATAGAAGTAATATTGTAAACAGACAGAAGGAGGGTTGGAATTTATGTCAGTCATGACAGAATATCATGAGAGAGTAAAAAAATTATTGCCGGGCGGAGTACATTATAATTTTAATCTGCCCTGGGAAGAAAGTCCGATCCATTACCAAAGGGCAAAAGACAGCCGGGTATGGGATATGGATGGAAAGGAATATCTTGATTTATATGCCCGTTTCGGTGCAATGATTGTAGGGCATGGAAACAAAGAATATAATGACAGCTTAAAAGAAGTTATGGACAGGGTGTTGTCGGTAAGTCATTGTGATCTGGACGCAGAAGCGCTGGAAGCAATTCATCAATATGTTCCTTCAGCTGAAATGATCCGGTTCGGACTTTCCGGTACGGAAATCGTGCAAAATGCGATCAGAATTGCACGTGCTTATACAGGAAGAAACCGGTTTGTCAGATTTAATAATCATTATCATGGTAATGCGGATAATATTATGGGCGGTCACAGTACAGACCCGGAAAATCCTGTGCCCATGGATTACAGAGGGGATACGAAAGGCACGGAAGGACGGGCAGTCGGTATATTGGAGGATCAGTCGTATCTGATTGAGTGGAATGATGCGGAGCTTTTAGAAGAACTCTTAAAGGCGCACGGAGAAGAGATTGCGGCAGTAATTATGGAACCCGTATGTGTAAACGGCGGAAGTATTATGCCAAAGCCAGGCTATCTGCAAAAAGTGAGATCGCTATGCGATACATATGGAATTGTGCTTATTTTTGATGAAATCATTACAGGATTCCGGATGGGAATTGGCGGTGCACAGACAGTATTTGGAGTAACACCGGATCTGACAACGCTTGCAAAGGCAATTGCAGGCGGTGGAGTACCTGTTGCCGCCATAGCCGGAAAAAAAGAAATTATGCAGCTGCTGACAGAAAAAAGGGTAATACATGCAGGAACTTTTAATGGATATCCGCTTGGAACAGCAGCCGTGAAAGCTACTATAGATATTTTAAGCCGGGATCATGGAGCAGCATATGAATATATGAAGGCACAGGCAGGTAAAATACACGAAACATTGAGGAAAATTGCACAGGCAGAGAAGTTTCCGTTGGTTGTTCAGGGACCTGAATTATGCGGAGCATATCATTGTTGTGAGAAAGAGTTGGAGAAACCATCAGAATATATATCGGACATTCAGATAAAAGATGTAATTTTGAATGCTGCTCTGCAGAGAAATGGAATTCTGGTTTCCAGTATTTCACGGATATATCCGAACATTACACTTTCTGATCAGGACGTTGAGTGGTTTGAAGAAAGAGCCGGGGCAGCAATCAGAGAAGCAAAAGAGTTAATTGACGAATTATATGCATAAAAGGAAGAGAGGAATCTATGGCAGCAGTAAAAGATATGTCGCAAGCAAAGAATGAGAATGGATATAAAAAGTATCTATGGATTTATCTGGGAATTACCTTCGGCTTAAGCTGGGGGATGAGTATTTTGTATGTTGTTTTTTATGATGTACTTTCCCCGTATGTTGGAGAATTAAATATAAGTAATCCTTTTGTTATGGTTTCACTGAATTCGCCTTCCATAGCGGGTATTTTCATTTACCTTATATATGGAGGCTGGCGTGGAATGGCAAATTTTTTGAAACGTTTGATTCCAAATAAAAAAGAGTGTATCTGGTTTCCGGTTCTATTTGTAATGTCAGTATTGTTTTATGTATGTATGCACTTTGGGTCTAAGTGTTTCGGAATCCCGCTTCCGGAGGTAACGATGGACAGTAAGGAAAGAGTTATTACCTTACTGAAAAATATTTATGAAGAGACGGGTCTCCTCGGAGGCGCACTTGGATGGTATGGATTTTTACTTCCCTATATGCAGAGAAGAATGAAATCCAGTATAAAAGCCGGACTTGCTACAGGTTTCATGTTTGGTTTATTTGTTTTACCGGGGTATTTATTTTCCTCCTTTGAAACAGCAACTGCATATCCGTTTTATGTATTGCAGTTAATGTTTTTTTCTGTATTTATTACTTTTGTTTTTAATAAAACGAGAGGGAATGTGTTATTTTTTATTTTTGCATTTTGGCTGGTAGCTTCCGGAAGCAAATTACAGTTTTATAATTTTGTTACGAGCGTACAGATTTTAGAGATGGTGTTCTTTGCAATTGTATCAATCGGTGTATATTTGTGGTACAAAAAAGAAAAAGGTGAAGATTTAAATATAAGCGGACTATGTTGTTTTCCGGAGTTTATAGAACAATAGGTGAAAGGACATTATGAAAAAAGTTTTTTTAAAAACAAACGATAAGTCAGGCAGTCAGGTTGTGATGTTTCCGTATTTGGGAGGGAGCGGAACATCATTACTTAAGTTTGCGAAGGAGCTGGATAAAAAAGACGATTATGAGATTTTTGTAGCTTTTCCACCGGGACATATGGGATCTGAGAGAGAGCTTTGCAGTAATCTGGGTGATTTGCTGGAACTTTACTATACACAGTTGAAGGAAATTTTAAAACCAGATTGTATTTTTTTTGGTCACAGTATGGGAGGAGTCATTGCATACTTTTTAGCAAAGAAGCTTTCTGTTTCTAACCCAGAGATAAGACCAAAAGCTATTATTTTGTCGGCATCTCCGGCACCGGATTTTATGGCGGGAAAAAGGTTGTCAGTCAGTGAGGACGCAGTGCTTTTAAAGGATCTGGAAGGAATAGGCGGATTACCGGAGGAATTGCTGGAGAACAGAGAACTTCTGGATTATTTTCTTCCGATTTTCAGGGCAGATTATAGAATTTTGGAAGATGCGGCAAAGGTTCCACCGCAGTTAATAGATATTCCTGCAAAATTTATCTGGTGTTATAAGGATGAAATGGTCCAGGCAGACAAACTGGTGAGATGGAAAAAGTATATAAGCGAAATAGGCGTATTCAGAACAATGCCGGAGGATGCAGGGCATATGTATTTGAATACAAAGGCTGAGTTAGTTGCAGAAATGATTCACGACTATATAAGTGGAAAAGTATAAAAGGATAAAACGAATGAAAGAAAAAAGCGGATTTTCAGTATTTTTAGTAATATGGTTTGGACAATTGATTTCTAGTATAGGAAGTGGTTTGACATCTTTTGGATTAAATGTCTATGTATTTCAGCGGACAGGAAATGCAACGGCATGTTCGGCAGTTATGTTGTGTGCATTTCTTCCAATGGTGTTATTAACTCCTTTTTCCGGTATTTTAGCAGACCGCTACAGCAGAAGAAAATTAATGCTTATCGGAGATTCTTTTTCGGCAGTTGGTCTTTGCGTTATGCTTGCAGGTATTCTTGCAGGAAATGATAATACAGTTATGATATGTATCTGCGTGTTTAGCAGCGCTGTTTTTTCATCATTGATGGATCCGGCTTATAAGTCTACGGTGACGGATTTGCTCACCGTGGAGCAGTTTTCAAAAGCAGGAGGGCTGATCCAGTTAGCTTCCGCAGCTAAGTTTCTGATTGCGCCTGCATTGGCAGGAATCATAATAAAACTTGGCGGTATAGAACTGATTTTAATGATAGACATATGTACATTTTTCCTGACGCTTTTCTCTGTGATTTATGCTGGAAAATTAATGGACAAAAGACAAAATCTGCAGGAAGATAAGACAACAAGTTTTTTTGCAGATCTGTCAGAAGGATGGAATACTTTGGTAAAGAACAAAGGAATTATGGCGTTGTTGCTGCTTTCTACGGTAATTACATTTTATATCGGTTTTGTAGAAACGCTGCTTACGCCAATGCTTCTGGAATTAACAGATTCTTCCAAGCTTGGAATCATAACATCAGTCAGCGCAGTGGGCATGTTAATTACAAGTCTTATTTTGGGAATGAAAGGAATTGAAAGAAAATATGTAAATGCACTGGCGATGTCTTTTGCGGCGATGGGTATACTGATCTGTTTTGTTGGTGGTATTACAAATCTCTATATTATAACTGCAGCAGGATTCTTGTTCTTTGCTATGCTGCCGATTGCTAATACATGTATTGATGTCTTGGTGAGAAGCAGCCTGGAAAAAGAGACACAGGGACGTTTGTGGGGGCTGATATCACTGATTTCACAGATTGGTTATATTCTGGCATATGGTTTATCAGGTCCGTTGGCAGATTATGTATTTAACCCACTTTTTTATAAGGATGGCCTCCTTGCGGACAGTATTGGAAAGATTGTTGGCGTAGGCGAGGAAAGAGGCATAGCATTTATGATGATGCTTTGCGGAATTTCAATGTTTATCTTTAGTATTGTAATCAGCCGGAACAGAGCAATAAGAAAAGTGGAAGAACGATATCTTCTTCAAATGGAAAAAAGTATAGAGAAGAAAGGAAACCTATGTTAAAGAAAATTATTTTTCGCGACTTGAAAAGAGGTAAGGCAGTTAGTATCATACTTTCGCTATTTATTGCAGTTTCAGCAATGTTAAGTGCAGGTGCGGCAGATTTGTTGTATTCTCTGGTTTGTTCTATGAATCACTTTTTTGAAGTGTCCCAGACATCGCATATGCTGCAGATGCACAGCGGTAAAATTGAGGAAGAGGAGATTGCTGAATTTGCGGAAGCACATGATTATATTGAAAAGTATCAGATCGTAACTTTACTCAATGTGGAGGGAGATTCTCTCATACTTGATCAAAGTGGAAATACGGAACTTGGGAGTGTAATAGATAATTCGTTTGTAATCCAAAATACGAAGTTTGATTTTCTGTTGGATGAGGAAAATAAAGTTGCAGAGGTCTCAGAAGGCGAGGCGGCAGTTCCGATCTATTATGCCATGAAATATAATCTGAAAAAAGGCGATACCATAGGTGTCAGAACAAAAAACGGAATGATAAATTTTGTTATTTCTGCTTTTGTGAGAGATTCACAGATGAATTCTTCTTATATTTCATCTAAAAGAATTTTGTTATGTGAGAAAGATTGGATCAATCTGGCAAACCAGACAGGAAGTATGGAATATATGATTGAATTCCGGATTGCTGATACAGATAAAACAGATGCATTGGAAACAGAATATCTGGAAGCAGGACTTCCTGCAAACGGAGCAACGCTCACTTATTCAGGAATACGGTTACTGAACAGTCTGACAGATGTTATGATGGCAGCGCTGATTATTCTTGTTGCAGTTTTACTCATTGTCATTTCTATACTATGTATCCGATTTACAATGGTAGCCAGTATCGATGAGGACTATATGGATATAGCGACCATGAAGAGTATTGGCGTTCCGGCGAAATTTATTGCAGATATCTATCTGAAAAAATATTTTATTATTTCCATGGCAGGCTGTATAATCGGATATTTACTGTCCTTCCGTATCAGAGGTGTCGTTCAGGAAAATCTGAATGCCTATATGGGACTGGTAGAGAAAAATTTTTATAATTATGTACTGCAGCTTGCAGCCAGTGTAATTGCCGGTCTTCTGGTTGTATTCTTTTGCAGAAAAGCGGTAAAGCGTACAGATAAGGTTCATGTTGTAGAGGCATTACAGGGCAGAAATACGAAAAACAGTGATTCGGCGGTATACCATCCTTCTTTAAAGGGAGCAGGAAAACACTGGGTGAATATAAAACTCGGAATAAAATATATGTTTAGTTATAAAAAGCCATATTTGATTATTACGCTGATTTTTATTGCATTGACCTTTTTTGTGTTACTTCCGATGCAGCTTACAACGACAATTCAGTCACCAAAGTTTACGTCATATATGGGGGTGGCAGAATGTGATGTAAGAGTAGATTTACAGAATGCAGATACGCTTTCAGAGGAATGTATGACAATAAAAGAGATTCTTGAGAAGGATCCGGATGTAGCACTGTTTGAAACATATAATACGTATTCTGCAACATCTGAGAATGAAGAAGGAGAGGAAGTCTACCTGAACTTTGAGACAGGAGATTTTCAGAAATTTGCGATCTCCTGCATGGAGGGAAGAGGTCCCGAAAGTGAAAGTGAACTTGCAGTATCGTATCTTACCTCAACTCAACTGAATAAAAAAGTTGGGGATCAGATCGTAATCGTTCTGAATAAAAGGCAGTATACATTTACGATCTGTGGAATCTATCAGGATATTACGAACGGAGGAAAGAGTGCGAAATCTATGATTCATCCGAAAGATGCTGATGCGTCCAGAGGGGTTATCAATATTGATCTTGTAGAAGGAGCAGATTCTTCAGAAAAGGTAAGCATATTTGGAAAAAGTTTTCCGGGCGGAAAGATCACAGATATTCACGATTATGTTTCACAAAGTATGGGAGATTTTATTTCACAGCTTCGTGGAATCACGGTTCTTACGATGGGGATTGCCTTATTGATTATCATTTTTGCAGTAACAGTATTTTTGAAGCTGCTGATTATCAGAAATAAGGAAGATATTGCAGTCATGAAAGGGATCGGATTCAAAAACTTAGATATCAGAATTCAGTATGGTGTGCGGATTGTGTTATCGCTTCTGATCGGAATTGTGGTTGGGGCGATTTTGGTAAAACTTGCGGGGCAGCCTTTGGTCGGTCAGGTGACTGCTTCTATGGGAGCAGCAGAAATTGTATTTATTACAAATGTTTTTTATGCATATGTATTATGTCCGTTGTTTATGTTTGCCGCAGCTATTGTTACGGTTATTGTAGCAAGTAAAGATCTGAAGAGGATAAAAATTGTAGCAGGAATGTAGAGAAGCAGGAAAGGATACAGATTAATGAATACGATTTTAAAGGTAAAAAAATTAGAGAAAGTCTTTCATACGGAAAAAGGAAGCGAACAGCAGGTGCTAAAAGATATCGAATTTTGTGTGGAAGAGGGGGACTTTATTGCAATTATGGGTCCCTCAGGATCGGGAAAATCGACGCTGCTGTATAACATCAGCGGGATGGATCAGCCCTCTTCGGGTGAAATTCTTCTTGATAATGAGAAGATAAGCGGACTTGATGAGAAGGCATTATCAGACATAAGACTTCGCAGGCTTGGTTATGTGTTTCAGCAGCCACATTTGATCAGGTGTTTATCCGTAAAGGAAAATATTATTCTTGGAGCTTCTCTTCTACATAAGCATACAGGCGAAGAACTGGAGAAAAAAGCAATGAGTCTGATGAAAAAGACCGGAATAGAAGAGCTTGCAGAACGTGACATCAGTACACTGTCCGGTGGTCAGGCACAAAGAGTCAGTATTTGCAGAAGTCTTATGAATGATCCCAGAATCATATTTGCAGATGAGCCGACGGGTGCTTTAAATTCAAAAACATCCGATGAAGTGATGAATTTATTGGTTGATATGAATCAGGCGGGAAGTACGATTATGCTTGTAACTCATGATTCCAAAGTGGCAGCAAAAGCGAATCAGGTATGGTTTTTACTTGATGGATGTATCTATAAAAAAATAACACTTGGAAAGTGGGATAAAAAAGCAGATTCTTTGCTTAAGCGTCAGGAAGAGGTTATGCATATTATGACAAAGATAGAAGTGTGACAAACACTTCAGGTAAAAACAGCAGAATGGAGGAATGATATGGAACAGAGGATAGGTGTAATCGGAGCAGGAGTTATGGGAAAAGGGGTGGCACAGCGTTTTGCAAAATACGGCTATCGTGTAATACTTCTGGATAACAATCCGGAAGTGCTGAAGAATGCTGCCGGAGAAATTTATCGGGATTTAAAAGTAAAGAGCATGTTTGATAAATCTGTCCAGGTGCAGGAAATTATGGAACGTATTTCCGTAGTTCAGGAATATGAGGAGATCCGGGATGTTGACTTTATTATTGAAAATGTATGTGAAAAAGAAGAGATAAAGAAGGAAGTTTATGAACAGCTGAAAGAAATCGTAAAACCAGACTGCATTTATCTGGTTAATACTTCCTGTATTCCAATTACGCGGATCGGTGCATATACGGAAACCCCGGAGAGGGTTATAGGAGTTCATTTTATGAATCCGGTTCCGGTAAAGAATTTTGCGGAAGTTATTCTGGGGAAAAAGACTTCTCAGGATACGATAGAAAAAGTAGGCGAACTTTTACATAGTGTACAGATTGATTATGAAGCAGTGAATGACAGTGCCGGATTTGTCTCTAACAGAGTTTCTCATCTTTTCATGAATGAAGCGGCCTTTCTTGTTTATGAAGGAGTAGCAGATGCAAAACAGATCGACAATATTTTTAAGAAGGCATTTGGACATAAGATGGGACCGTTGGAAACTGCTGACTTAATAGGAATTGATACGGTAGTTGATTCCCTGGAGGTTCTTTACAAAGAGTATCAGGATCCAAAGTTCAGGGTATGCCCACTGCTCCGCCGCATGGTTGAGATGGGAGAAGTCGGAAGAAAGAACAAAAAAGGATTTTATCAGTATTAAAAAACGGGATTTGTATATCAAAAATAAAAATATCTATAACAGTTGGAGGAAAAGAACATGAAAGAAAAAATCAGAGAATTTTTAGGAAGATTTATTGATGAAAGCAGTGTGGCAGATGACGACAACATTTTTGAGAGCGGACTTGTGAACTCCCTTTTTGCAATGCAGTTAGTCAGTTTTATTGAAGAGGAGTTTGAAATCAGTATTGAAAATGAAGAGTTAGATCTTGATAATTTTAAAGATGTTAATTCGATTGCAGCATTGGTAAGTTCCAAGCTTGGATGAAAGTTCGCAGTCAAATATTCCGCAGCAAGCTGCGGGGTATTTGACCCTCGCGGCAGTCGCCAAATGTACATGCAAGCATGTCCACTTGGCTCGTTGCTTCGCAGGAATAAATAAGGAAAAATTATGGAGGTATCTGTGTTGTGAAAGATACAAAGATAAAATGTGTTGTGTGGGATCTGGACAATACACTGTGGGAAGGAATCCTGCAGGAGGGTGATAACATTGTTCTGAAAGAAGAGGCAGCAGCGGTAATAAAGGAACTGGATAAGCGTGGTATTTTGCAGTCCGTCAGCAGTAAGAATGACTATGAATCGGCCAAGGAAAAGCTGGAAGAATTTGGATTGTGGGAATATTTTATTTATCCTCAAATCAATTGGAATCCGAAATCAGAAGCAATTGAAACAATTGCAAAAAGCATCAATATCGGTATCGATACGTTGGCCTTTGTAGATGATCAGGAATTTGAACGGGAGGAAGTATCTTATTCTCACAAAGATGTACTCTGCATTGACGCATTAAAGATTGATAAAATTCTTTCCATGGACTGTATGATGCCGAACTATATCACCACAGACTCTAAAAACAGAAGAGCGATGTATCAAAATGACATTACAAGAAATAATGTGGAAAAGGATTTTCAGGGAACAAAAGAAGAATTCTTAAGTTCCCTGCATATGACTTTTTGTATCAGTAAAGCCAGGGAAAGTGATTTGCAAAGAGCGGAGGAACTGACAGTAAGAACCCATCAGTTGAATTCAACAGGCTATGTGTATTCCTATGATGAATTAAAAGCATGTATTGATGATGAAAAGTATGAGGTCCTTGTGACAAGACTGGACGATAAATATGGTACTTACGGAACCATTGGTCTTGCTTTAATTGAAAAGAACGAGAAAGTCTGGGAAGTGAAGCTTTTGCTGATGTCATGCCGTGTTATGTCCAGGGGAGTGGGAAATATCCTATTAAATTACATTTGTAATGAAGCCAAAAAAGCAGGTGTAAAGCTGCAGGCACAATTTGTTCCCACAGATAAAAACCGTATTATGTATATTACATATAAGTTTAACGGATTCAAAGAAATAAAAGAAAATGATGTGATTGTGTTTGAGGCGGATACAAGTTATGAAAGAAAAATTCCTGAGTATGTGGAATTAGTAGTGGTATAGGAGGGCGCGGATTTTGGAATTTTCATATTCACAAGAGCAAAAAGAATACAGAAAAGAAATTATTAATTTTGCAAGAGAAAATTTAAATGATGAAGAATTTCTGGAACAGTATAATCCGGAAATGTGGAAAAAGGTATCTGATTTTGGCCTTCTTGGATTGACAATCGGGGAAGAATACGGAGGACTCGGGGAAAGTTATCAGACAGCCGCATATGTATATGAAAGTCTTGGATACGCATGTAAAAATAATGGTTTTATCTTTGTGATTAACAATCATGTATGGGTGTCTCAGAATATTATTTATCTATATGGTTCCAGGGAATTAAAGGATAAATATATTCCCAATATGATAACGGGAGAGCACATCGGTGCAATTGCTATTACAGAAGTGAATTCAGGTTCCGATGCATTCAGTATGGTGACAACAGCGAAAGAAGAAGGAGATTATTATATCTTAAATGGCGGTAAAATGTTTATTTCAAATGGGCCGATTGCAGATATTTTTGTTGTTTTTGCTGTAACACAGGAGAATCCGAAAAAGATCACGGCGTTTGTAGTGGAAAGAGCCTTTGAAGGTGTAAAAACGGGGCCGGATATTGAGAAGATGGGGCTGCATGCATGTCCTACCAGTGAGTTGATTTTGGACAATGTTAAGGTCCCCAAAGAAAATATTCTCGGAAGAATCGGCGGAGGAGCCAATATTTTAACCCAGGCAATCGAATGGGAAAGATGTTATGAGTTTGCCCCTCATGTGGGAGTTATGCAGAGGATCATGGAGGAGTGTATAAAACAGGTAAAGATGAGAACGCAGTTTGGAAAACCGATTGGGGAGTATCAGGCGGTTTCACACAAAATTGCGGAGATGAAGATTGCCATAGAAATGTCTAAACTGATGTTGTATAAAATTGCATGGCTGAAGGACAAAAAAAGAACTGCTTACACAGAGGTTTCTGTATTTAAGACATACGTCAGTGAGAATTATATTAAAACCTGCCGTGATGCACTGCAGATTTTTGGTGCTTACGGTTATACGAAGGAATATGGAATAGAGAGAGAACTTAGAGATGCGCTTGCATGCAGTATTTATTCCGGAACAAATGAGATGCAGAAAAATACGATTTACGAGATGGTCAAAATGATGCGTTTGTAAGACCGCATACCCACAAAAGGATAAAAAAATGGAAAATCAAAAAAGCAGAGTGGTTTTATGCATTAAACCGGTAAAAACAGAGTTATTATTTCAAAATAATAATGGTGATAATGAGCCTTTTCAGATGAATCCATACGAATTAAAGGCTTTGGAAAATTTGGCTGCGCTGAAAAAAAGCGGAGAAGGAGATTTTTGCCTGACCTGTGTATGTATGGGAGACAGGAAAGCAGAAAGCGTTTTAAGGCGGGCACTTGCTATGGGAGCGGATGAAGCGGTTCTTGTCAGTGACAAAATATTCGCAGGCTCAGATACTGTGGCCACGACCTACATTCTGCAGAAGGCAGTGGAAAAGTTGGATCATGTTCAAATGATCGTGTGTGGGGCGAAAACCATTGACGGAGAAACCGGACAGGTACCCCAGGGGCTTTGCGAGCGGCTTGGATTTGATTCTATTATAACTGGAAATGAGATTTTAGAAATGAAGGATGCGTGTGTTATCTATAAAAATAGATGCGGAAATACAATAGAAACACTGCAATCGAGGCTGCCGGCCGTTATGAAGTACAATGATTTTAGCGTTAATTTGCCCATAATAAGTCTGCTGGCCATAAAAAAAGCAAAGAAAAAAGAAATTCTGTTTCTGGATTCTGCTGCAATGGAAATAGACCCAAAAAGATGCGGATTAAAAGGTTCCAAAACAAAGGTAAAGGAAATCCGGAACAAGTTTGTTAAAAACGAAAGCATAAAAGTAGATGGAAATGTTCATGAAATGGCTGTAGTACTATCAAATCTTCTTGAGTATGGGGAAGCTGGGAAGGAGAAAAATTTTGGATGATAATTGCAAAAAGGAAATTCTTGTAGTCTGTGACAGTTGTGCAGTAATGAATGAGCATATGGCGCAGATGATCTCTAAGGCAAGAATTTTGGCTGATAAAGGTGGTCATCTTGTCAGTGTTTTATACATAGGAGATGAGAGTGAAAGTACAATCAAAGAAATTTCGGAATGCGGTGCAGATTTTCTTATTTTGGGAATAGGCTGTAAAAATGTTGGAGTGTGGAAATACAGTGACATTATTACGTCAGTGATAAAAAAAAGAAAGCCGAAATTGATTCTTTTTCAGGCAAGCAGTTTTGGAAAAGATATTGCAGCGATCATATCTACTCGTTTCGAAGCAGGACTAACGGCAGATTGTATTGATATTTTGTATGATCCGGAAGAAGGATTTCGGTTTGTACGGGCTGCCATTTGTGATTCTGTAATCGCACAGATCAGTTGTATCAATTGTGATATGAACATGGGCACTGTAAAGGAAGGCGTTTTTGAGCGGTGCAGTGCAGAAAGAAAGTCAGATATTCAGGTTCTTTCATTCCCGGTGGAAGCTGATGAGGATGCATATGATAAAAATGTAATATGCATAGACACTCGTCAGGCAGAACAAGTAAAAAGTGAAATAAATATAAATGAATATGCTACAGTATTTTGTATTGGGCGTGGAGCTTCTTCGCCGGAATGTGTAGAGGCGATTTATGCGCTTGCAAAAAAATATCACGCATGTGTGGTGGGAACAAGACCTGTTATAGAAGAAGGCATTATGAAAAAGGAGCGTCAGGTGGGGCAATCGGGAAAAAGTATTTCGCCGCAGCTTTATGTAGGATTTGGCGTCTTTGGTGCAAGTCAGCATTTGGTTGGGATTCGCAATGCAAAGAAAATTATTGCTGTTAATAAAGATCCAAATGCACCCATTTTTGATTATGCAGATTATTCAATTGTGGCAGATGTGAAAGAACTATTAAATGAATTGAATAAAATACAGGCATTATAAAACAAGAGAAAAAAGGAGTAAAAGGCATGAAAAGAGAAGAAATTACAGAGTATTTAAAGGTTACTCTTGCCGAAACTATGGGCTGTGATGTAGAGGATATTGATGAGAATACAAGTTTTTTTAAATTAGGAGTTACCTCTATTCAGGCATTAAAAGTGATTAATAAAATGAGAAAGGCACTCGAAATAGAAATTAATCCGGCAGCTATTTTTGAATATAAGTGTATTGCAGAGCTTGCAGAATATCTGGAAAGCTGCTTATAAGAAACTTATCAAAGGAGAAAGAGAGTACATTGCTATGAATTATGTTATGCTGTTTCCGGGGCAGGGGTCGCAATACCTTCATATGTGCCATGATTTATATGGAAAAAGTGATGAGGTAAGAAAAATTTTTGAAACATCGTCAGAGCTTTTGGGATATGATCTTTGGCAGATGATAGAGCATGGAGATTTAAAAACATTAACAAGATCACAAAATGCTCAGCCTGCAGTTCTTACAGCAAGTTATGCGTTGTATCAGAATTTTATAAAGAAATATGGAAAAAAACCTGACATGGTGGTAGGACATAGTCTTGGAGAAATTTCAGCATTGGTATGTACAGGAAGCATTCCATTTGAAGACGCCATTTGTTTTGTGAGGAGCCGTGGAGAATTGATGGAACGTGCGTTTCAGGAAAAGCTTGGGTTTGCCGGTATCATAACAGATATGGAACAGAACGAATTGGAGAGAATTCTCTCAGAGTTAAACGAAGAAGGATATGTAGCCATAACAGGTTACAATTCTCCAAATCAATTTATGGTTGGGGGAAACACGCAAATAGAGAAAATTCTTGACGATAAAATCGAAGCATGTGGAGGACAGTATATTCCGCACCGAATGATTCCAATGAAGGTAAATGCACCATACCATAGCAGATTGATGAATATTTATCAGAAGGATTTTGAGAAAATGCTTGAGGGGATAAAATTTTCTGTCCCTGATGTCACGGTTTTTTCTACCGTCAGCGGAAGTATGATTCAAAATGAATCCGAAATTCCGAAGCTGCTGATTGAACAGATGGCGTCACCTATTTTATGGAATCAGGCAATCGAAGAAATTGTTAAGAAAAAATATGATGCATACATAGACATTGGACCAAACAAAATCATCAGAAATCTTATTGAAGAGAAAACAAGGACATTATGTGTTTTAGCAGCAGATGATCGTGAAGAAGAAGAGAAAATTGCTTCTTTTTTTGAAAAATCCCCCAATGCTACGGAACGTAGCAAAAAAATATGAGATGTATCGTGCAGTTGCTTGCAGGAACGGCATAAAATTTCTATGATTACTATTGTTGAAAGGATATTTTTGCAAAAGTAATAAAAGAAAATCAAGGTACAAAAAGAACAAAAAGATCTGAATAGACAATAGTAATCATTAAAGTAATAGGGAAAGGAATCATGAGAACATGGAAAAAAAGGAAGTAGTTATCCAGGCAACAGGATTAAAAAAAAGTTTTCAGTGCGGAGATACAGAGCAGGTAATTTTTGAAAACTTAAATCTGGAGATATATAAGGGGGATTTCACAGTTATTATGGGTTCTTCAGGAGCAGGAAAATCCACTCTTTTATATTCTCTTTCAGGCATGGACAGACCTGTAAAAGGAGAAGTAAAATTTTGCGGAGAAGTGGTGACAAAGCTGACTGATGATCAGTTGGCTGTATTTCGAAGAAAAAATTGTGGATTTGTTTTCCAGCAAAATTATTTACTGGATAAGATGAGTCTGATGGACAATGTGATTGTGGCAGGCGTTCTTGTGAGCAGTAAACGTAATGAAATCGTAGAAAAAGCGAAAAAATTATTTGAACTGGTTCATATTCCATCCAACACCCAGAAGAAATTTCCCAATCAAATATCTGGCGGGGAGGCTCAGAGAGCGGGGATTGTAAGGGCCGTTATCAACAGTCCGAATGTCGTATTTGCAGATGAACCAACGGGTGCTTTGAATTCTGATAATTCAAAGGCTGTATTAGATATATTATCAAAACTTTATAAAGAAGGACAGAGTATTATTATGGTTACCCATGATAAAAAGTCCGCGCTTCGTGCGAATCGTGTAATTTATTTAAAAGACGGTCAGATTTTCGGGGATTGCAATCTGGGTACATATGAAGAAGAAAATACCGAAAGAGCTGCAAAGTTGGATGAATTTTTGCTGGAAATGGGGTGGTAATGTGGGAAAATTGAAGAATCTTATCCGATATCATTTCCAGTCGGAAAAATCACAGTATATCTCTTATGGTATCATCATCTTTTTAACAGCTTTTGTTTTAAATATTGCATTTGTTCTGGCCTTTCAGGTAGGGAATGCATATAACGAAAGATTTCAGGAGCTAAAAACTGCAGATCTTAATTTCTGTATTCCGAAGGTACAGGATAAGGATATTTTAAAAGAAAAATGTCTTGAGGTAAGTGGCGTAGAAGAAATAGAAATCAGAGAAGGAATAAAACTTTCTCCAATTGTCAAGAAGTTCAGAGGAACAGATTTTTTAATGAATACTGTTTTTTATAATCTGGATCAGGAAAGAGTATTTAATTTGCTGGAAATCAGTGAGGAAAAAGACTTCGGAAAATCAAATGATGAGAAAATAGTCTATGTTCCGGAGTATTATATTCAATTTGGAGAATTTTCTGTAGGAGACACGCTGAGTATTGAGCTTGGCGATAGGGATTATGATTTCCGGATTGCGGGAGTAATCAATGAGATGCAGTATGGAAATTATGGTACGGGACTGATCGGTTTATATTTTCCTGATGAAGTCTATCAGGACTTTGTAAAGGATCAGAAAGAATATGAAATTGCAGAATATTCGATTCGGACGAAGGATAAAGCAGATAAGACGAAAATAACAAATGAAATCAGTGATATGTTGGAGGACGAGGGTATTTCCATGTTATCCTTCAGCAATGCCGAGAATGGGAAACAGGCAAGAATGATGGTCTGTAATTTGACGATTGCAATTTTAGTGGCATTTGCATGCATTATTTTGCTGGTAAGTGTATTTTTGTGTAAGTTCAAAATAAAAAATACGATCGAAGAAAAGATTGCTTCGATGGGAGTTTTGAAAGCTCTTGGCTATACGGGAGGAATGATTATTCAGTCTATAGTTCTTCCATATCTAATGATCGTGGCACTGGTAACAATTTTAAGTGTGGCGGTATCTTACATCGTGCTGCCAACAATTTCAAATGTGTTAGCGCTCCAGTCCGGTTTTTCGTTTACGCTGCATTTTGATATAAAAGCGTTAATTGCAGTATTCATACTGTTAGAAATTATCACATTGGTGTTCGTGCTTTTTGCAGCAAGAAAAATTCGTAAGTTGCAGCCTATTTCAGCAATCAGAGGAACTGTAGAAGGAAAGCGTGGAAGGAAAAATCGTCTTCCTCTGGATAAGACAGCAGGAAATTTAAAATTAAATATTGTTTTAAAAAGTACAATGTCATCTGCACAACACAATATTTTACTGTTTGCTGTGTCATTTCTGGTTATGGTGTTAATGGCATTTGCAAGCACATTGTTCTATAATGTGATTATAGAACCGGAAAACTTTATGACAACGCTGTTTGAGGAGTCTCCCGATGTGGTGCTGCAGGTAAAAGAAGACAGTGTAAAGGAAGATTTAAAAAATGATACACAGGTTGAAAAGGTATTAGAATACAGTACGAAAAATGTGAAAACATCAAAGGGCAGTGTGACGACTTTTGTATGTGAGGACTTTTCAGAGGTTTCCAATGACCTGTGTTATAAAGGAAGAAATCCGAAAAAAGAGACAGAAATCGCGGTTGGAAATATATTTGAAGAGGACTATGAAATTGGAGAAGAAATTGAAATTTCTCTTGGAGAAGAAAGTACTGCATATAAAATTGTAGGTTTTATTCAGGGGGTTAATTATCAGGGAAGTGTATGTGAACTGACAAATGAAGGATATCAGCAGTTGGACGAAGCGTATCGGGCGGATTCTTTGTATGTCTATCTGCAGGATGGATCAAAGCCCCAGGATTTTATAGAGCAGATTGAAGATGAACAGGAAAACAAAATATCAGGAACGATAAATTATGCAAAAAATATTGAAATATCACAATCTATGTATTCGAAACTAGTAACATTGATCATTGTGATAATTTTTATTTTAACAATTTTAATTGTATTGTTGATCCTTTATGTTATAATAAAATCACAAATTACACAGAGAAAACAGGAATTTGGTATCTATAAAGCAATCGGTTATTCAAACAAACAGCTTACATCACAGCTGGCATTTAGTTTTTTACCGATTTCCGCTATCGCCATACTGATCTCAGCTGGACTTGGCATTTTGTATCTTCCTGCTATCAATCAGGCTTTATTTGGAATCATTGGTGCAGCGAAGAATAATTTTCAAATATCTGTTTTGATTCTGTTTTTATCAGCAGCATTGCAGATTGCCGTAAATTTTGTAATAAGTATTGGCCTGGCAATGCCAATAAAGAAAATTTCAGCATATTCGTTGATCAAAGAATAAAGGGAGATGTAAGGAAAGGTGATTTCAGAAAAGATTAAAGAGCTACGTACACAGGCGAAAATGTCTCAGGAGTCGTTGGCTGAAAAATTAAATGTCTCAAGGCAGGCGATTACAAAATGGGAGACAGGAGCAGGATTGCCTGATATCAATAACATCATGGCGATTGCGAAGTTATTTCAGATTTCCTTAGATGAGCTGCTGGATCATCAACAGGGCACAGATCATACAACTGATTTTCTCTATGAAAGCAGAACGGAGTATGATATTGATGAAAGGAAGAATTATGATATTACCTTTATGGGAGCCAAAAGCGTTGCTTTGAAGTGTTATGAGGGAGAGAAAATACTGGTAAGACTTGCATCAAATCAGATTTCAAACATTCAGAATGCTTTTAAGGTAAAACTAGATGATGTTAAAAAGAGAATTGATGTTGGCATCAGACGTTTAGATATGCTCAGTGAAACGGAAGCAAAAGCGGCATTGCATATTTTCATTTATGTGCCATTACCGTATACAGGTAAAATGGAGCTAGAAGGGAATACGGAGAATTTAGAATTAATCGGGATAGAATCGGATAATGTTGAATTTTCCGGTAAGGTGAAACATATTGAAATTGAGAAAAGTGTATCCCATATTGAAATAAATACAAATGAAGATCTTGAAGTAATATGCAGTTATATGAAGGGGCGTCTGGATATCAATCAGATTTCTGCAACATCTAAGTTGTACATAGATGCTGATACGAATATGCAGTTGGTGACCAGAGGAATTGCGAATAAAATTATGCCGGAAGATAAACAGTTGAAAATCATAGATGATGAAGGAGACTTTGATTTGATGATAGAGCTAAATGGCATAAAAAGTGAGTTAGTTATAACGGGATTGCGGAGAAAGGAAGCTTAACAAGGCATTAACAAAACCGTATCTATCATAAATAAACGTCAAACAGTATTTTGGATTGAGAGAACGGGGAGATATCCCCGATTCTCTCAGTTTTTTTCTTCTCTGCTCACAAGGAAGTCAAAAATATCAAGCAGTTCAGCAGCAGTTACTGTCAGAATAGAGGCAGTATGATCCCGGCTGCAGATGGAGAGATAATAATCGTCATCCAGCAAATAGCTATTCAATCTTGCAGATCTATCAATATTGTTTTCAGAATCTCTTACCAGCCCATCGGTAATACTGGTTGAAAAGGAGTCCAGACTTGTAGATAGTCCGGTACCAAGATACTTAATATAGCTTTCTTTCAGTGTCCAGGTTTGGGTAAAACGTCTGGCTCTTGTGCATTTGTCTGTAGCGGAACAGATAAATTGCCTTTCAGCAGGAGAAAAGAATCTGTCTGCAATTCCTTTATTATCATGATCATAAACAATCTTTTCTACGTCGACGCCAAGTTCGCTGCTGCCATATGCGAATACGACCCATCGCCCGGAATGGGATAGATTATAAGAAAATCCCTGCAGGTTTTTTAAGTGAGATTTCCCATATTGGTTATAATCGATACAAAGTTTGGGCGTATATCCTAAGAACTGAAATAAGCCATAGCGCAGTAATATTTCTCCAAAGACACATCGTTTGGAATCATCCGGAAAATGAAATTTATCTGCTTTTACTTTTCGTTCTTCGGAAACGATGGAATAAAATTTTTGATAGGTTTCGGTGCTGATTCCTGAAATGTCCAGGCAGTATATCATTATCATAAGAATCTCCTTTTTACTGTTTTCGATCATTCGTACAAATTGTGATAAAAGTTGTTTGACAAACAAGAGGATAGTTGTGCTTGTTTTATTATCACATATCTGTCAAAAGAATGCAATACAGAGGCAATGTGCGATATAGCAGAAAAAGAGCTGAGGATGAAATTGAGATGAGCTGTCCTATGATGCAGGAAACAGTTCATCTCAAAAAAGACTCAGAATATAGAATTTGCTAAAGATTAATATATTGTTGTCTGCGGCGGCTGACCAGTAAAGCAACGGAGCAGACTGCAAGCGTAAACGCCAGTTGAATGCCAAGTCCCTGGAAGATCAGGGTTACTTGTTGAGCATTTGGCGCAGTACTCTCAAAGATGGTCTGGTTTACAACTGTGTACCAATAAGTTGGCAGCAGGCGGGAGAACAGCAATACTTTTGGATGAATCATATCCAGGGATACGAAGATTCCGCCCAGAAAGCAGAAAGACAGCCCAATTACGTTGGAAAGACCGGATACTACAGCCTGTTTTTTTGCAATCATTCCGCAAAGATAAGCGAGACTGGTGGAAACCAGAATAAAAGCGGAGGTGTTCAAAATCAGATAGCCGAATTGCGCCGTATTTATTGTGTCGTGGTTTGACAGAATGCCGATCAGATCCAGAGAAACCAGAACAGCCAGTGAAAAGAGTAAGGTTCCCAGTGTTAGCTGTACATGATAGGTTTTCAGGCGGGTACTGGAGCAGATACATCTGCGGTAAACATCTGGCTGATAAAAGACGATCAATATCGGGCAGATGCAGGAAAGTATAACAGAGAGTGCTACATATGCAAAATAGCGGAAATAGTAGTAACTGGTTGGCATTTCTTCAGAGGCAGTTATTTTCTGGTTTTCCGGATAAGTAATCGAAACGGAGATATCATCCAGGGAAGCTGCTTTATCCAGTGCCTCTGTCAGGGAAAGTCCTCCGGACAGATAGAGACGTACATTGCCAAGAAAATCGTCCAACTGTGCATCAGCGAGATAGCCGGAAGCGTAATCAGCCGGAGAGGTGATCGTTTCCAGTGCAGTATCCTTTCCGTCCAGAAAGTCCTGAGTGAATCCTTTGGGTATCCGGATGATATATGCAATATCAGCAGTATAGAGTGCATTTTGCAGCGCTTCTTTTTCATCCGGCAGGGATTGGGTCCTGTGACGGCGTGACAAAAATTTTTCGATTCCCTGGGTGAGCGGAGTATCTTCCTGGTATACAATACCAATCGGCAGGGATACTTCCTGAAACAGAGTATCTTCTGAGTTCGGGGTAATGTTGCTGATCAGTAAAAAGATTCCAAGAAAAATCCCATAATACATCAAAATAATATATTTTTTTGACTTTGTAATTTTCATGAATAAATTAAATACTGGCATATTTTTTCCTCCTCATCAGCAGAATACTGGCGATGCCAAGAGCCAAAGACATCAGCAGCAATGTCAGCATATTTGCAGCATATCTTTTGTGGTCATCATAAAAAGTCAGACAGTAAAAGGAATTGGCAATTAACTGTGCCGGATTGATCCGGTTGGCAAAGGGAAGATGTTGCTCCAGAAAGGCAGGGATATAGTTGGACATCAGTCCTGCGCAGAAACAGCAGAACATGGAAACTCCTATATGAATCCCTATTTTAAAATCCAGTGATTTCCTGGTGACGCAGCCGATAAAAGTTCCCAATGAAAGACCCAGGATACACCCCATAATTCCTGTAAGCAGTGTCAGTCCCAACTGATCTCCAAAGTCCACGCCCAGCAGAAGGAGATAGGCGAAAAGTAAAATCAGTACCAGAATGGACAGTGTCAGTATGGCCAGATAATCACTCAGCATCATCTGCCATCTTTTTGCGGGGCTTAAAGTCCTTCTTGCAGCCAGATCAGAGAGATTTCCCTGCAGGTCTGTTGCCATGACGAGACCGTAAAAAGCGGTGTACATACAGCTCATGGCAATCAGAGCATAAAAGAATTGAAGTGCGGGGCTCAAAGTACGGCTGCCCAGAGAGGTTGCTGTCACATAAGAAATCTCCTGCGTCAAAGTATCTGCAAGTGCCGGAAGGGCGGAAGGATTGGAGGCTGCGATCTCTTCAAAAACTGCGGATTTGCGAAGCCAGGTATCCAGAATAACTTTCAGGATATTTTGGGAGGTACCCGAGGAACGTACTGTGAGTCGGGGAGTATCGGAGATGGTGATAATTCCTTTTACCGTATCTTCTTCTAACAGTTGAGTTGCCTCTTCGGATGAGACTTTCCGGATATCCAGAATGGGATTACTGCTCTCATTGCCCAGCGTTTGAAGCAGTGTGTCAAAACCGGAATCCGCATTGTTTTCATAAACGACGGCTGTGGGAATCGGCTCCATCGTATCAGCGACCAAATATTTTCCAAAAGCAAAATAAAAGAGGGTTGCCAATAAAAATGGGAAAATAGAAGTCCAGAAAAAAGTGGAGCGTTCTACAGCAAAGGACTTCATGCGTAACCAATATTGGGTAAAAAACATAACGGTCTCCTTTCTCAATCCCGAAGTTCTTTTCCGGTGATTTCCAGAAATACATCATTTAGTGTAGGAAGTTCGGAATAGACTTCTCCGAAGGCTAATTCCTGCCGGGTGAGATATTCCAGGATTGTCATCAGGTTACGGGTTCCGTGCGTACACTGGACGATCAGATGCTCGTCTTTGTATTCCGCACGGAAAACATGTTTTAATTTTCGGATTGCATCCAGATGATGATCCGGCAGATTTAAAATCCGTATGGTAATGGTTTCACCGGTAGGAATCATGGTTTTCAGTTCTTCTTTGGTTCCGGTTGCCAGAGTCCGTCCCTTATCCATGATAGCGATCCGGCTGCAGATCTGTTCTACTTCTTCCATATAGTGACTGGTGTAGACAACAGTTGTACCTTCTTGATTCAAACGCTTGATTCCTTCCAGAATCTTATTACGGCTTTGCGGGTCTACGGCAACGGTAGGTTCGTCCATAAACAGTAATTTGGGTTTATGGGCGATCCCGCAGGCGATATTGAGACGGCGCAGCAGACCACCGGAGAGTTTTTTTGGATAGAAATTCCGGAAATCTTCAAGACCGACAAACGCAAGTGCTTCTTCTACATATTCCTTACAGGTTTTTTTATCTTCTATGTACAGGCTGCAGAAGTAACGGATATTTTCGTAGACGGTCAATTCCTGGAAGACGGCTACATTCTGCAGGATCACACCGATATTCTTTTTCAGTTCATAGGAATCCGGATTCATGGGTTTGCCGAAAACACGGATAGAACCTTTGTCATAGGTAAGCAGAGACAAAATGCAGTTGATGGACGTGGTCTTTCCTGAACCATTCGGTCCAAGAAGACCGAAGATTTCCCCTTCTTTGATATCCAGATTAAAATGATCTAACGCCAACAGATCGCCGTAACGTTTGACCAGATTTTCAACGGTGATTACTGATCTTTCCATATGATTTCTCCTTATTTTTTCCTTTTTTACTTGTTACACAGGATACTTGCAGTTATACTGGTATATAAGTGGCTGATTTCTCAGTAAAGACAGTTTAACCGAAACAGAGAAAATCTGGTAGTGAAGAGAGTCAGATGTTGATATGACATTTGTCATATCTGAAGACTCCAAAGGAGGATATGTGGAGAGAATACGGGACAAAGCACTGCTGTTGGCAGGTGGTTTGACGGCAGGATTTCTATTGGGGATGGGAGTTTTGGAGCTTCTGGCAATTTTTGCCGGAATTACTCTGACATGCCTGTTTGAATATTCAGAAAATAAATATTGGTTATACGTTGGATATGGTGTCTGCCTTGTGATTATGATACTGGTTCCGCAGTTTCTTTTAATATTGCCGATGCTGATCTATGATATGGTTTATCAGAGATGCTGGAGAATGGTGTTGGGAGCTGGGGCATCGGCGGGAATTGCAGGTTATGAAGCATATATTTCTCATGGGATGAACTGCATATCAGGTGTAGAATTGAAAGATCGTACGGTTTGCGCATGGGCGGTTTTTCTTGTTCTGTGGGTTGGCACAGCAGTTTTCCTTGGATGGAGGACGAGAACGTATCTACAGTTAAAGCGGGCATTTTTGGAACAGCGAGACAGCAGCCGCGAGATGGAGCTTTGGCTGAAAGAGAGAAATAAGGATCTGACAGAAAAACAGGAATATGAGATTCGGCTTGCTACTTTAAGGGAAAGAAACCGGATCGCCAGAGAGATTCATGACAATGTAGGGCATATGCTGTCGCGTTCCATTCTGCAGACGGCGGCGCTGACTATGATCGCAAAAGAGTCGGCAGTGAAAGAGCAGCTTGGCATCCTGTCTGTGACGTTAAATCAGGCTATGGACAGTATCCGGGAAAGTGTACATGATCTCCATGATGATTCTGTGAATCTGGAATCTACAGTGGCCAAGATGCTGGACGGATATGAAATGTATGAGATTCATTATGAATATGAGATCCATTCGGAGATGCCCCGGGAGACAAAGTTCTGTTTCCTGACGGTAATTAAAGAAGCGCTTTCCAATGTGGTGAAACACAGCAATGCCACGGAAATTCGTGTGGTGATACAGGAATTCCAGGATTATTATCAGTTGCTTTTTCAGGACAATGGAAATTGTTATGAAGAGCGGACGGGTGATCGCGGAATGGGGTTGGAAAATATGAAAGAGCGTGTGGAAAGCTTAGATGGAACCATGAATCTTCGGACAGATCAGGGGTTTCGGATTTTTATTTCAATACCTGGAAAGTAAAAGGTTAGGCGTTAGGTCATGACATTTGATGAAATAGATACTATATAAGGATCTTCATCTACATATCCTTGATCTGAGCTTGTAATTGTGCCAGATCAGGAGTTGGAGTGCTGGTTCCTGCTGTTAAAATATTGGGTTTATGTTTTGTCATTTATCAATATAGTAATTACACTCTGGAGATATTTCTTTCGTCAGCTGTAAATACCGGTTCTGGTATATCCGATATCTTTTGACACTGGTTTTATACTTTTAACGAGTTCAAAGCAACGATGAAATGTCTACATATTCACCTCAATAGAAGGGATGCAGGTATGTTCTGCTGTATTGATATTCTTCAGTGGTCTGCGTTCAGGTTTAGATCCCCCTTCATTAGCTATCCATGTATAAAGCGCTGTGTGGTTGGCAACTATTGATTTTCAGTTCTTGGGACAGGTGAATTCATTGCAACGGAGTATGCAACCATGGAAATCAACTTTTTATAAAGGCGCTGAGTAACATGATTTATATTCTAAGAATAGTTGTAGAATAAGGTCGAAAAAGCTATTTTAAGGAAATTTTATAGCTGTTGGCGGACAAGTGCGCACAAGAGAAAATTTATAGGGTAAAATATATTGTGATTTATCAAACATCTTCTTAAGGAAAAAGAAGATGATAAAGGGCATATATGTTATCCTGTTTTTTATGTATGGTAGACTATGCGTACTGGTTAGAATTATAAATCGCCATGTCTGGTAATTGGAGTATTATTTTTTATTATTAGCCCGGCATATTTCCGGAAGTTTATTTGACTGCGGAAGTAAATTATCAATAAAGGTACGATACGTATCTTCCTGATGTTTTACCAGTTCTGTGAGCAGATACTCCAGATAGCGGAATGGATTCAGATTATTTGCTTTTGTAGTTTCTGTGATGCTGTAAATGATCGTGTAAGATTTTGCGCTCTCAATCGTATCAATCAGTTTCCGGTATACTTGTGCAGGTAGAAGTTCCTGAGTGCCCCATCTGCGGGATTATATCCAACAGTAATTTACCATTTTCCAGAAAAAAATTGATTTTGTAATAATGTTCTTTGGTTTTAATTGTCATAGTGTGACTTCTGTTTTTTTATAATGTAAATCTAAAGTATTGATACGGTCAAGAATTCACTTTGTATTTGAAATTGTAGTGTTTATATTAATTAGTTTTTTATGAGACAGGATATCTTGATGATTGTACAATATCTCTCATATGTTAGATACCATGCAGTATACATTCTAACCAAAGAGGATGATTCGATAAAAGAATATTTGAGAATGTATGATGAGCATAAACTTGCAATTAAGAAAATCAAATGGCAGATCAATGCGTTTTGTCTGCGCCATGGGTATCATTATGCTGGAACAAAGTGAGCAATCGGGTATGTATTATAGCTGAGAAGAACGGAGTTGTCTCCATTATACTTGGTATTTTGCAAGATTTGCAAGGAGGAATATCTATGCGGCATTTCGAGGATTAGCGCTTGGATTAAAGTTTCATTGGGGAACATGTCAATTCCAGAAATAGTCATTTGTATCAGTTGTTGATAGAAGCAGTACAATGCATAGGTAAAAGTGCAGTGGTCATAAATTGCGGGAGCTGCGATCAGGACAGAGGGTAATACTGAAAAAGTCATAGAATATGCGGACAAAGCAAACACAGGGTTTCGGAGTCAATACTATAAATTCATACGGCAGGGCAAGAAGAATATTGCAGTGCCAGTGATAGTCAGAGAACTTGCGTATTTTGTATGGGGTATGATGGTATAAAACATTAATTTCAAGATGATATAGAGGAGTACATCATAGTTATCTGCTAGTCAAGAGTGCTTCGCACTGCTTATACAGTAGGTTCTTGAATGTCATCCACCTGTAGATAACAAATCCACAAATAACAGAGTGGTCAGGTGCCAGGAACTGTTAAATCATGGCTCTTTTCCGATGCTACCAGATAAATCATGTGAGTATTGTCAAAAAGGGACGAAAAAGTTTGTTGTTTCAAAATTTACCTCTTAACAAAAGCCATTTCATAATAGGGAATTATTTTTGGAAAATATCAGAGTTTAGGGATGATTGGAAAACAAAGGGAAAAGTTTTTTTGATGATAGTAACAATTGTTCAAGGGCTTGTTGCAGCATTTTTTCTGCATATTTATATTTGGGTGTGTTCATATGGAAGTGTTGGAAGTTAGAACAGGAATAGTAAAATTATTGAAAGGCTAAATTATTTAGGTAACATTATGAAGAGTATTCAAAAGAATATATTAGATTTTAATGTCAATTCACCAATTAATTCGTACAATTATACGTCATTTATTGGTGGAGTTATGTTTGCAAAAGATATGGATAGGTATCCGTATTACTTATCAAACCACATTATTTTGTTGTGCAATGATCTTTTTGATGTGTCGTGTGATGATATGATTATGTACGAAGATGAAAATGTTTTCGAACGCAAAGGATTAATAAATACTTCCAATGATGCAGAAACTGTAAAGGATGAAATAATAAAGATGTTAAATAAAGGATTTTATGCATCAGTGACGGTTGATGAATATGATATTCCAAATAGATATTTTTATCAAAATGAAACGTTTTATCATGATATGCTGATTTATGGGTATGATATTTCCGAGAATGTTTTTTATACAGCCGGTTATGATAATAGTAACTATTTTACAGTTATGAAACATGAAATTGGACTTATATCTAAATCAGTATCTAAATGTTTGATAGAAAGAAAGAGCAAGCCTCATTTACATTTGTTTAAATGTAAGGATGATATAAATATTGGTTTTGACATTGTTAATGTAAAAGATAAACTGAAGAAATATATTAATTCAGAGCCTATGGGAGTAAAAAGATATAATGGTGTATATGGAATAAGTGCATATGAGGAATTAATTAACAAATTTTGTTATTCATGCGATTCGGGAAATTTTTTGAGAAAAGCCTCATTTAGTATGCTTTATGAGCACAAAAAGCTGATGTTAGATCGGCTAGCTTATATTTTTAAATATTATACTGATTTTGATCATAATATTATGTTATCCTATGAAAATATTTTAAAGGAGTCAAAAAATATTCAAATGAGTTCGTTAAAATATCAGATATCTAAGAATGAAAAAACTAAGATAAAAATAATTGACAAATTAAAAGCCCTTGCTGATCAAGAATTAAATGCAATTGAGAAGGTGATAAGAATAATATGAAAACCAATTGTCGAGACAAGGTGTGGACAAAAATCTGTAAATAAGATTCTTCTATGATAATGATCGATGAGAGCATAAGTTTTTTTAGTGTTGTTGAGAAAGCATTGGTATTCATGGTTGGATTGTGCCATTGCCTGATCATAGTGCGGCATCTCCTTGTAATGAAGTTGGGTTAGGATATATCTTGATGAAAAGGGCGCATTTATTGACCATGGTTTTGATCCATAAACACACCGCACAATTCAAGGAAAAAGTCAATAGTTTTATGAAAATTAATAAAACCGATTGGGAGGTACACTTTGCTGAGAATTCGAAAGGATAAGAAATTAGTGCCGTTGGATAAATATAATTCGGGGTTGAAGGGAGGTTATCTGGGATAGGTATTACATCCTAAAACGGTATGATAATAAAGTTATTAATATGCTGAAGTTATAGATAGGTGTCGAGAAAATGAATTTTTGGGGAAATTTTATTACCGTTAAAGGACAAACGCACACAAAAGAAAATTTATGAGGTAATATAGTCAGTGATTTTATCAGACATTTTATAAAAAGAAGGCTTGGAAGAAAGATGAATATGTCATTTCCTGCAAATGGGTAAATTTGATTATGAAATTTGCTGAGAATGAAATATATAGAAATGAATGCAAATATGTGACAAAAGAAATGTTAGCAGCATTGCAAAAAAAATTTATCAATGATGAACGTTATTTGATTAAATTGCAGGCATATATTGCCGTATGCGTAAGAGAATTGATTTGTGGAATTCCTGATAATAAAAACGAGTTTCACAGATTCAGGTTAGAGAAACTCCCCCTTTTATGTTTGCATTTTTTTCTGATTAGTTTTGCATGATTCCGGAAAGGAGCTTCTATGGCACAAATAAGTATTAATAATTTAACTTTCTATTACGAGGGGAATTTTGATAATATTTTTGAGAATGTTTCGTTCTCTATTAATACTGATTGGAAATTAGGCTTTGTTGGTCGTAATGGCAAAGGTAAAACCACTTTTTTGAATTTGCTGCAGGGAAAATATCACTATAGCGGTTCAATTGATTCCAACGCTAAGTTTGAATACTTCCCTTACTGTATTTCGGATGATCAGTTGCATAGGTCTGCAATTGAGTTTATTGAGGATATCAAGATCGGTTGCGAAGTGTGGAAGGTTATCCGTGAGCTTTCGCAGCTCAGAGAAACTGCGGAGATCCTATACAGACCATTTAATGCTTTAAGCTCCGGCGAACGTACTAAAATTTTGCTGGCTGTGCTTTTTTCCGGTGATAACGATTTCCTTTTGATCGATGAACCGACTAATCACTTGGATCAAGAGGCGAGAGAATGCGTAAAAGATTATCTTGGGGCTAAAAAAGGCTTTATTTTGGTTTCGCATGACAGAGATTTGCTTGATGCCTGCATAGATCATGTGTTGGTGTTGAATAGGAAATCCATAGAGGTTCAGAGCGGTACTTTTTCAAGTTGGTGGGAAAACAAGCTGCGAAAGGATCAATTTTCTATTGCTGAAAACGATAAGCATCGCAAGGAGATAAAAAAGCTTAAGCAGGCTGCTAGGCGTACCTCGGAATGGGCTGATAAAAATGAGCAGACCAAGATCGGCTTCGATCCTGTAAAAGAACACGATAGATTTATTGATACACGTTCATTTATCAGTGCAAAAACAAAAAAGATGCAGAGCAGAGTTAAGCAGATCGAAAAGCGTATAGGAAGAGAGATCGAAGAGAAAGAGGGACTTTTGCAGGATCTGGAACGTTCGGCTGATCTAAAGCTGGTTCAGCTGACCCACCACAAAAATCTGTTGGTGAATGTTAAAGATTATGGCTTGAAATACTTGGACGCTGAGACACCTGTTTTCTCGGAGCTTTCGTTTTCGATTTCCAAAGGCGACCGAATTGCATTGCACGGTAAAAACGGTTGTGGGAAATCCACTCTTATAAAAATGATATTGAGAAAGATTGACTGCGACCTTCTTCAATCAGAGATTGAAGAAACGGGATTTTGCGAGGCGGCTTCGGGAATTGTGGTATCTTACGTTAATCAGGATACATCGGGGCTGACAGGGCAGATACAGGATTACTGCGAAAAGCATAATTTCGACCAAAGTTTATTCTGCTCCATTTTAAGACAGCTCAATTTTGAACGTTCACAGTTCTTAAAAAATATGGAGGATTTTTCCGACGGTCAAAAGAAAAAGGTTCTTATCACTTCAAGTCTGCTTACTCCTGCACACCTTTATATTTGGGATGAACCGCTTAATTACATTGACGTTTTTTCAAGAATTCAAATAGAAAAGTTGCTTCTCAATTATCAGCCTACCATGCTTTTTGTGGAACATGACATAAGGTTTAGAGAAAAAATTGCTACGCATACGGTTGAATTCAACCGAAGCCTATGACGTTTTTGGGGAGCAAGGTGTGATGATTGTTTATACTCCAATAAATGAGAATATAAAAAGCAAAGTTTTTGATAAAATATTGCATTTTGTTTCGGAGCAGAAGCAGCGAAAAGTAGTTAGTTGCCGTAAGACCATTAATAGTAAAATAAATTTATATTTGGAAGCGATAGTCAGGCTCATTTCATTTTAACATTTCAACGAAGATCTTCACAATGAATTATACGTAGAATGATAAGATTGAACAAGTAAAAGAATCAACTTTAGTACTGGGAATTGATATTGGAAGTACAGGACATTTCACAAAAGCATTTGATTGGCGAGACAAAGCGCTGATTCGTAAAGTTTTCAGGTTCAGTGTTAGTTGGGAAGGCTTTAGCTGTTTTGCAGATTGGGTTGCTCAGATATAAGAACTGAATGCAACTGTAAATCGGATTCAGAGATGGCTTAAGATATGTTTTTCGGAATATATAGAGATCTACAAGGTCTTTGAAGTAAAGTTCGAAATGATGATTCTGGAGGAAGCATCGATTCCACAGGACATCATAAATTTTGGAACCGGTGAATCTATGCATCTAGAGAAGACACAAGGTGCGCTGCAGAGGCGCAAGCCTTGGTAGGGAAAAGATTATGGTGGAAGTGATACACAACAGAAAGGGGCGGTATCCAACTATAGATAGGCAGGGCGAAGGAATTTAGGACTCCGACCGTAGCAGGTGGATGATATTGGCAGACATGTCGTTTGCTAAAAATATACAGAGAGGAAAGTAATATGAAAAAATTAGGAATTATCGGAGCAGGCACTATGGGAACAGATGGCGCAACCGACGCGCTGTTTCATGGATTTCAGGTTGTGCTTGTTGATATAAGCAGCGCTGCTTAAAAAGATGGTTGATGCCAGTCTGTTGGGAAAAAAAGCGGCAAGGGCTTTTATAATTATTGATTCGGAGGAAATAAGCAATGGTGAAAACAGGCATAATGCCGCCGGCTGTTTTATTGGTCGAGTTTAATGGCAGAGAGCTGAGATTATCGGATTGCAGAGAGCGGGGGATTAGCGTTTGGAGTGCGGATAAGCTCGATTTTGCAAATAAAGTGTTCGTTTTGAAATTTTTCTGCGATGATACCTATGATTACGAGAAAATAGAAATTGAACAGTTTGAGATCAATGAATGCAATGATAATGGCGCATTTTTTGAATACAAAATAAAAATTAACGATGAGCGGTATGAAAGCAAATATAAGCAGCTTCTGAAACACCTTAATTCCATTAATGAATTCGATGACAGCTACTATGATTTTTACAAGGATTACGAATCAGCAAAAAATGAATGGTTCAAGGATGCGTTGAAATATGACGACTGCAGGGATGTTTTTTTAAGCGTTCAGAATTGCTTCGTAGCGGAAAATGTTGATGATTATCAGATGCTGCTTGAAAATTCTGCGCAGGCTTATCTGAACACGAAATTGAAGCGCTGCAATTTGGATGAAACTTTTTCACCTGCCGATTTTTCAAGAGTTTATATCGGCAACCAGTATTGCCACAATCTGTTTCCTAGTAAAGAGCAGCTGATAAAGCTTATGAATAAGGCAGCTGCGGAGAGCCTGGAGATCACTGCAGCATTTACATATATCCGTGAAAATCTTATCGATAAAACCCGTGAGCAGGTGCAGAGTATTTATAACTGGTGTGTTGAAAACGATAAGACAGTTGAGATAATTGTAAACGACTGGGGAATGTTGGATATTCTTTCTGATAAAAAGGACAGGCTTGTTCCTGTGCTTGGCGTGCTACTTAATAAAAGAAAAAAAGATCCACGAACAGTAAGAAAGATAGGGATAGAAAATTATACCCTATATTTAGAGGAAAATAATCTTAATGCGCCGCATTTCTGTGAATTCCTAAAAAGCAGAGGTATTGACAGAATAGAGTATGAAAGCCATGGTATTCCAAATAAATATGCGCAAACAAAGGCAAGTCTTGTTTTTCCATATTATCAGACAAATACATCACAATACTGTCCACTGTATGCACAGTGCGCTCACCTTAACAGAAATTATCAGGAGCTTATTACTGTCTGCCCTGAATATTGCAGAAATTTTGTTATGACTTTTCCGAAGAATGTAAATGCAGTTGGCAGATATAATTCGATTTTCGGCATTGATAGCGCTCTGCTCAGGAATAAGGCAGCTTTGGCTGAAGTGAAAAATTCGCCTGTGGATCGCTTGGTTTTGAATATTTAAGGGCAATACTGCATTAATGATTTTAAGTGCCTGTTCAGTTTTAAGCATGGGCTTGCTGCCGAAAAGGATCTATGGGAAAGGAGTATAGTGTTAATTCTATTAACACTTAGTAATTAAATATGAAAATTGTTACACCGTTACGTTGCATTGAGAATTATGAAAGACTTGTTGAGGCAGGAGCAGATGAGTTCTTTTGTGGTTATAATTCCCATAGCTGGCTGGAGCAATATGCAAATATTGTTCCTATGAACAGAAGAGAATACCTGCTTACTGCCAATATCTGTTCCCTTGAGGAGATGAAAATTTTAGGGGCTTTGGTAAGAAAATACCATAAGCCCGTTAAAATCACCCTCAATTCGCTTTATTATCTCAGAGAGCAGTACGATGAGATAGTAAAGGTAATCAATCAGCTTGCGGAATATGGTTTCGATACTTTTATTATTTCTGATCTTGCACTTATTATGTATCTGCATGACAATCATGTTAATTGCAAGATACACCTCAGCGGCGAAACAGCTGAGGTGAACAGTCTTATGATTGATATGATAAAGGATTACAATGTTACACGATTCGTTTTCCACAGAAAAAATTCCGTTGAGGATATTAGATCGTGCATTGCAAATTGTTCCGATAAAAATATGGAATTTGAAGCCTTTATGCTTAATGAGCTCTGCCCTTATACAGGTGCATTCTGCAATTCGTGGCACTGTGATGAAATGGCGCATATATGCAAACTGCCTTTCAGAATAGAAAAGTTTAATCCGGAAATGAAGTGCTTTACTGACGTAGAAAAAAATATGCGTGTGTTCAACAGGGCTTCAAAGATCAATTTCAGAAACATCAGCGAGCGTGGTGAAGAGGATTACAGATTCGGCGCTACGGGTTGCGGTGTTTGTAAGATATTTGAGCTTGAAAAAGCAGGCGTAGGCTTCGTTAAGGTCGTTGGACGTGATAAAGATCTTGAGCTTATTGAAAAGGATATACGCATGTTAAGAGAATTTTTGGATTCTACGCCGGATTTTGATAACAGTGCCGATTTCAGCAGGTATATTAAGAGCGTGGTCAATATGGGTCATTGCAATAAGTTTTGCTACTACAGATAATGAAAGGAGATTATTATGATGATGATCGAAGAAACTTTAATTAATTTATTGAAGGAAATAGCAGGGGATGAAAGTGTTACACCCGATACATCGGTTGGAGGAAATATTATTAACTCTATCAATTACGTAAAGCTTATTGTTGCCGTTGAGGATGAGTTTGATATTGAGATTCCTGACGAGTATTTGGATATAAGCAAATTCAATACCGTTAAGGATATAGCTTCATTTATTCAGGAACTATTAAAATAATATAGGAAATCAGCGATGGAAAAGAAAGAAATTAAATGTGTAATTTGGGATCTTGATAATACCCTTTGGAATGGCATACTTACTGAGGATGAGGAAGTAAAGCTTCGTGAGGATGCAAAAAATATGATTATCGAGTTGGACAGCAGAGGTATTTTAAACTCCGTTTCCAGTAAAAACAATTATGAGGACGCTATGAAAAAACTGGAGGAATTTGGACTCAGTCAGTATTTTCTTTATCCTGAGATAAACTGGAATCCCAAGTCTGACTCTGTTGGTAACATAGTTAAAAATCTGAATATCAGTATGGATACCGTACTTTTTATTGATGACAGTGAATTTGAATGCAATGAAGTCACCAGTGTTCATCCAGAGGTTATGACCGATGACGGCGCTGACCTTGCAGAGCTGCTTTTAAATGAAAGACTGAATCCCGAGTATATCACTATCGACGCCAAGAAAAGACGCCAAATGTATTTGGAATCAATAGAAAGAACTCGTGTGGAGAAAAGCTTCGTTGGTACAAATGAGGAATTTCTTAAATCGATAGATATGCAGTTTTACATTCGTGAGGCTAAAGAGGATGACCTTATCAGAGTACAGGAGCTTACTATCCGTACTCATCAATTGAATTCCACAGGTGTTACCTACGGCTTTGAAGAATTGAATGAATACCGCAAAAGCGATGACCATAAGCTGTATGTCTGTGAACTTATAGATAAATTCGGTTCATACGGCAAGATCGGTATTGCATTGGTTGAGTTGGGCAAGGAGTGGCATCTTAAGTTGCTGCTTATGTCATGCCGTGTTATGAACAGAGGCGTAGGTACGGTTCTACTCAGTTACATTATGAGTGAAGCGAAAAAGAACGGATCTATGCTGCTTGCTGATTTTAAGCAGACGGATAGAAACAAGGTTATGTATGTTTCATATAAATTTGCCAATTTCAAGGAGTGCTCAAACGACGGAAGCGGCAATATTGTTTTTGAAAACGATTTGTCAATCATTCCAAAGATTCCGACCTATCTTACCCTTGTAACCGAGTGATATAGACTTCGCAGATCGGTGTATTGGTGCTTTAGACCTTTGTTTGAATAGCAGAAATGTTTATTATATATTATTATTAATATTTATTGTGAGGAAGATTAAAATGATAAAAGAAAAAATCAGAGACTTAATTCAGAAAAATTTAGTTATGGAAAATGAAGGAGCAGAGCTTAAGGACAGCGATAATATCTTTGAAATGGGATATGTTAACTCGCTTTTCGCCATGAAGCTTGTAACATTCGTTGAGGATGAATTCGATGTTTTTATTGAAAACGATGAGCTGAACATTGAGAATTTCTCAACAGTAGACAAGATAGTTTCCTTTATTGAAGGAAAGCTTTGAATTCTGCTGCTGAGGTAAACATATGGAGCTTGATCGTGAGCGAATCAGAAAAATCTGCATTAAAAAAAACATCTCGGGAGCTTCTGCTGCTGTAATTGAAAACGGCAAGGTACGGCAGATAGAAGCAGTTACCGCTAAAACGGAAGATCAGGCTATCACTGAAGCTTCTGTCTTTCAAATGGGTTCCGTATCTAAGTTGGTAACTGCATGGGCTGTGCTTTCGCTTCAAAAAATGGGGAAGTTGGATATTGACGATCCCGTTAACAAATATTTGGTACGGTGGAAGCTGGAGAGCAAATACGGTAATGCAGACAGTATAACCATTAAAATGATTCTTGCACATTACGGCGGTTTAAATCAAAAAAGTTATTTGGGCATAAGCAATGCAGATAAATTGGAGACTACTATTCAATACTTGAACAGAAAAAAAGTAAGAGCGGTTTATGAACCGAATATCAAGCCGATTTATTCCGGCGGCGGCTACACGGTTTTGCAGTTGCTTATCGAGGAAATCAGTGGCCTGGAGTTCTCGGTATTTGCAGAAAAGTTTATATTTTCGCCGCTGGATATGAACAGTTCTACTTTTGACGCGAAAAAAACGGATAGCGATAATTTATTGAACTGCTATGGCTTTTTAGGGAACCGCTGTAAATGTTATTTGTATTCTCAAAAGGCCGCGGCGGGATTATATTCCACTATTGGCGATATGTCTCGGTTCGCAATTGAGAATATGGATCCGAATAACTTGGTAATCGGCGATATGCTGGAAAAATTGCAGAAAAGATATAAACGAAATTCCCCGAACTGTCTTGGCTGCTACGCTTTTAGTGCAAGCAGAAAAAAGCTTGTTGCGAGTAAGGGCATTAACCGTGGTTGGTTTTCTTGCATTCTCCTCTTGCCTGATGAAGGCAGCGGATTGGTATATCTTTCCAATAGCAACAGAGGCAAAAAGCTTTTTTCAGTTCTCGCTAAAGAATGGATGGAAAACAACCGCTTTTTCATCAGCAGTGAGTACGAAAAATTTTTTTAGGTGTACAGCTGTTAAGCAGACTTTATGAGGCATGCCTTAGTTAGCTACTTCTCACGACATTTGGTCAGGGGTGATTATTGCTCCGCCAACTAACTTTGGAATATTTAAATTAGGAGTTAATTGACGGAGCAATAGTGTATATCTATTTCAGATCAGTTAATCAGTATAGGAGGAATCGAAAATTGTCAGTTGGAAAGATAAAAAAAAGTGATATTGAAGATATTGTGGAAATTAACCCTGTTCAAGAAGGCATGCTGTTTTATTATCTCGAAGATCCCGAAAGCAATCGCTATTTTGAGCAGCTTTGCCTTGAGCTTGAGGGGGAGATAGATTCAAAAAAAATTAAGGCGGCTTGGGAAAAGGTCCTTGAAAATAACAAGGCACTCCGCTCTGTTTTCAGGTGGAGCGGTTTGGAGCAGCCTATACAAATAATGTTGAAAAAGGCTGATCTGAATTTTTTGGAATATGATTTTTCACAGATAAAAAATGAAAATGCTTTAAAGGAAAAATGCGAAGCTCTGATTCTTCAGGATAGAGAAAATAGATTTTCAATTGATAATATACCTTTTCGTATCACATTTTGTAAAAAATCGGAAAGGGAATGTCTGCTTATCATTAGTAATCATCATATTATTTTGGATGGCTGGAGCACCGGTGTTATCTTAAAGCAGTTCATCAGCTTTTATAATGATGAAAAATACAGTGTCGGCAAGCAGATATTCAAGCTTTCCGAATATGCTGATTATATGCGCTGCTATAACCGCACAGACGGTATTGCATATTGGAGAAATTATTTGAGCAATATTGATTCGCCTACGCTTTTGGAATGCAAAAACGACGCAAAGGGTGTAAATGAAAATTGCAGCGTTAAAATAAACCGCAGCAGGATAAATGATTTTATCTGTGTCAATAGGGTAACTATGGCAGAATTCTTTTATCTGGCATGGGCTATGCTACTGCGCAGCTATGTGAATTGCAATGACGTAGTTTTCGGTACGACTATTTCTGGGCGTAATATTGCCGTCCCCGGTATTGATAAGGTTGCCGGCTTGTTTATAAATACTTTGCCTATAAGAGTCAACGTAGCCGATGATGGAAGCCTCGGCGAGCTGTTTGGCAATGTAAGAAAAAGCTTGATTGACAGGCAGGAATACGAGCTTATCGCTCAGTCTGAGATTAATCAGGCACTTAAATGGGACACCAGCGAGCCTATGTATGATTCTATTGTTGTAGTTGAGAATTATCCCTTGGATAAAACTGTGGGCGAAGGCGGCAAGCTTTGCCTCAGAGATTATAGCATTTTTGAAAAGACAAATTATAATATTACCGTTAATATTGCAGAAAAATCAGAATTCATTGAAATAAATATCCTTTATAACAATGAGAAGTTTGATGATCCATATATTAAAAATATGTTGGAGCATTTTGTGAATATCATTGAAAATATTGTAAAATGCGGGTTCTCAGAAAAATGTGTAAATGTAGAGATGCTTTCGGAAGCTGAGAAAAAACGGATTATTGAAGAATTTAACGATACAGCTTGCAGTTACCACAGCGATTCATGCATTCATTTTGAGTTTGAAAAGAATGTTGAGAAATACCCGGAAAGATGCGCTGTTAAATATGACGGAAAATCTCTTTCATACCGTGAATTAAACAACATCGTCAATTATTGCGCACATAATTTGAGAACTGCGGGCGTTACACGCAATTCTATTGTAGGTATACTTTTTGAGCGCTCTTTTGATATGATTATTGCTATTCTTGCCGTGCTTAAGGCCGGCGGTGCGTATATGCCCATCTCTCATGACGTTCCTGAGGAAAGACTGCACTATATGATAGAAAACAGCGGCGTTGAAAATATAATGACCGTTTCTGCATTCGATCAAAAATTTAAAAGTCAGCCTGCACTGAATATCATAGATCTTGACAAAATGGCTTATGGCGGATCAGCTGTTTATGAAAATCCCGTCCACATCAACGAGATGCACGATCTTGTGTACATCATTTACACCTCGGGAACTACCGGTAATCCTAAGGGGGTTATGGTCGAGCACCATTCCCTGATGAACCGCATAGGATGGATGGATAAGGTATACCCCATAGGCACTGAAGATACTGTACTGCAAAAAACTCCATACACTTTTGATGTTTCCGTTTGGGAGCTGTTATGGTGGAGCCAAAAGGGTGCATGCCTGTATTTCATGAAGCAGGGAGAAGAAAAGAATCCGGAGAAAATTCTTGACGCTGTTTTTGAAAATAATATAACCGTTATGCATTTTGTTCCTGCAATGTTTTCGGTATTTATCGAATATCTTGAGGATAGTGAAGCATCTGCTGAGAAAATGGCAGGTTTAAAGCGTATCTTTACCAGCGGTGAGGCGCTTAATGCAAATCAGGTAAACCGTTTTTACAAGCTTAACGATAAAGCAGATATTGTAAACTTATACGGTCCCACAGAAGCGACTATAGATGTTTCGGTTTATCATTGCAGCAGAGGAAAAACTTATACGAGCGTACCCATAGGTAAACCTATCGACAACACTAAGCTGTTTATCGTTAATTCCGCGCATAATATTCAGCCTATCGGTGTTGCAGGAGAATTGTGTATTTGCGGCGTTAACCTTGCAAGAGGTTATTTGAATAGGACCGAGCTTACAGAGGAAAAGTTCCGCTCCAGCTCGAGAGATATAAATGAGCGTTTTTACAAAACAGGAGATGTAGCTCGTTTGTTGCCCGACGGAAATATCGAATATTTGGGAAGATGCGACGATCAGGTAAAGATAAGAGGCTTGCGTATAGAACTGGGTGAGATCGAAAATATTATAGGAAAATTTGACAGTATCAGCGAGGTTGCAGCTGCTGTTAAAAAAAGCAGATCCGGCGATAATCAGATAGTTGCATATTACGTTCCCAAAGCACCTGCTACGGCTGTTGATATAAATGAGCTGAAAGCGTTTATGTTGCGTTATTCTCCCGAATATATGATACCTGCTTACTTTGTGAAAATAGACGAGATGCCGAAGTCTGCCAACGGAAAAATAAGCCGCAAGGAGCTTTTGAAATTAAAGCTTGATACGGAAAGCAACGTTGAATATAAAGCTCCAGAAACAGAGATACAGATAAAAATAGCTGAGGTTTGGCGTGCGCTTATCGATATTGAGGAATTTGGAATTTATGATAATTTCTTTATGATCGGAGGCGATTCTATTCGTGCTATTCGGCTTGTAAGCAAACTGAATAAGGTATTTGGCGTTAATATTTCAATTTCGGATCTGTACCATAACAGCACGATTTCCGATCTGGAAGAGCTTATCGTTAACTTCTCCGAAAACAGTGAGGCTGCGGTTAGAAGAAGGGTATCTGAGGAACTTGAGGAAAGCGGAAAAGAATTTCTTTCCATGAGGGCCGATACAGAAAATATAGAGGATATTTTTCCACTTACAGATATTCAGAACGGTATGCTGATCTATTATCTAAAGGACGATAAGAAGGACGTTTACTTTGAACAGTTCGTATTTGAGGCTAAATATAAGGATTTTGACAGCCAAAAATACAAGCGGGCTTTAGAATTTATGGCTGAGGAAAATCCTATTCTGCGTACAGCCTTTGATATGGATGAGTATTTGCAGCCTGTTCAGATCGTATATAAAAATTATGAGATAGATTACAACTGCGTGCGTTTTAATGATGAGAATTCTGCAAAAAAATATATTGAAAAGCTGCTTGACGAAGATAAGGCAAGAAAATTTGATATAACCAAAGATGAAAAGCTTTGGCGCTTTATGGTCGTTAGTATAAACGATGAATTTGAGTATTTCATCATGACCTGCCATCATGCTATCCTTGACGGCTGGAGCGTTAACTATATGATGGCTGCGATACATGAAAGATACTTGAAACTGCTTAGCGGAGAAGGTTATATTCCGCAGCAGCTTGGCATTACGTATAAGGACGCATTGATAGATGAAATGGTTGAAAAGCGAAATGAGAACCACAGAAAATTCTGGCATGATGAGCTTTCCGGTTACAGCCGATTGAATCTTAATGTTCGTTACAACCATGACCGTCCCGAAAAGGTAGATAGAATAACGAAGGTACGTAAATTTGACGATAAGCTGTACGATAAGCTGAAATCTGCTGCTAAGAGCATGAAAACTTCAGTTAAGAATATTTGCTTCGGCGCTTATATCTATATTCTTCATATGATGTCGGGACAAAACGATTTTGTAGTGGGATTTTTGACGAATAACCGTACTGTTCACGAAAATGGTGATAAGGTGCTAGGCTGCTATTTGAATACGGTGCCTGTGCGTGTGAAAATCCCATATGGTATAAGCTGGGCCGAGTTCCAAAAGCAGGTGGATTCAAAGCTGCTTAACGTCAAAAAGCATGAGAGGATGTCGCTTTTTGAAATTTCTCAGGTCGTACATGAAAAGGGTTCGGATAATCTGTTTTTCGATACGCTTTATAATTTCATGGATTTTTCTATGATAAAGGATCTCGACACAGACGATCTGGTTAACAGCTCTGTGCGTTATGAGGGACATCAGGATACAAATACTTTGTTTGATTTTATGCTTGATGTTTCAATGGGACAGATGAAGCTGACCTTGCGATATACCACTTCCGTTCTCGGCAGTGGTTCGGATGAGTATATTTTCGCTTATTTCAAAAATATTCTGGAATGCTGCATAAGCGAATGTGACAATATCATGAAGATTGAGAACGTTCTTTCGAAGAATGAAAAATATCTGCTGACTGAAAAATTCAACGATACCGATGCGGCTTACGATGAGAAGATCACTCTGCATCAGCTCTTTGAAAAAAACGCAGTGCTTCACAGCGAAAATAATGCCATTATCTATTCCGACGGCAGTACCGTAACCTACGATGCACTGAATAAAAACAGCAATCGTTTGGCTAATATGCTTCGTGAAAATAAGGTTGAAAGAAATGAATTCGTTGCGGTTATTATGGAGAGATCGCCCCAAATGGTAGAGACTATCATGGGTATTTTAAAGTCGGGAGCGGCATATTTGCCGATTGAACCGTATACTCCCAATGCACGTATAAAGACCATGCTTGAATCAGCCTGCGCAACAAAGATAATAACCTGTGATTCACTTATGGATAGGATGCTTGAGATCACAGCTGATATGAACATGGAAATGGTTAAGAGTATCAGCGATCCTTCCATAGCCGGCTGCAGTGAAGAAAATCCCGAAAATGTCAACGAATCAACGGATATTGCTTATGTTATTTTCACCTCCGGAACTACGGGTACGCCTAAGGGAGTGTATGTAAATCATAAAACAGTCGTTAACGTATTGGAATGGGTAAAGAAAAATTATAATATCAATGAAAATGATAAGCTTATTTTTGTAACCTCTATATGCTTCGATCTTTCTGTTTATGATATGTTCGGTATGCTTTCAGCAGGTGCAACATTGCGCCTTACAGACAGTGATGAGCTTCAAGAGCCCGAAAGGCTGCTTCAGATCATTAATGAAGAAAACATCACTTTTTGGGATTCCGCACCTCAGGCACTGATGCGCCTTGTTCCGTTTATGGCTGATATGACAGAAAAAAACAGCTCACTCAGACTTGTGTTCCTGAGCGGTGATTGGATACCTGTTTCATTGCCCGATGAGCTTAAGGACAAATTTGAAAATGTAAGAGTTGTAAGTCTTGGCGGTGCTACCGAGGCAACTATTTGGTCGAATTATTATAATATCGATAAGATCGGCAGTACATGGCAAAGTATACCTTATGGTCAGCCTATGCAAAATGCACGTTACTATGTATTGGACGATAATTTATGTGTCAGACCTATGGGTACGCCGGGCGAATTATATATCGGAGGTATTAACGGCAACTGTCTTGCACTGGGCTATATTAATGATAAAAAGCTTACCGATTCAAAGTTTGTAAGCAGCCCATTCAACGAAAATGAACGCCTTTACAAAACAGGCGACAGCGCAAGATGGTATGAAAACGGTATACTTGAATTTTTAGGCAGATTGGATTATCAGGTTAAAATTCACGGCTATAGAATAGAGACCGAAGAGATCAAATACCAGATACTGCAAATAGACAGCATTAAGCAGGCTGTTGTTATCGTTAAGGAGAGTCGTGAACGTGAAAAGTATCTGTGTGCATTCGTTGTAGGAAGCGCTGAACTAAGCGAAGGAAAGATCAAGGAAAAATTGTCGGAGGCTCTGCCGGAATATATGATCCCTTCACGTATTGTCATGTTGGATTCTATTCCAATGACCAATAACGGCAAGGTTGATAAGAAAAAACTTGATATGGCAGAGGTATCGGTTGACGCAGAGGTGTGTGATTTTGCACAGACGCCCGTACAGCAGCAAATAGAGACAATTTGGCAGGAGGTTCTTGATGTAAAAGAGAGGATCCCGATAGATGCGCCATATTATGAATACGGCGGAAATTCGCTTAATGCTTCAATGATCGTTGCAAGGATTAAGAAAAGATTCAGCGTTGAGCTTACCCTAAGAGAATTTTTTGCACATACCACAATTTCGGAGCAGGCTGAATACGTTGAAAAGAATCAAACGGGCAGCGGCTATGAAACATTACTCTTTGAGGCTGTTTCAAGGGAATATTATCCGCTTTCATCTGCTCAGGAGAGAATGTATGTACTGAACGAACTGGATAGCTCTACAAATTATAATGCTACATCCGTTATAAAACTGTTGGGTAAAATAGACTGCGGTAAGATTGAAAATGTTTTTGAGAGGATTATCGGTCGCCATGATATTTTGCGGACTGCTTTTGTAAGAATCGATGGCAGCGTTAAGCAGAAGGTCATGGAGAATGTTGATTTTCGTGTGGAAATCATGGAGGCTGATTCCGAAAATGCTGATAAGGCAGTGAAATCCTGCATTCGTGTTTTCAAGCTTACCGAACCTCCGCTTATCAGGGTTTGCCTTATAAGACTGGCAGAGGAAGAGCATATTCTCGTTCTCGATCTGCATCATATAGTTTCCGACGGTATTTCCATGAATATAATCACAGAGGAATTTTTGACTATGTATGAGGGTAGTGAGCTTGAAAAGCCGATGCTTCAATATAAGGATTACGCCGTATGGGAAAAGGAAAGCGATGACTTTCGTAAAATGCTGGATAAGCATGAGGGCTTCTGGAGAGAGCAGTTGGAAAATGGTCTGCCGACAATACAGCTGCCTTATGACTTCAAGCGCTCTAATGTAAAGAATTCAGAAGGCTCAAGAAAATATTTTGAGCTTGCAAAAGATAAGGTCGATATTCTGAAGGAACTTGCAACGGCTAATGATGCACGTCTTTATCATGTACTGTTTTCAGCTTATTATCTGCTGCTTTATAAATTCAGCAGGCAGAATGACATCGTTATTGGTACGGCTATGGCCAATCGCAGACAGACTGAGGTCGAGAAAATGCTGGGTGTTTTTGCAAATTCACTGCCTGTTCGTTGCGATATTGACAGCAAGGTGAAATTCACTGACTTTTTAAAGACCGTTACCGATAAACTGGATAGAGTTGAGGAAAATCAGGGGTATCCCTTTGATGAAATGGTACGCAAATTCAGCGGTCAAAGAGATATGTCAAGAAACAGTTTTTTCGATGTTTTCTTTATTATGCAGATAGTGAATGCTTTGAATATGGATATGGGTGATTTCCGTGCGGAGCCGTATCATTACTACGGAAATACCGCAAAATTTGATCTGTTCTTGGAAGTATTTGAAATAAACGGAAAGCTTGATCTTAGTTTTGAATATTCCACAAAGCTTTTCAAGGAAAAGACGATAGATGAATTTGTTGAAGGCTATCTTGAAATTGTGGAAAAGCTGACAGAAAAGGGTATTAACGAGCTTACAGTTGACGATGTTATAAATAAAACAAACACCGAAAACAATCAGAATTTTACCATTACCTTCGATGATATGGAATGGTTTGCTGCCATTTCGGGAGACTATAATCCGCTTCATATGAATGCAGAATATGCTGCCGTTACGCCTTATGGAAAACAGGTGGTATACGGCGTGCTGGGTGCGCTTACAGCTATTGGCAAATGTATTGCTGCTTTGGGCAAACCTATACGCATAACTTCATTGGAGGCACATTTCAGAAGTCCGCTGTTTGTAAATGAAGAGTATGATTACGTTTACGATGTAATTGGCGAAAAGGAAATCCATATTGGAATAAATTCTCAAGGCAATGTAATGACCCTGATTACGTTGGGCTTTGATGATAAGCCCGTTAACAAGTGCATGCTCGAAACTGATCATAGCCTTGTTAACAGTAATAAGCAGGCCCTCGAGCCGTCCTCATCGGAGATAATAAGTTTTAAGGAAACAGGTGAATACACCCTTTCATTGCATCCCGGTGTTATCGAGTGCCTTGAAGAGCTTGGTATCGACAATTACGTTGTTTGTGTTATGGCTTTTACAAGCTTCCTGGTAGGTATGAAAAATCCCGGAAAGCAGGCCCTGTTTGAAAAGCTGAAAATCGATTTTGACGGTTCTGATGATTACACAAAAACCGACTATTTTATCAAAACGGTCAAGTATGATGAAAAGATTCAAAAGCTTGTAATGAAGGGAATGCTCAATTCTGCCGATAGCTCCGCAAATGTTGTGCTTGAAAGCTATATCAGACCTGAATTGGAGTGGAGTTATGATAATTCGGTATCAATCATTGAAGGCAGCGCACTTTCAAAATGTTCGGAATTTTCAGGCAAAAACGTTCTTGTTCTTGGCGGAAGCCGAGGTCTTGGTGCTGATCTTGCATTGCAGGCAGCGTCACTGGGAGGAAATATCTTTATAAATTACGGACATAATAAAGCTTTTGCAGATCATATTGTAGATGAGATAAAAGCAAAGGGGTGTACAGTGGCGGCTTTTTGCGCCGATATAAGCATCTTTGAGGAGGTTCAAGGATTGTATGCGGATATTATTGCTGAATACGGTAGGATTGATGTGGTTATAAATTGTGCTTATCCGCATATCGAAAATGACAGGATCGATGATTTTGATTTCAGCAACTTCGGGGAAAGAGTTGAAAAGCCGCTCAGAATGACATTGAATACGTTGAGGACCTTTGCTCCCGAATTGAATAAAAACAAGGGCAGATATATATGTATTTCTTCCGTTTGGGCAGAGCAGATAGAGCCCGATTATTTCAGTTATAGCATTGCGAAGGCGGCAATTGAAAAAACGGTTCTGCATTTTGACAAGAAATATTCAAATATAAAATTTTCGGTAATGCGTCCTTCAAAATTTCTTTCGAATCAGAATTGTACTAATATTATGCAGGGCTATCTTTGTCCGTCAAGAGTTGTTTCGGCGGATATACTTGAAGAGATACGCAAATCATTCGATAAAAAGCTTATTATCTCAAACATCGGCAGCGAGCTTTTGCTGGAGCAGGGCAATGAGAGCAGAAAAACCGTAAATACAGTCATTTGCTCAACTTTTACAGCGGATATTTACAGTGCGTATATTGAAAGATGGCTTGACATTAACGGCATAGATTCACATATTGAAATTACACCGTATAATCAGGTTTTCCAACAGCTTCTTGAAGAGGGCAGCTTGCTGAGAACAAATAACGGCGTAAGTATTCTGCTGATCCGCTTTGAGGATTGGATTGGCGAATTTGAAACAGACGAAAAGGTGATAGAGGTTCTCAATCAGCATTTTAACAGATTGATAAAAAGCATGATACAGATTAGTTTCCGTTCTACTGTTATAATTGGCGTATTTAAGGCTGATTACAGCGGTAGACTGTCAAAATCAGCAGCAGAGCATATCGAGACGCTTTATGAAAACCTTGAGGCAGGTCTTGCAGGCAGGGATAATATCTATTTCGTTGATCTGACAAATACCGGAAACTACGGCGTTTTGAGGGAATACGATGATGAGAAATACAGAGAGGCGAAGATTCCTTTCACATCCGAATGTACTGCAGCCATGGGTACCGAGCTTGCAAGAAAAATCGTAGATCTTTATATGCCGCAATGCAAGGTGATCGTTTTGGATTGCGACAATACCTTGTGGCAGGGCATCATCGGTGAGGACGGGATCAACGGCATAAAAATTACCGAGGAATACCGCTTCCTTCAAGAATTTATGAAAAAACAGTATGAGAATGGCAGACTTTTGGCAATTTGCAGCAAAAACAACAGTGAGATCTTAATACCGGCTTTTGATATGGATGAAATGCTCCTGAAAAAGGAGATGTTCGTTGATATTACGGCTAACTGGAATCCCAAGTATTTGAATATAAGAAATCTTGCGAAAAAGCTTAATCTTGCACTTGACAGCTTTGCATTTATTGATGACGATTATTTTGAATGCAGACAAATGGCAGAAAATTGCCCTGAAGTGTTCACTCTTCAGCTGCCTGAAAATAAGTCGGAGATCCGTGCGCTGCTGGAAAAGGTATGGCTGTTTGACTGCAATAAAACTACCGATGAGGATAAAGAGCGCACCCGCATGTATCAGGATTCCATTAAGAGACAGGGCTTTATGAATGAGACGGGATCGTTGGATGATTTCTTGAAAAATCTTCACATCAAGGTCAATATAAGTGAAATTGATGAGCAGGATATGGAGCGTGCTTCGCAGATGACGTACAGAACAAATCAGTTTAATTTGAGTACAATAAGGCGTACAGTAAGCGAACTGAAAGAAATAATCCACAGAGAAAACTATATTTGCAGAAAGATCACCGTTAGTGACGATTTCGGTTCGTATGGAATCTCAGGACTCATTATTGGCGAGATATCAGGCGAGAAAATGGCAATAGATACACTGCTTCTCAGCTGCAGAGTTCTCGGAAAAAATGTGGAAGACTGCATCTTATCGGGAATAAAAAAGATCTGCGAATGCAATAATGTTGACAGGATAGAAGCCGAATACATAACTACTGCACGAAACAGCATGGTTGCCGAATTCTTAAATAGAAACGGTTGGAATAAGCAGCGTGAGGGCCAGAAAAAAATATTGTTTTCAATCAGTACATCCGACATTGAAGACTGCCCGAAATATATCGAGATTTCCTTTGAAACAGAGAAAAATAAGGCTGAAGGAATGCTTATAAAATTAAATCATATCGGCTTGGCTGTGCGTGATTTCAACGGAGCCGAAGAGCTTTTTAGAGCTATGGGTTATTCAAAGGGAGCTGTTTATCAGCAGATTAACCAGAAATCTGAGCTTTGTATTTTCAGCAGAAATGGCTACGATGATATTGAATTTGTTAAGCCTATAGATCCTGGTTCACCTACAGTTGCTATTCTTAACGACGAAAAGATGAAATTTTATCATCTTTGCTATGAGATTGAAAGTATCGGAAAATTCCTTGAAAGCATGAGAAAGAACGGATTGAAATACAGCATGGTAAGCAACGCAAAGGCTACGGATATATTTAATGGAAACCCCGTTGCATTTATCTATGTGGAAAATATTGGTTTGATCGAGCTTTTAGAAAATAAGAATATTGAAATCCTCGGTACTACGAAAAAGGATATTATCAAGCTTTGTATTAGTGACAGAAAAAATGCCGAAAAATTCTTTGAATTTATAGGCTACAAAAAGGTGAGCTGTAAATCCTATATAGATAGGGAATGTATAATCTTTAGCAAGAAATATGAAGCTGATATTGAAGCTTCCGTTATGAAAAACGAAGATCATTCAAACGGAAAAAATTATATTGAAAATGTTATGTTTTTGGATTACGGTAAAATGGTGAATCGTTTCGAAGAGCACGGCTACGATCTGGTACAGACAGTTGGCAACGCTTCAATGATCGACGGTATTTCTGTTTTAAGCTTCGATTGTATCAAGAACTCGGAGACTCAAAAAGCCAGTTATAATTGGAATGTTATAAGAAATCAAAAGCACCAAAATTATGTTATGCCTCTCTTGTATAACAGCGCCGAAAAAATATTGGAGCTTATTAATAAAAGAGCGGAAAAAACAGTGAAAAATACGGGTGCTCCCGTAGTTTCGACTGTCGGAAGCGATGTTGAAAAAATGCTTATTTCAATTTGGTGTGATGTTTTGAAGGTGAATGAGCAGGATGTGGATACTTCCCAGAATTTCTTCTCAAGAGGCGGAAATTCATTTGCTCTTATCGAGATGAACAGCCGATTGAAGGATGAGCTAGATATCGATATTGAATTGATAAAGCTTTTTGAATATCCTACAATAAAGGCTCTTGCTGCATATATCGAAAGTATTCGTGCGCCTAAAGAAACGGCAAATACAGAAGAATCAGAACAGGATAAAGACCTTAAGAAAAGAAAGGATACAGTGAAAAAAACACTGCTTGCGTTACGAAGGAGATAGAATGGATACAAACAATTTGACTGGATTGGAAGTTGCAGTTATTGGAATTGCAGGAAGATTCCCCGGGGCAAAGGATATTGACAGCCTTTGGCAGAGCCTTGTTGACGGTAAAGAATTAATTACCTTTTTCTCTGATAATGAATTGGAAAATGAAGGCATAGAGCACGACCTGCTTATTAAGGATAATTACGTTAAAGCTAAAGGCGTTATTGACAACGCCGAAAAATTTGACAGCAAGTATTTCGGGTATAAGCCCAAAGAGGTACAGATGATGGATCCGCAGATCAGAATGATGCACTTATGCGTTAACGATTCATTGGAAAACGCGGGATATTGTTCGCACAAATACGATGGCAAGATAGGTTGCTTTATCGGTGCAAATCCTAATTATAACTGGGAATATGCCGTAAGAAATTCAAGCTTTATCAGTGAAGAGGAAATTCCTTCCGCAAGCATTCTTGCGAATAAGGATTTTATTTCAACGATTATTGCATATAACCTTGATCTGAAGGGGCCGTGTGTAACCTTGGATTGCGCTTGTTCAACTTCACTGGTTGCTGTCGACGAGGCTGTAAAACAGCTTCTCACCGGTGCTTGTGATATGGCGGTTGCAGGCGCTTGCGCTATGGATTCCCCTATTAAAACAGGCTATGAGTATCAGGTAAGTTCCATAGTTTCTCCCGACGGTCATTGTAGACCCTTTGACAAGGACGCCTGTGGTACGCTTAACAGTGAAGGTGCAGCAGCTGTTGTGCTGAAACGTTTGGAGGACGCCATAGAGGATGGCGATAAAATCTACGCTGTTATCAAGGGAAGTGCCGTTAATAACGATGGAAGCAGTAAGGTTGGCTATACCGCACCAAGCGTGCAGGGTCAATGTGATGTTATACAGTCGGCATTGAATATGGCTGAAATACACAGCGATGAGCTTTCCTATATTGAAACTCACGGAACTGCAACGCCCCTTGGCGATATGGTGGAAATAGAAGCTCTTACTCAGGCTTTTGCTTCCGATAAAAAACAGTTTTGTAGGATAGGTTCAATAAAATCAAATATCGGTCATCTCAGTACAGCCGCAGGTATTACGGGTTTTATAAAAGCCGTACTCTGTGTTGCAAACAGAATGATTCCGCCCAGCATAAATTACAAAGAGGATAATCCCAATATACATTTTGAAAGAACACCTTTTAAAGTTAATTCCAGCCTCTATCATTATGACAGCGATGCAGATGATATCTATGTTTTGGTTAGCTCATTCGGTATCGGAGGTACCAATGCTTGCGCTGTTCTTACCGATGCACCCAAGGATGAAGAAGCGAGCTTAAGCAGGGATATACCGCTTGTTTTTCCGCTTTCGGGAACTTCAACCGATAATCTTAATAAGAATATTGCAGCGTTCGGCAACTATATAGATTTGCAACACACCGAGGATTTAGAGGATATTGCGTACGGACTTGCTTATGGAAAAAAAGATCTTAAATACAGAGCTGCAATCGTTGCAGATAAAAAAACAAATGCAAAAGCTGTTATCAATAAATACCTGAGTAACGGCAGTGATGATGACTTGCAGGTCAATACTGTTCCAAACGGCGAAACGGAAGTTGTTTTCATGTTCGGCGGACAGGGGAATCAATATTTTGGCATGGCTCGTGATCTGTATTTTAAGCAGCCGATTTTCAGACAGTATCTTGACAAATGTTTCAGATATATCGAGAGTAGGATCGGCGTTAAAATGCAGGAAATTTTGTATGGCGAAAATGTGGATGGCGAAATAATAAATGAGACATTTTATTGTCAGCTTGCGGTTTTCTCGCTGGATTATGCTATGGCATGCTTTCTTATCGATTCCAACGTTAAGCCTTCGGCTGTTATAGGGCACAGCCTGGGTGAATATGTAGCAGCTTGCATTGTGGGGATTTTTTCCGTTGAGGATGCGTTGGATATTGTTATAAAACGTGCAGAGCTTATGCAAAAGCTTGAACGTGGGAAAATGGTTTCCGTTATTTTGGATGATGAAAATATTGAGGACTATATCACGGATGATGTTTGTATTTCGGTAAGAAATGGAAAAAATAACTATGTTCTAGCAGGCAAGCCTGATGCGGTCGAAGTACTGAAGGAAAGACTCCATGAGGATGAGATCAGATACCGTGAATTGAGAACCTCTCACGCTTTTCATTCATACATGGTAGAACCGATTTTAGATGAATTTTACATTTTTATCTCAAATATAAAAATGAATAGGCCCAAAATAAAAATGATCTCAAATATTACAGGTGATTGGGTAAACGAAAATGACATAATAAAGCCTGATTACTGGATAAAGCATTTGAGGGGTACGGTGAGATTCTACGAGGGTATCAATACGCTGCTTAAGCTTGAAAAGGCTGCTTTTATAGAGGTCGGTCCGGGAAATACTCTGACGACTTATATTATTCGCAACGACAAAAAAGTCGACGGGATTTATGCAATAAATACTATAAGAAATCGCAATTTCGTTTGTGATGATGTGATCTATTTATACAGAAAAATGGGTGCGCTTTGGACTCTTGGACTGAATATTAATTTTGCTCTTACATATAGAAAGAAAATCCATAAAAAGGTTCACCTGCCTGCTCATGTTTACGAGCTTGAAAGATTTTATGACATTTACGATAACATAATTATTTCCAAAGAGTGCCGCAGTGCAGCGAAAGTGTCGAAAAGTATGATATATATTCCAAGTTGGGAGAAACAGGAAAATTTAAGCATTAAGGTTGTCGACAGAGATTGTGTTTTCGTTGGAAATCACACGGAAATGAGCAAAAAACTACAGCATATCCTCTCCGGCAGCATGTCGAAGCTCAATATCATTTCGGATTTGGAGCAGCTTAAGGATATTGATTGCGGCGAGTGCCTGAAGGCAGTCTATTTCTGCAATTATGAACAGGAAAGCGTTGACGGTGATGTAAAGTGCCTTATGCCTGTGATACACTATTTTGAAGAGAATAATAAAAAGTTGGAGCTTACCGTTATTACCGTTCTCGGCATCGGCATCGGCGTGGGAGAAACCGTTTATAAATGTGAAGCTATGATCTCCGGCTTTGTTAAGGCTGTTTATACTGAATGCAAGTATGTTAATGCTCGGCTCATTGATATTGATACGGCTGCCGTTAACAGCGTTATGTTTAGAAAACAGCTCGTTAATGATCTGTTGGACAGTAATAATTTCAGCTTTGCAGCTTATCGTGGAGAAAACCGATATATAGAGGCGTATGATCCGTTTGATGAGATAGCAGAATACAATAGTAGTAACAATCAGCTCATGCAGGGCGAGGCATGTATCCTTGTGGGTGGCCTTGGCAATATTGGAAGCGCTATATGCGGCGTTTTAAAAAATAAAAAATGTAAAATTGTTATTTTGAACCGCAGTATTGAGATCACGGATAATGCTTTTGATAGATGGCTGGCAACTCACAGCGAGACGGAGCCTTATTATAGCAAGATTAAATTCTTAAGCGGTATCGAGAATGTAAGCCTTTTGAAATGCGATATTTCGGATCTTGCTTCCGTAATGAAAACAGCCGAAAATATCAAGAAAACTTACGGAAGCGTTGCTGCCATAATTAATCTTGCAGGCAATGTTTCAAAGAATAATTTCAAGAGGATAACCGAACTTGACGAAGCCGATTTTACAAATCAGTTTGCGGCAAAAGTTTACGGAACGATGTACATTGAAAAAATGGCAGAGCTTTTAAAGCCTCGTTACTGTATTCTTATGTCGTCGCTTTCTGCCGTTTTGGGTGGTATAGGATTCACTGCCTATGCTGCGGCAAACGCATTTTTAAATCAGTATGTTTACAGCGCTCATACTAATGAAAATACGCAGTGGACAAGTCTTGTTTGGGATGGTTGGGATTTCGGAGATAAGGGTGCTTACCAGTATTCACTTTCTCCCGATGAAGGTGCCTTTATATTTGAGAAAATGCTGAGTTTCGGCTTGGCTTCACAGTATGTGATTGCCAAAGGAAGCTTAGGTGAAAGACTGGAGCAGTACACTAAAACTTACGAGCTTAAGGATTCGCTGAATTTATCGGTTCAGCAGGAGACTGTTGCAATTGAAAACGGCAATAAGCTGAAAAAAGCTATGTGCGAAAGCATCAGAAATTATTTTGGCTTTGAGCATGTAGGTGAAAAGGATAATCTTTTCGAGCTTGGTGCAACGTCGATCGATATTTTGCAGATAGTTAAGATCATTGAGAAGGAGTGCCTTGTGCGGATTGCCCCGACACTGTTTTATACATATTCAAATATTGATTCACTTGTGGATTCGTTGGAAAATAAGGAAGAAGAGATGCCTGTAGTTCGTGAAAATAAATTAAGCAGAATCAGGCGCAATGTGGGGGGCGCAGATGGGAAAGTATAAAGTTGATGAATCAAAATTGACCGGATTGGAGATCGCAATAGTAGGCATGGATTGCAGAATGCCCGGTGCAGATAATGTTCGGGAATTTTGGGAGAATATAGTTAATGGAAAAGACTGCATAAGCTTTTTTACCGATGAGGAAATGGAGGAAAGTGGTATTGACAGGGCACTGTATTCCCGTGGAAATTACGTAAAGGCAAAAGGCATTATCAATCATTGCGATAGATTTGATAACCAGTTTTTTAATTATACGCCCGAGGAAGTTTCACTTATGGACCCGCAGCTTCGTGTCATTCATGAATGTGTTTATCACGGCTTGGAGGATGCAGGCTACCCACCGTATCGATACAAAGGAGAGGTTGGTGTATTCCTTGGCAATTTCACAAATTACAGCTGGCTGAATACATTATCTGCAGGCGGCGACAATGCGGTTCAGAAGTTACTGTTGGGCTCGCTTAATGATATAAATAATTTCAGCACGAGAGTTGCATACAACCTTAATTTGAGAGGTCCTGCTATAAGCGTGGAGACAGCCTGCTCTACATCTCTTGTGGCTGTTCATTTGGCTTGCCAGTCACTTTTGGCAGGCGATTGCGATATGGCTGTTGCGGGTGGTGTTTCCATAACCGTTCCTATCAAGGAGGGCTACCTTTATGAGGAGGGCATGATATATTCCAAGGACGGTCATTGCCATGCCTTCTCAAATGATGCGAACGGTTCTGTTTTCAGCGATGGGGCAGGCGTTGTGGTGTTGAAAATTCTTGAAAATGCGATCCGTGATAACGATAATATTTATGCTGTTATCAAAGGATCCTCCATAAATAACGACGGCTCGGACAAGGCAGGATTTTCCGCTCCAAGCGTAAACGGCGAGGCTCGTGCCGTGAGAAGTGCCATGTATATGGCACAGGTATTCCCTGAAGATATCGACTATATTGAAACTCACGGTACAGCAACGCTGATCGGTGATCCTATTGAAGTAGAGGCGTTAACAAAAGCTTTCCATACAACAAAGCGCAATTACTGTGCTTTGGGAAGCGTTAAAACAAATATCGGTCATACCAACAATGCGGCGGGTGTAGCAGGTATTATTAAGACTGCTCTTGCATTGAAAAATAAATTGATTCCGCCCAGCCTTCATTTCAGTGAGCCCAATGATAAGATCAATTTTGAAAACAGTCCATTTTATGTAAATACAGAAGCAAAGAAATGGAAATGCAGTGGGAAACGTAGAACGGCAGGTGTAAGTGCTTTCGGTATCGGCGGTACAAATGCTCATGTCATTTTAGAGGAAGCTCCTGAGTTTACTGTCGAGGATGAGATCGATGACGTAAACTGCATTTTGCTTTCTGCAAAAAGCAAAAAAGCATTGAATGCAATGACGGAACAACTGGAGAGGTATATTGAAACATCTGACGATGTTTCTGTTCAGGACATTGCGTATACATTGAACCGCCGTAGCGGCGATTACAAATTCAGACGATTCTTTCTCGGAAATACGGCGGATAAAAAGGGCGATTTCCTGAAAAAAGGAAAAAATCGTGCTTCGGAGCATATTGCCAATGAGGATAATAAGCTTGTATTCGTTTTCCCAGGACAAGGCTCCGAATACAAGGATATGATGCGTGACCTGTATTTGAAGCACAGTGTTTTCAAAGAAAATGCCGACGAATGTGCAAAGATATTAGAAGAGCTTACCGAGATCAATTTTATCGATGTTTTGTATAGCGATGAACAATACCGCTCAAGCGAGATCCAGATACTTATTTTTGTTGTGGAATATGCACTGGCAAAGACTCTGGAATTTTACGGCATTGCCCCCGATATTTTACTTGGTTACAGCTTTGGTGAATATGCTGCGGCTTGCTTGTCGGGAGTTATTTCTCTTCATGATGTTCTGTATATCATAGTTCAACGTGGAAAATTAATGAAGAAACTCAAGGGTACCTCTATGCTCAGCGTGCCGTTAAATGAGGACAAAATAAAGGAACATCTTAACGAAAAGCTACATTTATCCATAATCAACGAAGAAGCCTGCACCGTTTCGGGAACCGTTGAGGATCTGGAAGAGCTTGAAAATAAATTAAGAAATATGAGAATGATCTGTTCTAAGGTTCCTGCTTCCGCATGTCATTGCACATTATTGAAATGTATTAAGGACGATTTCAGAAGAGTTCTTGAAAAGGTTAATTTCGGCAAGTGCAGCAAGAAATATATTTCTGGTATACTTGCAGGAGAGATTGCCGAAAGACAGCTTGCTTCTGTAAATTATTGGATAAATCATATGCTTAATCCCGTTAGATTTTCGGACAGCGTTAAGGCAGTATTGGATGAATACGGACCGTGCACATTTGTAGAAGTCGGTCCCGGAATGAATCTGACAGCTTTGATAAAACGTTTTTCATTCTGTAGTGATGAGCGAATTTCAGTAGTTAATATGACAAGAAATAAAAATACGATACAGGATGACTATGAGTATCTGCTAAATAAAATATGCCTGATGTGGAGTATCGGTTACAATATAAATAAGGATGCACTGCTGTGGAAAAACAGAAGAAATTACGTTAATCTGCCGCTTTATCCCTTTATGGGAGAAAGGTTCAAAATTGCAAAGAGCCAACAGAGGAGAGATAAAGCAGTTGTTCTCAGCAATAATAAAAAGCCTCTTAATTCATGGCTTTATTCAATGAATTGGAAGAAGCAGAGATTTATTGACAGCGTTGAAGGATTTGATGATACATACATAGTTTTCTGCGATTCTTTGGGATGTGGAGAAATTGCAGCACAGAAAATAAGCAGCAAAAATAAGGTTTATCTGGTAAGAAAGGGCAATGGATTCTCTAAATGCGGGGAAGGTGAATACGTTATAAATACAGCCTCGGAGAGTGATTATGAGATGCTTGTAAAGGATATGTCCGAACAGAGGACCGTTTACAACGTATTGAATTTCATGTGCCTTGATAATATCGACAATACCGAAAATAAGCTGGAAAATTCCTTCTATGGTCTGCTTTATTTTGTGAAAAGCTTTCAGAAGGAAAACGCAAATAAAGAAAATTCACTAAAAATATGCAGCCTTGCAGTAGACTGCTATTCTATAGACGGAACAGAAAATATTGATCCGTATAATGCAGGTTTAATAGGCCTTGGAGTTGTTATTTCTCAGGAATATCCAGCAATAAAAACAAAGTGCGTTGAATTTGAAGCGAAAAAATTATGTGCAGAAAAAATAGCTTCCGTAATGCTGGAGGAGGCTTTGGTATACGATGAAAAAATCGTAGCATACAGACGCAACAGCCGATATTTTCCCTCTGTCGAGCAGATGTATGCACCAAATAGCTACCGCAGCAGTGCCGTAAATGACGGTGATACGGTGGTTATTATCGGCGGTATGGGCAATGTGGGCTTAAGCCTTGCACAGGGAATAAGCTCCATCAAAAAGGTTAATTTTGTTTTGACTTCCACTCACGATCTTGCCTTGAATAACGGAAGCATATCTTCGGAAAAAGAAGGATATATTTCGGAAATCGAGAAAAACGGTTCAACTGTAATGCTGAAAAAATGTAATGTTAAGGAAGATATCAGCAGTGTTCTTGACAGTGTTATTTCTGCATTCGGAAGGATAAATACCGTTATTTTTGCAGCAGGCGTTATCGGCGGCGATACCTTTACATTGATCGAAAATACAACAAAAGAAATGTGTAATATGCAGTTTGATGTAAAGATCAGAGGTCTGGTAAGTTTTGCAGAAACCATTAAAAAATACAGCGTGGATAATTGTATCCTTACGTCATCTGTTTCGGGTATTTTGGGGGGGATCGGACATTCCGCATATTCTGCCAGTAACCTGTTTATGGATTTTTTCGCAAAAATGCAGAATAGAAACAGCAATACAAAATGGATCACTGTCGATTGGGATTTCTGGCAGTTTGATACAGGCAGAGAAGAAAGTTATATTGGTACTACTGCGAAAAATTTTGCTTTATCAAGAGATGAAGGAATGTGTCTTGTTCCAATGATATTCAGCCTTTTGGATGAAGAGCAGATAATTATATCCACCGGCGACCTTAAGAAGCGTTATGAGGATTGGGTAAATATAGCCGCCAATGAAGAAATGAATGATGAGACTGAATACAAGCGTCCCGAACTTTCAAACGAATATGCTGCACCTACAAATGAGACAGAGGAAAAAATCGTTGAGATATGGGAAAAAATTCTGGGCTATAAGGGAATCGGAATTGAGGATAATTTTTTTGAGCTTGGCGGCGACTCACTAAAGGAAGTTGAATTCTCTATACAGCTTAAAAAGCAAATGAACCTTGAAATATCCCTTGCCGATTTCTTTAATCATCCATTCATTAAGGATATTGCATTGCTTTCACACGGCGGCGAAGTATTGGAAAAGGCAGAAGAATATCAAGAGGACGGTATTTTACCTGTTTCTCTTGAGCAGAAAAGAATGTATATGCTTCATATGACGGACAAAAAATCCCTTGCCTACAATACATCGCTGTGTATGTTGATAGAGGGCGAATTGGATGAGCAGAAGCTTGAAGCTGCCTTTTGCAGCATTGTAAATGAAAACGCTATTCTCCTTAGCAACTATTTTATGGATGGTGACAATGTTGTTCAGAAAATAGACAGGAGCAAGGAATTTCATTTGCAAACATGCCGTATTTCACCCGAAGAAACGGATCATTTTATTGATGAGTTTATTCGCCCGTATGATCTCGAAAATGATCTTCTCATCCGTGCGGGAGTTGCGGAAATAGGCGTGAATAAGCAGATTCTTATTATCGACCTTCATCATATTGTTGCAGACGGAATATCTGTTGAATTGATAAAGCAACAGCTTGTGAGTAAATATTTTGGAAACGAAAATACAAACGGAAAACATAGGCAATATATTGACTATATTCATTGGCAGCGGCAGAATATTGAACATGGAAAGTTTGATAAAATGCAGAAATACTGGGAAAAACAGTTTGCAGGTGAAGAGATACCGCGGATTGAATGGCCCGTTGAAAAGAATCTTAAGATTGGTAGGGAGCGTAGCGGAAAAAGCAGTTTCTTTGTAATTGAGAATAAACTTTTGGATAGATTGAAGGAGCTGAGCGCTAAGCGAAATGTAACTCTTTATATGCTCTTAATGGCATCATACAGCGTTTTGCTTCACAAGATGACATCGCAGGAAGAGTTCATAGTGGGTATGCCCATTTCGTGCAGAGATAATGAAAGTTTCAGCGATGTTGTGGGCTTGATGATAAATACGCTGCCTATAAAAAACAAGCTGAACGGAAATATGAAATTTGAGGAGTTCCTTGATGATATTTGCAAATGTTGCTTGGATGCTTTTGAAAATAAAAGTTATCCATACGAAAAAATTATCGAAAATGTTGCGGCTTTCAATAATCTGGGCCAAAATTCTTTGTATGATACAATGCTTATAATGCAGAATATGAAGAATACCGACTTTAATTATCAAGGTTGGAGAATCTCGGATTATGAGATAAAGGGACGTTCCACCAAGGCGGCTATTTCATTTGAATTTGCTGAAAATAACGGTTCGCTTCAATGCAGAATTGAATATGACGGTGAATTGTTTTCCAAAAAAGTTTTGAATCGCTTTATAAGGGGCTTTATAAGAGTTTTTGAGAAAATCACGGAAACACCGGAGATCGAGATCAAAAATATTGAGATAATCGATGAAGAGATGCCTCTGCTGCTGAGAAAGGATATGTACATTCCCCACAGTTACAACGAAAATTATACCCTTATGGATATGTTGCATGAGCAGTTTGAGGCATCCGCAAATTATGATGCAATTTACAGCAACGGCACCGTTCTGACCTACGGCGAGCTTGATAATATAACTGATTTTGTGGCGTCAAATCTCATAAAGGTGCTTGATGCTGACAGTAAGCATGATATTACAGCCGGAATTTTATGTGACAGAACATATAAAATGATAGTGCTCATAATCGCATTCTGGAAAGCAGGAATTGCCTATACACCTCTTGAGGTTGATATGCCCGAAGAAAGGTTCAGATATATTCTTTCCGATTCAAAAGCAGCAGCTGTTGTATGCTCAGACGATTATTTTGACAGGGCAAAGGAATATTGCAGTAATGAGCTCAGATGTATTAGCTATTCATCCCTGACGGAAGGCTACGACAATAGTATTATTTATTATGCTGTGGATCAGTGCAGTCCCGAAAGAAGCGCATACGTTATCTATACTTCCGGTACTACAGGTAAGCCAAAGGGCGTTTTAATCAGGCACAAGAATATCGTTAATTCAATGCTCTGGAGAAGAACGGAATTTGGCTTGGGCAACAACGACAGAGTTCTGCAAATGTTCTCATTCTTGTTTGATGGCTTTGTGGTAAACTTCCTGCAGCCGCTTGTTTCAGGCAGCGTTTTGCATGTTATTAGCGATGAAAGGGCTAACGATATACCTTATATAGCAAGGTATATTACAGAACAGAAAATCACATTCATATGTACTGTTCCGCCTCTTTTCGGCGCAATCATAGAGTGTCTGAATGATGAGGATATGCAGTATTTAAGGCTTGTATCTCTTGCGGGCGATAAGCTGAAAAAAGAGGTTGTTGACGGCGCCAAGAGAAAAAATCCCGGACTGGAAATATGCAACGAATACGGTCCAACAGAGGCGAGTGTGGTTGTATCCTGCCATAGAGATGTTTCGGGCGATAACTGCAATATTTTGGGCAAGCCCATTTACAATACACATCTTCTTGTACTCGACAATTATTTGAAGCTTTCTAATATTAATGTTCCCGGTCAGCTTTGTCTCTCGGGTAAGGGAATTGCCTCAGGATATTTGAATATGCCCGAGTTAAGCAAGGAGAAGTTCGTTCCCAGCCCGTATTTTGAAAACGAAACAATGTACCTGACAGGTGATATTGCACGCATTACCGAGGAGGGTGAGATTGAATTCATCGGCAGAAAAGACAGTCAGATCAAAATTCACGGTTTTAGGATCGAAATAAACGAGATCACCAAGGCGCTTTTTGAAATGGAAGAGATTGATGATGTAAGCGTTGTTGCACGTGATAAAGGCAGCGAAAAATATCTCTGCGCATTTTATGTTGCAAATAAGGAATTGGAATTATTCGAACTGAAGCAGTACTTATATAAAAAGCTTCCGGCATATATGGTTCCGGCGTATTTTATAAAATTGGATGCCCTTCCGCTTACGCCTATGGGAAAAATTGATGAAAAAACATTGAAGTCGGTGCCTATTGATATTTCTGTAAACAGTACAAAATATGTTCCGCCGACGAATGAGTTGGAAAGGGAATTGGTTGCAATATGGAGTAATATATTCAAGTCCGACCGCATAGGAATTGATACAAACTTCTTTGATATGGGCGGAAATTCGTTGAATATCGTTAAGATGCATAATGAAATTATGAAACGTCATGAGATTGATCTGCCTATAACCGTTATGTATAAATGTCCAACGGTGCGTATGCTGGCAGAATACTTGAATAATACGTTATCCGGAAATGCAGCAGCATCCGCAGAGCAGGAGGCTGAATTAAATGACAGTGCAGAAGCTTTTGATAATGTAATGAGTTTATTTGGAGAGGATAATTTTGAATAAAAACACATCAACAAAAACAGGTATGGAAATTGCCGTTATAGGAATGGCAGGAAAGTTTCCAAAAGCCGAAAATATTATTGAATATTGGGAAAATTTAAAGTCGGGAAAGGACTGCATAACCTTTTTTTCCGATGACGAGCTTCATTTATCGAAGGAAGAAGAGGCTTTGAAAAACGATCCAAATTATGTAAAAGCAAAGGGCTACCTTGAGGGAAAAGAATTTTTCGATGAGAAGTTTTTTGAATATTCAAAAAGCGAAGCGGAAATTATGGAACCTCAAATGAGGCTTTTTCACCAGTGTGTGTGGGCTGCTCTTGAAGATGCCGGGTTAAATACAAAAAAGGATAATCCCATTGGAGTTTACGGCGGCGCTTCGTCAAATACATATTGGAAGCTTGTTACAAAGATCAAATCTATGGGCGACAATTTAAAAGCCTTTTCTGATGAACAGCTGACAAACGAAGAGTTTATGTGCACTAAAATTGCATATAAATTAAATTTAAAGGGACCGGCAGTTTATGTTAAAACGGCCTGTTCCACGTCGATGGCAGCAATCCATATTGCATGCCGTGGGCTTCTTACCGGCGAATGCAAGGTTGCAGCAGCCGGCGGAGTGTCATTGCTTTTGCCTGATAAAAAAGGCTATTTCTACAGAGAAGGAATGATCTTTTCCCCCGATGGATATTGCAGAGCATTTGATGACAACGCTCACGGTACGGTGGGCGGAGAAGGTGTTGGAGTTGTTGTATTAAAGCGCTTGAGGGATGCTGAAGCTGATGGAGACAGAATATATGCAGTAATAAAAGGGAGTGCTATGAATAATGACGGAGCAGAGAGAATAGGCTATACTGCTCCGGGCGTTAACGGTCAGGCAACGGTAATTAAAAAGGCTTACAGGATCGCAAAAGTAGCTCCCGAAACCGTGTCCTATATCGAGGCGCACGGAACAGGAACTGAACTCGGTGATCCCATCGAAATTGAAGCACTTAAAGAAGCCTTTGCAACAACGAAAAGGCAATTCTGTGCGCTGGGTTCAGTCAAGAGCAATATAGGTCATCTCGATTCTGCAAGCGGCGTGGCAGGTTTTATAAAGTGCGTATTATCACTGTATAACAAGGTTATACCGCCAACGATACATTACGAGAACCCCAATAGAAAAATTGATTTTGAAAACAGTCCGTTTTATGTAAACACTTCTCTGAAAAAGTGGGAAGCTTCGGACGGCACACTAAGGGCAGGTATCAGCTCTTTCGGCATGGGCGGAACAAATGTGCACGTTGTTTTGGAAAATTATGAATATCCTGACAAAATGCAGAGCAATAATTACAAGCTGTTGATGTTTTCTGCAAAATCGGGCGCTGCTTTGAAGCGTATGCTTGGCGAATGGAAGAAATATCTCAGTGAACGGCCCGAGGTTAATATGTCCGAGATCGCACACGTACTTGAAAATAAGAGAAGCCGTTTTATATTCCGCAAGGCAGTTGGTTGCAGCAATGCAGAGGATGCGGTAAAAAAACTGGAATCCGTATTGCACGAAAGCATAAAAAGAATTCCTTCTGCGCAAAAGAAAATAGTATTCATGTTCCCGGGGCAGGGCAATCAGTATGTTAAAATGTGCTTTGGCTTGTATAGTGAAATAGCGGCGTTCCGTGCATATGCTGATTACTGCTTTGAGCTGCAGAGCGAATACAGCTGTGAAACAAAAAAGCTTTGGCTGGACGGAACAGACAGCGATCTTATGAATACAACAGTATCGCAGCCGCTTATCTTTATCATGGAATACTGTATTGCAAGGCTGCTTATGGATCTCGGGATCAAGCCCGATATTGTAATAGGCTACAGTTTCGGAGACTATGCCGCGGCTTGTATTGCAGGCGTTATTTCGCTTAAAGATGCGCTGTTTGCGATTAATAAGAGGGCGCAGCTTATGCAGAAAACGGAAAAAGGCGTTATGCTGAATATCCCTCTTGAAAGAGCAAGATGCGAGAAGTATATTTCGCTTATTGCAAATCTTTCAATAGCTATTGATAACGGCGGCTCGTGCATCATTGCAGGTGGAGTTTCCGCAATTGAAGAATGCGAAGCTGCACTGAAAAACGATAAGATAATGAGCATGCGTATAGGCGTTGATTACGGCAGCCATTCGCATTTGATGATACCGATAGTGGAGCATTATGCAGAGGCACTCGCTTCTGTAGAATTCCATGAAAATGAGATCCCGATGATTTCATGCGTTACGGGAGAATTTGTAAATGGTTCGGAAGTAACGAAAGTTTCTTATTGGAGCAATCATCTGAAGGAATGTGTAAAGTATTATAAAGCAGTTAAAATGCTGGATTCCCTGGGAGATAATTATGTTCTCATCGAAACGGGACCGGGTAGAAATCTGCTGACTATGGCTCTGCGTGGCATCGCAAAGGAAAAGCTTATATGCGGTATCGATACAATACGTGTAAAGAGCAAAGATATTCCCGATGTAAAGTATCTTTATGATAAGCTGGGAAATCTCTACGATAACGGCATTGAACTTGAATACAAATTAAATACGGACATTTCTTCATACGGAGCAAATATCCTGCCGAATTATCCATTTGAAAAGAATTCATTCGGTAAGCAGCTTATGACGGATGAAGCTTTTGAGCTTGGCAAAAACAAGTTTGCCTCAAAGAAGGACAATATGATTTATATGCGCAACTGGGAAAGAAGCGTAAAGCTTGATCCGACAGAAAGATTTGGCGAAAAGTGGATCGTCTTTGCTGATAAAAATGATATTTCAGAAAAAATTGTAAGCATGATTTCGAAAAAAAACGAGATATGCGCATGCGTTCAAAGCAAGGATTTCAGTGCTGCAGAAGGTATTATTTCCGAGCTTTTCAAGGTTGATGGGGTATATAATATCTTGTATACATACGGTCTTGCGGAGCACAGCAGTGTGCAGAGAATTTATTGTGATAACCTGTTTAAAATTGCAAATCTATGCGGTGCAGCTGATGGAAATATCAGACTTAAAATGTTTATTTTGTGCAGCAATTCTATTGAAGCTGTGGGTTGCGATCTGAAGTATCCCGATAAGGCAATGCTCAGTGCTGCGGTAACCGTAATTCCGCAGGAATATTCAAATATTGACGCAAAATTGATTGATCTGGATAATGACGATATTGTCTGTAACGATAAGATTTCGCGGAATATCTATAATGAAATATGCAGTAATAATGATGATAAAACCGTTGCATACCGCAGAAATTATAGAATGCTGCCGACATATACCGTTGTTGAGTGCGGCAATAAAAAAAGTTGTATAAAAGAAGGCGGAATTTATATTTTGTTCGGCGGAATGGGCGGTATAGGTCAAGTAGTTGCAAAGCATATGGCAAGGAAGTATAATGCTAAGCTTGTTTTATCGGGCAGAAAAAATATTGCAAATGGTGATATGAACAGAACGGTTGAAAGTATTGGGAACAGTGAATATATTCTCTGTGATATTTCAAGCGGCGAAGCGGTTGAGCAGCTTTTTAGATATACCATAAAAAAATTCGGAAAAATAGACGGCGTGTTCAATATGACAGCCGTTTCCGATGGATGTCTTGTTCAAATGCGCAAACCCGAAGATTCACGCAAGGTAATTGCGCCAAAATACGATGGAACGAGAAACCTTATAAATGCCTGTAAAGCAAACGGAGTTGAGATGATGGTGCTGTTTTCATCGCTGTCATCGATCGTCGGCAGCGTGGGACAGGCTGCATACTGCGCAGCAAATGCGTATCTGGACGCTTGCGCATATTATAATGAGAATTTTAACGGCATACGCACAGTCTGCATTAACTGGGATCGTTGGAGGCACACGGGTATTTCAAATAAGCTTGAACAGATACATTTTGAGCTTACGGGTTCTGTTATGGATGACGGCTTGGATGTTGAAAACGCATTAGAGCTTTTTGATAGGTGTATGTGCATTGAGCATCCCCTTTTGATAGCACTTTCACAAGAAATCGGAGCATTTTTTGTGCAGGGGGATGTTCACGAAGAGGTGGAGTATCAAAGTGAAAAAGAAGTAGATCGGTTAGATCGTTCAACGTTGAGTTCGGAATATGCCGCAGCTGAAACTGCTACGGAAACCAAGATCGTAAAGCTTTGGGAACAGGAGCTTTCGGTAGGGCCTATTGGTATTTGCGATGATTTTCTGGAGCTAGGAGGCGATTCTCTTAAAGCCATAATTATGCTTGCAAAGATAGAAAAAATATTCGGTAAAAAGGTTCTTACCGCAGGATTTTTGACAGAACCGACCATTAAAAAATTGGCTGTATTGGTAGAAACTGCTGCTGAAGGAAACATCTCCGAAGCCGCTAAGAAATATTATACCGAGCTTGATGAAAAATCGGAAGCATATGTAAGCAAGCTCAACGAAACGACGATGATCAGCGATGCTTATTATTTAAGTCCGATGCAGAACATTACTCTATCCTACAATATAATGCATCAGACTGACGGAAAAAACGTAGCTATGTTTGAGTGTATTATTCGTGGAAATATCAATATTGATATTTTGGTTAGAGCATGGCAGGCAGTCGTTGCACATAATCCTGTTTTGCGCAGCACTATTGTGTGGAGAAAGGTTCCTGAGCCGATTCAGATCATCAGAAGCGATTCTGCAAATAATGTAAACCTCATTGATCTCAGTGGTTTGAATGATGATGCATATGCCGAAAAGCTGGTTGAAATACATGATGACGAGCTTAGTGCGAGCTTTCGTGTAACGGATTATCCTCTGCACAGAATGAAGATAGTAAAGCGTAGCTCCGAGGAATACAGAGTGATTGTTTCTTACATGAACTCCCTGTTTGACGGCTGGAGCACAAGCATTTTGCTTAGCGAAATACAGAACTATTATCTTATGCTTAAGCAGGGCACGTCTATCAAGTCTGAGAAAATAATAAATAATTATTTTGCCGCGTTGAAAATGCAGAGAGAAAATTCAAAGGCAGACGCCGGAGCTTTTTGGAAAGATGATTTTTCCGGCTTTGAATTTACCGATAACGGTTACGGTAAGCTTGAAGTATTTGAAGATACAGCTTATGCTTCTGTGGAAGCTGAAATAAACGAAGTGCTTTCGAGCCGTATCTTGGAATATGCAAAGGCGAAGAAAATTACCGTAAATTCATATTTTCAGGGCTGTTGGGCAATACTTATTTCGGAAGCCGAGCAAAGCAACGATGTGGTTTCGGGCTATGTTTCATCGGGTAGAGATATGTTCAGTGAAGAGATGCTTGAAACTGTGGGTTTGTTTACCAATATTGTTCCGCTGCGAACAAGGCTTAATGATAATGAGCATACCGATACATATTTTGTAAATGTCCACAAACACATAAACAGCGTTAATCAAAACAGTATTTTGATGATGCCGGCAATTGAAAATATTGTCGGTGCACCAAAGGATTATTTTGAGCAGATTCCTTATGCTAAAACGCTGACATTGGTTCAATACCCTGTTGAAAAGAGCGATAATTCAGAATTTACTGTAGAAAATGTAATAAGCGATACAAGTGTAAATGTGCCTTTAAGAGCCTATGTCCTTATCGGAAAGAGCATAAAGCTCAAGCTGCAGTATTCGTCACATTACAGTAAGGAAACGGTAAGCGATATGCTTGGCAGATTTGTAAATATTGCGGAAAACGGTATTGAGAATCAATTGATCAGAAATATAAAATTATTGAGAAAGGAATATGTATGACAAAGGAAGATAATATATTCGTTTGGTTGTGCAGATTTACAAAGCAGTATGCCGGATTGATGTTTATTGGTATTTTCTGTGCATTGCTGGTAGCCGGCTGCGAGATCTTCAGTGTGTTTGCATTGGAGAAGTTTATAAACGGTATATTTGGCGATGAACGAAAAATAGCCGTAAACCTTATTTTGTACGCAGTGATCTTATTTGTTATAGGCGGAGCGGCTAATTATTTTATGATAAAAAGCAGCCGGACCTTCGCAGCAGGTTCAACGGCTGAATTGAAAAGTAGTTTTACCTGCCATATGCAAAAAAGTCTTATAAAAGATATTGATAGTAAAAATACAGGTCAGAGAATTTCAGAATTTACGAATAATATGAATCTGATCGAAAATTTCTACAGCAATTTCATAAATACATATCTGTATACGCCGCTGATGGTTATTGTGGTTTGTACATACCTTTTATGCGTGAATTGGAAACTGCTGCTTATCAGTATTTGTATTATGCCGATCTCGGTATGGCTCTCAAAGGTTGTAAGCAAGCCTATGGAGCGGTATGTCGGCAGCTATTTCGGAAAGTTGGGCGAAGCCAATAACATTATTAAGGAAAATGTGGAAGGCGTTGAGATCGTAAAATCCTTCATTCTGCAGAACCGTTTCCGCACTCGTTACAGCCATGTGATGAAGGATGCATTCAAGGAGAATATGAAAATGGCAAGGCAGGAATCCTTTATGATGCCATTTGTGATAATCTCCTATGAGCTGCCTTATATCATATGCGCCGTTGCGGGCGGCTATTTGGCAACGCATAGCAGTAATTTTCATGTGGGCGATATTGTCGCTTTTCTCCAGCTGCTCAGTTTCCTTGTAAACCCGATGTCTCAGCTTTCAAATATCATCAGCGAGCTGAGAAAAGTTGAGGGATCGGCTACTGAAATAAAGGCGTTTATGGAAAATGAAACAGAGCATGGCGGAGAATTTGTTCCCGATGATAATAGTCCTGCTGTTGAGTTTAATGATGTAACCTTCATCTACGGCAAGGATTGCAGGATACTCAGCGGATTTTCGCTTAAGCTTGAAAAAAACAAAAGGATCGCTCTGGTGGGAGAAAGCGGCTCGGGAAAATCAACAGTGCTCAATCTGATTTCGGGCTTTTGTTTCCCCAATTCCGGAACTGTTTCCGTTATGGGCTGCTCAATCTCACCTTTAAACATTGAGACCTCACGTAAATATATTTCACGTGTCGATCAGGATACGTTTTTGTTTAACGATACTATACGTCAAAACATTATTTACGGAGCTGAAAGAATCGATGAAAGGATGTTTGGTAAGGTTTTGGAGAGGTCCGAGCTTGACGGCTTCATAAGGGAGCTTCCGAATGGAGCAGACACCGTTTTGAATGAAAACGGAAAAAACGTTTCCGGCGGTCAACGGCAGAGAATCGCCATTGCACGTGCGTTTATAAAGCATGCGCCCATTCTTCTTCTGGATGAGCCGACAGCATCTCTGGACGGCTATACTCAGGAGATGATACAGCGTTCCGTAAATGAGCTTTCAAAGGGCAGAACAACGATAACCGTTGCTCACAGACTTTCTACGATAAAGGATTATGACGATATTATCGTTATGAGCAAGGGTGAGATAATCGAACGAGGAACCCATGATGAGCTTTTGGCTCTTAACGGATACTACAGCCGATTATACCGAGAATCGGAACAGAATAATGAATAAGGGAGTTTCTTGTATAATTTAAATATAAGAAATTCCAAGAAAGAAGGCTGAGAAAATATACCTCAGAGTAAATAAGATTACTGACTTTGAGCGGTTAGTAAAAAATCTTATTGAGCAGTGAGGTGTCAGAAATGAATTATAGCGCACGAACGTAAAAAGTGCATTTATTACGGGAAAAACTTTAGTTGTTGGTAGCAATGTTGGAAGTGAAACCCACTATGCAAGAACCTTTGACTGGCGCAATTATGAGTACTCAAAAAAGCCGTTTGCTTTCAACAACGATGAAGCAGGGTTTGCTACATTCAAAGTATGGATGGAAGACATAGCAGAAATACATGATAAAAAGGTAGTGATTTCAGGCGTGGAGCCTATCGGTCATTATTGGATCAATCTTGGAGTATACCTGAAGGATCAGGGGATGAAGTCGATACATGTGAATCCGCGTCATGTAAAGAAGTCTAAAGAACTGGATGATAATAACCCGAATAAGAGTGACAGCAAGGATCCAAAAACAATTGCGGATCTGGTAAATGAGGAAGATTTTCGTATCCATATATCCCAACAGGGATATGCGCTGATAGCAGAAATCTGTCAAATCTTTGTATTCAGACACAGGAAGAAATCTCAAGGATTAAAAACCGTATTGCCCGATGGTTCAGCGCTTATTTTTCGGAGATAAAAGGCGTTTACAAAAATCCGGATGCAGTAAGCGGGGTGATGGTGATCAAAATTCTGAGATATTTATTGATGATATATCAAAAAAATCCTTGATTTCCAAGGAAAGTGACTTGACTAAATAGGGAGAAATGTACCGATGAATTTCAAAAAAGATTTTAGCGCCTTGCTGCGCGTAAATAAGCTGATCGACGGTAAGAGTAAGTTTTTGTATGTAATGGGTACGATTGGAATTGCAGGTGTTTTTTCCAGCAATAAAATTCTGACTTCATTTATTAACAAAGAGATTTTGGATGCGGCGATCGAAATGTCAAAATCAGGCATGATAACGGCTGTTTGCCTTGCATTTATCGTGCTTGTAAGTGCGTGCATTTTAAATCCTGTTTCTGTATTTGTTTTTGATTACAGCATTCGCAGAATGATTATCGAAATACAGATAAGAATATTCGACAAGCTGCAACGTCTGCCGTTGAATTTTTATCAAAAGAATCACAGCGGTGATATTTTGGCAAGAGTAAACAGCTCCGTGGAATCAATAGAAATGGCGTACAGTATGCATCTTTACCGCTTTGTTGAAGCGGCAATGTGGGGAATAGGTTCGCTTGTTTCAATGGTTCTGCTGGATTGGCGCCTTACCGTAATGATTTTGATATACACTGTCGCGGTGCTTTACTGCAACGCCTATTTTATAAATAAAGTAAGAGAAATGGAGGATAAACTCCAACTGAATAACGCTAAAAACGTTGAAAATTTTGAAGAGATTCTTCGGGGCATCAGAATTATAAAAACCTTCGGTATCGGAAAAAAATTGCAGGAGAAATTTGATTCCGGCAACAGCGAATATGCGGATAACAAGGTGAAAAGAGGAGTTTATGATGCTAAAATAGCGGCAATGAATTTCATTTTTTCGAAGCTGAGTTTGTTTGTGCTTATTGCAATAGGCGGATATATGGCGTTTCGCGGAGATATATCCTTCGGCAATATTCTTGCACTTGTTGGCTTGCAGGGCGGTGTTTCAAATATGTTTTCAAACATGGGCAGCATCATGAACGATCTTCAAGGTGCTTGCGCAGGTGCGGGAAGGGTATTCGAGATACTGGATGAAACGGAAGAAAATACCGAGCTTGGTAGCTGTTTTATCGAAAAACACGATGATACCGCAATATCTATAAAGGATATGAATTTTTCATATGACGAAAAGGATACCCTTTCTAATATAAACATTAATGTGAAAAAAGGTGAATATATTGCGGTTATTGGAAAAAGCGGCTCTGGGAAAAGCACGCTCGCCAAGTTGCTGCTTGGCTTTTACAGTGCGGAATCAGGAAACATCGAGCTGTTCGGAAATTCCGTTAGAGAGCTTTCAATGAATGAATGGCGTAGCAAGATCTCGTATGTATCGCAGAATCCCATACTTTTTGACGGAAGTGTCAAGGAAAATATTCTGTACGGCAGACAGAATGCGACAGAGCAAATGCTTATAGAGGCTGCACAAAAAGCCGATGCACATGAGCTTATAATGGGCTTGGAAGGTGGATACGACTATAATGTCGGCGAAAACGGAAGCAACCTTTCTGGCGGGCAGAAGCAGCGTATAGCCCTTGCAAGAGCAATCCTAAAAGATGCTGAGATCATAATAATCGATGAGGGAACATCGGCGCTTGACAAGGCTTCGGAATCTAGTGTTCAGAACAGCATAAATTCCCTTAAGTGCAAGTGGACCATTATTCAGATAATCCATAATTTGGACATGATAAAAGAAGCGGATAAGGTTTACGTTATTGAAAACGGAAAAATTGTAAACAGCGGAAAACCTAATGAGGTTTTAAATAAAGGGAGCGCATAAACATGGATTTTCAGTTAACAAAGGATCAGAAGTAGTACAGAAGAGAAATTATAAATTTCGCAAAGAATAATTTCAATGATGAGGAACATCTCGAAAGCTTTTCGGAAGATATGTGGAAGAAAAATTCCGAATTCAGCTTCCTGGGAATGACTGTCGCGAGGAATACGGCGGTTTGGGAGAAAGCTATCTTACGGCAGCGTTTTCCCTTGAAGCATTGGGCTATGGTTGCGAAAATAACGGCTTTGTATTTGTTGTAAACAATTACATCTGGGTATCACAAAATCTTATCTACTTATACGGTCAGCAGATATTGAAGGATAAACCTGATATGGTTGAAGAAAAAAATCGGCGCTATTGCAATTACAGAACCCGATTCGGGCTCGGACGGATTGAGCATGAAGACATATGTACGTGATGATCAGAGAAAGTAGTTCGGTAAGTCCCTGACAATGATCTGATCCGGTGAAAGTTGTGACAGTATTCTAAGATCAGATGGAAAAACCGTAGTCGTTTTTAATGATTTTAGCATAGAAACAAGTATCGGTCTAATTGCAATGAAGCGTGCAAACAGAGGTATCATTAATATTCTTACGGGTCAGGAGATAGGAGCATTTCCGGCGTTGTGCGGTCAAAAGGGTTCAAGAACGCAAATCGTAGGCGTAATGGATATACTTGAAAAATGCGAATGCCAATACATAAGCAGAGTTTAAAAGAGCAAGTTCAGTTTTTAGGCGAGCTTGTAAGGGTAAACGGTTAGTGAGGTTATGAATATGGATAAGGAAAAAATTGCTGTATTTTGAGTAGAGGATGCGGATAATTATAAAGCGCATTTGTTGCATATGAAGTGAAAGCTATATCAGCTTGCAAAGGAAAAAGAAGCAGAGGTAATTTTCTGCTATATAGGCAGCAATGATCCTGATTTTTTTGAACAAGCAGGCCAGTGCGGAGCCAATAAGATAGTTCTTTTTATGGCTGAGAAATGCGGAAAAAGAGTTGCGGCGATATTATCCACCCGCCTTGAATGCGGCTTAATTGCTGATTATATCGATGTAACATATAGTGATGATAATATTATTTTTTTTTCGCGGAACCTTGAATGATGCCGTGGTTGCAAAAATTAGGTGCACCAATGAAACATTTCAGCTTGCAACAATACGTGAGGGTATATTTAAGGAAGAGTGTATTTTTGAAACAAAGGCGGAGCTAATTGCGAGGGATAAAATGTTAAAGGAAGAAATGATAAAAAAAGGAAAATTTTTTAAGCTAACCAATGCGGAAAAGCGAATATGGTATCATGAAAAAAAGTATCAAGGCGCACCGCTGCACAATATCGGCGGATGTATAGTTTTGAGAGCTGCTGTAGATCATGAAATAATGGAAAAGGCGATAAATCAAATCATAAAGGAGCACGATGCTTTCAGGATAGGCTTGTATGAATTCGATGGAGAGCCGTATCAATATGTAAAGGACTATGAGTACCGTGCTCTTCAACTGAGAAATTTTGATTCGGATGAAGAGTTTGCACAATGGCAAAACAGCTTTTTCCTTGAGGCATTTGATATATACAAGGATGAACTCTACTCTTTTGTGCTTTGCAAATTATCGGGAGCGGATTATAGGATCGTTCTGAAAATGCACCATATTATCGCCGATGGCTGGTCGTTCCAGCTTATTGCGGAATATATGACAAAAGCCTATTTTTCAGTAAAAAACGGCAGTGTATCCGCTGAGGATACGCCGGGAATATCATATTTGACCCACTTGGAAAAGGAGGAAGGGTATCTCGGCTCAGAGCAGATGAAGCGCCATCGCCAATATTGGCTTGAACGCTTTAAGGATGCCGATACGATTAATTTCTTGCAGCCCTCAAAGGGATTAGAGGGAAAGCGCAAAAGCTTTACCTTAAGTAGTGAGGAAACGGCACAGCTTAGAAAATTCGCTGCAGATAATAAGCTTTTTTTGCAAACAATCGTTATAGCAGCATATTATCTTTATCGCAGCGCCTGCGTCGGTGAGAAGGATATTATCGTGGGCATTCCTGTTTTTAACCGCAGCGGCCATACAGAAAAAAGCATTATCGGAATGTTCACCAGCACCATAGCATATCGCTTCTGCATTGATGAAAATGCATCAATCTCCGGCTATTTGACTTCCATGAACCGTAGACTCATGGAAGATTTGCGAAATCAAAAATATCCTTATAACATGCTTATCGAGGAGTTGAAGTCATTAAATAATTCACTGGAGAATATGTTTGACGTTTCCATAAATTATTATAATTCGGGTTTCACCAAAAGCTTTAACAAGTGGGATTCTACCGTTGAAGAATGCTACTGTGGCTTTCAGTTTTACAATTTGCAGATCGTAATAAAAGAATGGAAAAACAGCGGCGAGCTGACCTTGTTTTACGATTATAAAACCGATGTTTACAGCGAATACCGTATAAACGAACTGCATTCACATTTAGTGTATATAATGGAATATATGGTAAAAAACAGTTGCAAGACAGTTGCAGAGATACCGGCATTTTCGGCATCTGATGCCGAGAAGTACCTGGTAAAATATAACTCTCCGAAAAGTGAATATCCGAAGGATAAAACGATCGTTGAGCTGTTTGAGGAATGTGCGGCACAGAAGCCTGACAGATGTGCGATTGAATACAACAGCAAAAAGCTGACCTATAAGGAACTTGATGAACAGGCTGATCGTCTTGCGAATTATTTGCACAGCGAGCGGAAGCTTGAAAATAAGACCATAGGTATCTGCACATTGCATTCCATCGAATCGGTTATAGCCATATTGGCAGTGTTGAAGGCAGGTTGCACATATCTTCCCCTCGACGCCGAGACTCCTGAAGAGAGAATGCGTTATATTGCAAAAAATTCGGGACTTGCTGCAATACTTTCCAATTTCCCAATCGCTTCCGAAATAGGGGTTCCGATTATTGATTTGGAAGAATTGAAATTGGAAAAATACAAATGCGAAAAATTAGGCTCTATAAAGCCTGCGGAAACAGCATATATCATTTACACATCCGGTACAACCGGAAAGCCAAAGGGCGTAATGATAAGGCAGAGCGGTTTGGTGAATTATATTTTATGGGCAAAAAAAGTTTATCATGTCACACCGGACGATAGATTTGCACTTTATACGTCACTTGCATTTGATCTTACGGTAACAACTGTATTTACGCCGCTTGTAAGCGGTGCGGCTATTATAGTTTACCGTGATGATCGAGAGAAATATGTGCTTTACAGAATTATTGAAGAAAACCGCACATCGATCATGAAATTAACTCCCGCTCATTTAAAGCTACTGCTGGATGCTGATATTTCCGATTCTCAGCTTACCCGACTCATTGTAGGGGGTGAGGATCTCAAGTATGCAGTTGCAGAGCAGATATATATAAAATTCGAAGGCAGGATCCATATTTACAATGAATACGGACCCACCGAAGCTACAGTAGGCTGTATGATCTATGAATTTAATGAAAGCAGGCGCTTTGGAGTTTCCATACCGATCGGAAAGCCCGCAGATAATGTTCAGCTTTACCTGCTTGACAGAACGATGAAGCCCGTTATGCCAGGTGAAAAAGGCGAGCTTTATATAGCCGGTGACGGTGTTGCAAAGGGTTATTTAAACAACGAAAGGCTTACTGCAGAACGCTTCGTTCCCAATCCCTTCGGTGAAGGAAAAATGTATAAAACAGGTGATATAGTACGTTTTATCGATGAGGATATTATGGAATATATTTGTCGCTCTGACGATCAGGTCAAGGTGAACGGATACCGTATTGAGCTTGGCGAGATCGAGGAATGTATAAAAAAATTAGATGGTATTGATGAGGCAGTTGTTGAATATACAGAGTTGTCTAATGGAAACAGTGTACTTTGCGCGTTTTACAGCGGTGCGGATAGTATTGACAAAAAAAGTATAAGAAGTCATATCAAAAACTATCTTCCCGATTACATGATTCCTGTTTATTTTACATATGTTGAGAAATTCAAGCTTACTTCAAACGGCAAGCTTGACAGGCGTAATCTTCCGGAAACGGATATGAACGGCTGCGATTATTTACAAAGCGTTGATGGGAAAAAGAAAAATATTCTTACTGATATAGTTAAGTCCATACTAAACCTAGCAGATGTGAGCATGAATGATAATTTTTACAGCATCGGCGGCGATTCCATAAAAGCGATACAAATGACCTCACGGCTCAGTGAAGAAGGCTATAAGATCAAGATGAAGGATATTTTATCGGCTGATTGTTTAGGTGAGATTGCAGAGCTTATGGAGGACGATGACAAGGATATTTACAGTATTGTGCATTGCAGCGGTCAGATGAAAAATACACCCACATACAGTTGGTTCATTGACAGCAAGCTTGCCGATCCCAATTATTACGTGCAATCAGTGTACTTTGAGCTTGATAAGAGCGTGACTGCTGAAATGTTGGCGGCGGCTTTTCAAAAAATTATTGAAGTGCATGATGGCTTGCGCTTAAATTACAGTAAGGAGAACGGCTTTTTCTATGAGGAACGTTATATTAATGAATTGTTCAAGGTCAGCGTTATCGAAGGTGAGGATGTTGACACAGAGGCAGTGGTCTCAGCGGTAAAGGAGAGCATAAGTCTTTCCGAGCTGCCTGTTAAGGCGGTGCTCATCGGGCAGAAGGCGGAGGACACAAATCTTTTGGCAGTTGTTGCGCATCATGCTGTCGTAGACGGCGTAACATGGCAAATTATTGCCGATGATCTGCAAACGGCGCTCGAACGGCTTGCGGAGCATAAGGAAATCAGACTTGTAAAAGAGTTTACAACTCTCAGTCATTGGAACGAGGTGCTAGAGGGCTACAAGGCTGCTGCGCATTCGCAGCTGAATTACTGGAAAAGGCAAATCATGCCATATAATATGAAGGCAAAATGGCGCAGCATTCCCGAGAATGATAGAGTAAAGGATAATGTCAGCGCACAAGTAACAATCAGTCATGAGGTTACGGGAAGTCTTTTGAAAATAGTTGAAACAACCACCAGGGAACGCAGCTTTACGGTAAACGATGTTCTTTTGACTGCTTTGACCAAGGCACTTACGGATATTTTCGATGAAAACGAGATCACGGTAATGCTGGAATCCCACGGAAGAGAAAGCAGTATTGTGAATTGTGATCTTTCAAGAACAGCAGGATGGTTTACGGCAATGTATCCTGTAAGATTTGAGTTTTCGGATATATCGGACTGTGTAAAAATGCTTGATGAGGTGCGTGCAGAATTGAAGCGTGTTCCCGATAATGGCATAGGTTACGGAGTATTGAAATATATGAACAGAGAGCTTGACGATGCTCAAAAATATATTCGTTTCAATTATCTCGGAAATGCGTCAGGTGGGCATGAGGATAGCCGAATAAAGAAGGTAATCCCCGATCTCGCCGTCAATAGTGGTAAAGAAAATATAAATACCTGCCTTATTGATGTCAATTGCATCCGCATGGATGATAGAATAACTGTAAGATTTGAATGCAGTGGCTTATTTATGGATAAGCACAAACTTGAAGAACTGGCGTTGTATTTTGAAGCTGATTTGAATGAGCTTATAAATAAGTATGGCAATTCGGATGGTGAACGCATTTTTGTATCGAAATTCACGGCGGTCTCGCTTAGCAGTTCGGATTTCAATGATTTGTTTGAGTAAAGGAGAGAGAAATGTCTAAGAAATTTGTATTGTATACTATTCCATTTGCCGGCGGCAGCTCGCTCAGCTATGCCGGCTGGAATAAATATTTAAGCTCGGATATTGAATTGATGAATTTGGATTATTCGGGTCACGGAAAACGCATAGGAGAAGGTTTGATAAGTAATTTTGACGATGTTGTAAGCGATATTCTGAATCAGATCAAGGATAGCCTGAATAATCGCAAGTTCTTGATTTACGGCCACAGTATGGGCGGAATGGTGGCATATTACACCTCACACATTTTGCAGGATAAATTTCATATAATTCCTGAACTTACGTTTATCGGGGCTTGTTCTTCACCGAATAATTTTTCACGTGGCAGAAAAAGGTATACCTACGATGAAATAGTAAATCAAATGCTTGATGATAACAGGATTACTCCCAAAATAGTACAGACCGAGGAGTTTAACAAGCAGATTTATCCTATTATCGAAAACGATTACAATATGCTTTGCAGACAGTTTGACGTGTTTTCCGATAATATGCTTATGAGCAGAAGCGTGTGCCTGTACGGCCTGCGTGACAATACTATTGCTTTTAGCGAGGTTCGTGAATGGAGTAAATATATTTTGAGGGGCGAGTACCGTTCAATTGACGATGATCACTATTTTAACGAAAATAGTGCTAAGGCAGTGTGCAATATAATCAACAGTGCCGTGAGCCGGGAGATGTGAGCAGTAAAATAAGGGAAATGCCTAATCGTTAGCGGAGATGTTGCTCTGCGGAAAGGAGCTGATGATATGAGTTTAAAAAAGGAAATGGAGTGCAATGAGGAAATAAGCGGTATTATTGCAAAGTCATTGAAAAAGCGCTATGACAGAAAATGCGATTGCGCCGTAATGTTTACAGGCGGTAAGGACAGTACATATTTGTTATGGTTGATGAAAAACGTATATAAATTAAACGTAATGGCAATAACGATCGATAATGGCTTTTGCTATGAAAAAATGCTAGATTATTCGCATGAAATATGCAGACGCATGGATGTAGAGCATCATATAATTCGTTATGGAACAGATGAATTTAAGCAGATGTATCAAAGCATGTTTTTTGAATATGAAATATTTAATGAGGATTACGGAAAAAACAACTACGTGTGCATGATATGTAGCTATGTGTTATGGAAAATAGCGGCTAAAGAGGCAGAGAGGCTGAATATACCTATGATCGTTTTGGGCGTGGATCTGGCACAGATCAACTGCTTGGGTGTTATTAACGGAGACATTGATTCAAGCTCCAACAGAATATTGAGCAGAGCATATTCAATGGCTTATTTAAAAACTCAGGAATTATTGTCAAGATCAAAGGCTTATAATCAGAATGAAGCTTATAAAAAATTCATAGACGACTTATGCGGCACAGGTCTGTCTGTAGAGACGCTTTTTCCGTTTTTATACCTCAATTACAACGTTGAGGATATAAAAAGCATTATCAGAGAAAAAGTGGGATGGGATGAAAAAAGACTGTTTCATTCGGATAAAAAATATATATCATCCGGTTGCAGGATCGTTGAGGCAATACATGATATAAGCGCTCTCGGCATAATCGATCTCAATGAAGAAGCATATTACGGCGTATTGAAGAAAGCTGGCGCTATAGGCGATGTGTATCATCAAAGAGAGCAGACCAACACTGTGTTCTTGGAAAATCCTGTGCTTGAAGAGCTAGGTGTAAAAGAATACTTTGAAAAAATATGCATATGCAAAAACATTTGCTGCCAGGCAAAGAAATAGGCGAATGCAGTTACAAGCTAGTACTTCATCCGGTTAGTAACAATACTTTACAGTGCTGAAAAAATTTGCTAT
>UQAW01000002.1 GCA_900539175.1 uncultured Lachnospiraceae bacterium
ATAGACCGCAAAGTGGGGGATGCAGATTGCGGGAATGAATTTTCAAACACGCTCTGGAGATGGGGTGTATAAATGAAAGCTATTTGAGAAAAAATAAAACGTATCTTTTTATGGAGGGCAGAATATATGCACAGCTTTTTTTATGGATGGTATTTTAAATGCCAGTCTGCGACTCAAACCTTGTCCATAATACCGGCAGTCCACAAGTCCGGGCAAAAGCGGTCTTGTTCTATTCAGATCATTACGGAGAATCATACGTGGAACGTTGATTTTCCTGTTTCCGCATTTCATCGTACAGGAGGGAATATTCAGATAGGAAGGAATCGCTTTGGAGAGAGGGGAATTCTTCTGGCAATTCATACGCCGGAACTAAAGATACATGGGAAATTGAATTTTGGACCACTTTCTCCTCTGAAATATGATATTATGGGACCGTTTTCCATATTTCCTTTTCTGGAATGCCGGCATTGTGTGCTAAGCATGCAGCATTCCGTTTATGGCAGGTTGTACATGAATGGGCAGGAATATTTGTTTCGAGATGCATTTGGATACTGGGAGGGAGATCAGGGACGTTCATTTCCCAAAGAATATGCATGGACACAATGTAGCTTTCCAGATGGTTCACTGATGTTGTCTGTGGCGGATGTTCCGATTGCAGGTTTTCATATTCGCGGTATTATTGGCGTTGTGTTATGGAAGGGCAGAGAATACCGGCTGGCAACTTATTTAGGGGCAAGAGCAGTACAGGTGCAGGATGGGAAGCTTCGAATTATTCAGGGAAATATGGAATTAGAAGCCAGACTGTTGGAACCCGCCAGTAATCCGCTAAAAGCTCCCGCTAATGGAGCCATGACAAGGACAATCCACGAAAGTGCAGCCTGCCGGGCATTTTACAGGTTCCGGAAAGGAGGGAATACTCTCTTTTCCTTTAAAACAAACAGGGCTTCCTTTGAATACGAATATAAGCTGCCAGAACGTGTTTGAATTTTCAAACACGTTCTAAAACACAAACTGTATCAAGAGCATATAACACATGGTTCCAAAGCCAATGCTTAAGAAGGTGTTTTTACGCCAGATGTGGAGGATCGCAACGACTGCGACAGACAAGAATTCGGGCAATCCATGATTACCGGTTAAAGGGGTTACGGATTTCAGGCAGTAAACTACCAGAATGGCGATCATTGCGGCAGGGAGGATATCACCCAGATATTTTATGGATGGAGGCATCTCTTTTTTTCTGCCGAAAAGGAGAAATGGGACAGCCCGGATTGCCAGTGTTACCGCAGCCATAATGAAGATTGCGCTCAGAAGGTACATTGTCTGATTCATCTGTTTTCCTCCTTCAGGGTAGTCTGAATTTTTTTCTTTGCCAGGAACAGGATGCAGACCGTGGTTCCAATTGCGGGCAGTAAAAATTGATCCTGACCAAGGACGCAGAGATAAAAGATGCCGGACAGGATGGCTATCAATGCCGGCACATGATTTTTACTGCTGCGCCACTGGTCGATGAAAATCGTCACAAACAAGACAGTCATGGAAAAATCAATTCCTGTGGTGTCAAAAGGTAATGCCTTACCCAGAATCACACCGATGATTGTTCCAAGAATCCAGTAGCATTGATCAAATAACGCAACCCAGAACATCGACTGGGATGTTTTTGCATCTTCCGGCTGATCCATCGTGCAAAGGACAGAATACGTCTCATCGGTAAGAGAAAAAATCATATACAGATACCGCCTTCCCATCTTTTTAAAAGCTTCCACAAAAGAAAGTCCGTAGAAAAGATGGCGGCTGTTAATCAGAAGGGTCATAACCGCAATGGTTCCAAGACCTGTACCGGCACGTAAAAGTCCCACCATGGCAAATTGCATAGAGCCGGCATATATAATCACGCTGGAAAGGATTGCCCATCCCGGGGCAAATCCTGCGTCACACATGGTAATAGCGAAAGCAATCCCCAAAAAAAGATATCCGAAAAATACGGGAAGTGACTTCTTAAAAGCATCACGCATTGTTTGATACATTTTGTATTTCCCCCGCTTACCCCTGTAATTCTATCACTTGATACGTATGATGTACCGCCGGCAGAAATTTTTCTATGACATCGGATGTTTTTAATTTCAAGCTGGAAGTATTCACACAGGGATGACACCCCAGGTACTCTTCTTCCAGGACTTCCTTGTCAATCAATAACTGTACACGGTTTTCTTTATCATTCATCAGTCCCATAATGCTGACAGATCCAGGGGTGATGTTCAGATATTGCTCCATATAGGTTTCGTCCGCAAACGAGAGGCGGGCAGACGGAATCTGAGCGGATACCTCACGGGTTTTGAATTTCTTCTCTCCGGGCATCATCAGAAGGTAAAATTTTGTTTTCTGGGTATTGCATAAAAATAAGTTTTTACAAATCTGTATTTCAAGAACCTGATCTACCTCATGACATGCATCGATTGTATAAAGCGCTTCATGATCCACTCTTTCGTATGGAATGCCCAACTGCTCTAACAATTGATAAACAGCGGCTTCCTTTGGCTCTCTGTCAGTAATATCTTCTGGCTTTCCTGTATAAATGTTCATTTTCTTATCTCCTGTATCTAAGCTTTCCGGATAGTACGAAAGAGGATTGCTGTATTTTATACAGGAATCCTCTTATTCAGATATGCGGCAAGACGTGACGGACTAAACGACAGATTATCATTTTGAAGTGTTCCTATCACATTCAGTCAGGGGAATGTGTATCTTTTGCTTCCTCCGAACCTTCATATACTAGGTCATACTCCTATTTTACCACGTCTACCTTAAATCTATATTACATATACAAATTTTTTTTACTTTTTTCAGCCGCTTATCTCTACTTTTTTGTGATGGCTTCTTTCATCATACGAACGTAAGTATAGATATGTTGTTCCGCATGACGTCCATATTGAGCAATCATCTTCACAATTGCGCTTCCTACGATGATACCATCGGACATCCCGGCAATCTCGGCAGCCTGTTCCGTCGTATTGATTCCAAATCCCACAGCCGCAGGAACATCCGTTGTTTCTTTGATTGCGGACAGGATTCCGCTTAAATCCGTTTTAATCTCATTGCGCACTCCTGTAACACCCATAGAAGATACCACATAGATAAAGCCTTCCGCATCTTTGGCAATATCTTTGATCCTTTCCTCGGAAGTAGGCGCAATCATAGAAATCACAATAACCCCGTATTTCTTCGCAGCTTCTGTAACCTCTGCCTTTTCTTCAAACGGAACATCCGGAATAATAATTCCATCGATGCCTGCCTCCTGGCATCTTGCAAAGAATTTATCGTATCCGTAATGAAAAACCGGGTTTAAGTAGGTCATGAAAATCAACGGAATATCCGTCTTTTTTCTTACAGAAATCACCATATCAAAAATCTTATCTGTCGTTGTTCCGGCAGCCAATGCCCGGAGGTCTGCTTCCTGAATCACGATTCCTTCCGCGATCGGATCGGAAAACGGAATACCGATCTCAATCAGATCTGCCCCCGCCTTTTCCATTTCCAGGATATAATCTTCTGTTTTGTCAAGGCTTGGATCCCCTGCTGTCAAAAACGGGATAAATGCCTTGCCGTGATCAAATGCTTTCTCTATTCTATTCATAAATCTTCACTCCTCTGTATCTTGCGATTGCAGCCACGTCTTTGTCTCCTCTTCCGGACAGGCAGATAATCATGGATTCTTCCGGTGACATGGTCGGCGCCAGTTTTCTTGCATAGGCTACGGCATGAGCGCTCTCAATTGCACAGATGATTCCCTCTGTCCGTGCCAGGTATTCAAAAGCCTCCACTGCCTCTTCATCTGTAACCGGTACATACTGCGCTCTTTTGGTATCATGCAGATAAGCATGTTCCGGTCCGATCCCCGGATAATCCAATCCGGCTGAAATCGAGTATACCGGCGCAATCTGTCCATATTCATCCTGACAGAAATAAGACTTCATACCATGGAATACCCCATGACTTCCTTTTGCTATGGTTGCCGCATGTTTCTTTGTATCCACTCCAAGTCCGGCGGCTTCACAGCCAATCAGTTTCACCCCTTCGTCTTTGATGAAGTTATAGAACATTCCCATAGCATTGCTTCCGCCGCCTACACATGCCAACACTGCTGCCGGCAGCTTTCCTTCATATTCCAATATCTGTTCCCGGGCTTCTTTACTGATCACTGCCTGAAAATCACGGACAATCGTAGGAAATGGATGAGGTCCCATAACAGAGCCAAGTACATAATGGGTATCCTGTACCCGGTTGGTCCACTCTCTCATGGTTTCATTGACCGCATCCTTCAAGGTCTGCGTCCCGCTTGTCACAGGATGTACCTTCGCACCCAATAATTCCATACGGAATACATTCAAAGCCTGTCTGTCCGTATCTTCCTTTCCCATGAATACTTCACACTCAAGTCCAAGAAGCGCCGCCGCTGTGGCACATGCCACGCCGTGCTGTCCTGCACCTGTTTCAGCAATGACACGGGTTTTTCCCATCTTCTTTGCCATCAGTACCTGTCCCAGAACATTATTGATCTTATGGGAACCCGTATGATTCAAATCCTCTCTCTTTAAATAAATCTTTGCACCGCCCAGATCTTTTGTCATCTTTTCCGCATAATACAAAAGAGAGGGACGTCCTGCATAATTCTTTAAAAGCTCATCCAGTTCTTTCTGAAATTCCGGATCATTTTTATAGAATTCATATTGTTTCTCCAAATTGATGATTTCATTCATCAAAGTCTCCGGAATATATTGTCCGCCGTAAATTCCAAATCTTCCATTAGACATGTCTTATCCTCCTGATACATGTTTCTATCTTCTGTCTGTCTTTTTTTCCTTCTGTCTCCACGCCGCTGCTGATATCAAGGGCATAGGGATGAGCTTTCCTTATGGCTTCCTCCACATTACCCGGATGCAGGCCTCCCGCCAGAAAATACGGCCGGTCCACTTCACCGATCAGATTCCAGTCAAACGACTGTCCTGTACCGCCGGCTCCATGATCCAACAGAATATAATCTGCTGAGCTCTCGCAGGCACGTTTCACATCCTCCGAACTTTGTACGGAAAACGCCTTGATAATATCACATCCTGTCTGAAACCGCAAGTTCCGGATATAGGTTTCATCTTCCCTTCCATGCAGCTGTATCATATCAATAATTCCATCCTCTGCATAAGCTCCTGCAATCTTCGGCACCTCATCCACAAAAACGCCAACCACCGTGATGGATGGATCCAGACTCATCCGCAGGGTAATCGCGTGTTCTCTGGTAATCTGCCGCCGGCTCTTTGCAAATACAAATCCTACGTACTCCGGTTTCAGTTCATTTACATAATCAATATCGCAAAGCCTTGACAGCCCGCAGATTTTCACCTTAGTCATGGCACTCCCTTTGCAGTTCCTGAAGCATCGCTTTCTTGTCCGGACTGCGCATCAATGTTTCTCCAATCAAAACAGCGTTTGTTCCATTCCGGTACAATACACCTACATCCTCTGCGGTAGTGATCCCGCTTTCCGACACATAAATCGTGCCTTCCGGAATCTGATCCCCTAAGTTTACACTGTTTTTGATGTCTACCGTGAATGTTCTCAAATCCCGGTTATTCACCCCGATGATCCGTGCCCCTGCTTTCACCGCACGCCGCACTTCTTCCTCATCATGTGCCTCTACCAGCGCAGATAATCCGAGACGATGGGCAATCTGCAAGTACTCCGTTAACTGTTCATCGTCAAGGATTGCACAGATCAGCAGTACCGCGGAAGCTCCCAACACCTTCGCTTCATAAATCTGATAAGCATCCACTGTAAAATCCTTCCTGAGTACCGGAATAGCTACTGCTTCTGCAATCTCTTTTAAATACTCATCACTCCCCAGAAAATATTCCGGTTCCGTCAGTACCGAAATCGCGGAAGCGCCGGACTTCTCATACTCCTTTGCAATATCCAGATAGGGAAAATCCTGTGCGATCACCCCCTTGGACGGCGAAGCCTTTTTTACTTCACAGATAAAAGAGATACCGGCCGCTGCCAAAGCCTTCTCAAAAGGAAATCCTGTAGCCGTATCGCAGGCAAGCGCCTCTGCCTTCACCTGCTCCAGTGGTTTTTCTATTTTCAATCGCTCTACCCGATTCCGGGCAGAATCCGCCAGTTTATCTAAAATCATCTTTTTACTCCTGTTCTATCTGGATTCTTCTCTCCTGGAGAATTTCCTACGCCTCATTCGTCAGCCGGATAAATTCCTCCAGCTGCTTCAATGCCTTGCCGCTGTCAATGATCTCTTTCGCTTCTTTCACAGCCTCTTCCATGGAAATCCCTTTTGTAATATGAATTGCCGCAGCCGAATTCAGGACCACCGCATCCCGTTTTGGACCCTTTTCTCCTTCCAGAATTCTTCTGGCAATCTTGGCATTCTCCTCAGGAGTTCCTCCTGCAAGATCTTCTTTTTTACATCTTTCGAATCCGAACTGTTCCGGGGTGATCACATAGGACTCGTAATTACCATCCCGCACTTCGCAGACAGTGGTCGGTGCGCTCATGGAAATCTCATCCAGACCATCCTGCCCATACACCACCATGGCACTTTTCACTCCAAGATTCGCCAGAACCCGCGCCAAAGGCTCAACCAGCTTTTCATCATAGACACCCATCAGCTCCAGATTGGCACCTGCCGGGTTCGTCAGTGGTCCCAGGATATTGAAAATGGTACGAATCGCCAGCTCTTTCCGCACCGGAGCCACATACTTCATTGACAAATGGTAATTCTGTGCAAACAGGAAGCAGATACCTATCTTTTTCAATACTTCTGCACTCTTCTCCGGCTCTATCGTAATCTTCACACCCAATGCTTCCAGTACATCCGCCGCACCGCTCTTACTGGATGCCGCACGGTTTCCATGCTTGGCAACCGGAACGCCCGCCGCCGAAATCACCAGAGAAGAAGTGGTAGAAATGTTGAAAGAATTGGAATGATCTCCGCCGGTTCCTACAATTTCCAATACATCCTGATCCTGAAGCAGTTTCACGCAATGTTTTCTCATACCAGAAGCACAAGCCGTAATTTCCTCAATGGTCTCCCCCTTCATCGCCATAGCGACAAGAAATGCACTCATCTGCACCGGTGTCGCCTGACCGCTCATGATCTCATCCATGGATGTTTCAGCCATCTCGTAACTTAAGTCTTCTTTATTCGTCAGTTTTACAATTGCCTCTTTAATCATTTCCTGCTACCTCCAAAAAATTCTTTATTATTTCAGCTCCCTGGGGAGTCATGATTGATTCCGGGTGAAACTGTAACCCATAGACCGGATACCAGGTATGACGAACTGCCATAACCTCACCGTCCGTTGTTCTGCCAATCACGTTCAGACACTCCGGAAGTGTTTCTTCCAAAACTGCCAGAGAATGATATCTCGCCACCGGAATCTCTCCGGGAAGATCTTTAAAAATATCACATGACGTATCCAAAGTTGTCATAGATTGCTTTCCATGCATCAATTCTTTGGCATAAGAAACGGTAGCGCCATAAGCTTCGCAAATTGACTGATGTCCCAGACATACACCCAAAATCGGAATCCTGCTTCCGAGTTTCTGTACGATCTCAATACATCTTCCTGCCTCTGACGGTTTACCCGGTCCCGGCGAGAGAATGATCACCTGGGGATTCTGCATTTCAATTTCTTCCACCGTCAGCTCATCATTTCGGATCACCTTGATATCCGGCTGAAAGGTTCCAATCAACTGATACAGATTATAAGAAAAACTGTCGTAATTATCTACCAGTAAAATCATACTTCCGTCTCTCCTTCCGCTTCCTTTAATGCCTGCATGACTGCTTTCGCTTTATTGATGCACTCCTGATGTTCTTTCTCAGGCACACTGTCCGCCACGATTCCTGCTCCGGAACGTACAAACACTTTTCCATTTTTCTTGAATGCAAGGCGGATCGCGATGCAGGTATCCATATTTCCCGTAAAATCCAGATACCCGATAGCACCTCCGTAGATACCCCGCTTGTTATTCTCCAACTCATTGATAATCTGGCAGGCACGAATCTTCGGTGCACCAGATAAGGTTCCCGCCGGCAGTACCGCATCCACTGCATCCAGAGCTGTTTTCTCCTTTTTCATCTGACCTTTTACGGTGGACCCGATGTGCATCACGTGAGAATACCGCTCGATGGAAAGATACTTTTCCACCTCCACCGTTCCAAACTCACAGAGCTTTCCGAGATCATTTCTTCCAAGATCCACTAACATATTATGCTCTGCCAATTCTTTCTCGTCCGCAAGCAGGTCTTTCTCCAACTTCTGATCCTCTTCATAATTTTTTCCTCTTGGTCGGGTTCCTGCCAGCGGAAATGTCCGAACCTCTCCATTTTCCACTTTTACCAACGTCTCTGGCGATGCTCCTGCAATCTCCACATCCTCACTGGAAAAATAGAACATATAAGGGGAAGGATTGGTCGTCCGCAGAATCCGGTAGGTATTCAGAAGACTTCCCTGAAAATCTGCTTCCAGACGATTGGAAAGTACCAATTGGAAGATATCTCCCTCACGAATATAATGTTTTACCTGTTCTACCTTCCTGCAATATTCTTCCTCATTGAACAAGGGGCGAAACTCCGATAACAGTTTTCCCGGTTCCGTCTTTTTCGGCTGTCCGTGACGCACTAAACGCTCCATCTCATCCAGCTTCAATACTGCCTTATTGTATCCCTCTTCCAGGCTCTCTGTACTGATATTTACAATCAGAATGATTTTCTGTCGGAAGTTGTCAAAAGCGATGATCTTGTCAAATAACATCAGATCCACATCTTTAAACTTCTCCACATCCTCCGCATCCAGATTCAGAGACGGTTCACTGTATTTGATATAATCATAAGAGAAATATCCAATCAAACCTCCGGTTAAAGGAGGCAGATGTTTCAGACGGGGGGCTCTGTTATCTGCGATTACCTGCTTGATATAAGTTCCGGGATGAGCCACCTCCATCTCAATCTTTGCCCCTGACTTAATCGTAAGCTTGTGATTTGTACAGGTCAGTTCCATAATCGGATCATAACCGATAAACGTATATCTGCCCCACTGCTTCTTATCCTCGATACTTTCCAGCATAAAGCAATGGCTGCTTACATGCTGCAGCCTTTTCAGAACTTCCACCGGAGTTGCAATATCAGAAAGAATTTCCCGACTGATCGGTATCCGCTTATACGCTCCGGAAGAATTGATTTCCTGCACTTCTTCATATGATGTCTGCTTCATGTTCCTGCCTCCCTTTTTTCTATCCTTCCCGTGATTGGACGGGTACTTTTTCCTTATCGTATATACACAAAAAAGCCCTCGACAAAGAACTTCTTCCGTTCTCTGTCAAGGGCGAGTAAACAAATTCTGATACCCGTGGTGCCACCTTGATTTGTGAAATCCACACACTTACTGAGATACTATCATATCCCCGGCAATTAACGTATGCCCTACGTTGCAGAATACTCAGTCCTGTAAACCTTTGACTGCACCCTCAGTGGTCCATTTGAAACATCGCTTTCTGCCCGGCTCCCACCTGCCCGGACTCTCTGTGAGTGCGCTTGTAACGTTATCTCCACTTCATCGGTTTAAACTATTAACTTAAAATAATTCATTGATTTTTATTTATTATAAAAGACTGCATTTCATTTGTCAACCTCTTTTTCATGGTAGTGACAGATATCGAAAATAGTGATAGAATGTTTTCAGAATTGCGGGAGTATAAAGCACGCTGCAACCCGCAGGTATCATGAGAACAAATAAAATCTGCAAAGAGGAATGAAAGCAAAATGAATATTACAGTAAGAAAATACAGCATCGAAGATTTAAGCGATATGATTCAGATCTGGAATGAAGTAGTCGAAGACGGCATTGCATTTCCGCAGGAAGAATGCCTGAACGAAGAGACAGGAAAGTGCTTTTTTGAAAGTCAGTCCTATTGTGCAGTTGCTGAGGATACAGTCACCAAAAAAATCTATGGACTCTACATCTTACATCCCAATAATGTTGGAAGATGCGGACACATCTGTAATTCCAGCTATGCCGTCAATTCTGAAAGCAGAGGGCTGCATATCGGCGAAAAGTTGGTACAGGACTCTCTGATTCAAGGAAAAAACCACGGCTTTTCCATTCTGCAATTCAATGCCGTGGTTGCTACGAATATCCATGCCAGACACTTGTACGAACGTTTGGGCTTTCAGCAGCTTGGTGTCATCCCCCGGGGATTTCGAATGAAAGATGGACATTACGAAGATATCTGTCCTTATTATCACACCTTATAAATTTCTCTTTACCGCGAAACAGACCGGGGCTCATCCCGGTCTGTTTCGCAATTTCTTAATTATAATCCCGTATTCCTGTGATAATTCTTTGTCCAGGTATCCAAAAGCGGATCGATCTCCTTAGGCAACACCACTTCCTGAGCCTTGCGGATCTGGGCATCCATTTCCTGCTTCGTCTGGGTATCCACGCCCTTTTCATCACAAAGCGTTTCATACGTCTCTTTCCCTTTGTTGAGATAAGCAGCAAAAAGATAACTTTTCAAAGCTCCACCCGAATGCAGCACCTCATAAGCCTGTCCGAAACACTCAAAAGCTTCCTCGGTCTGAAACAATTTTGCATAAGAGCAGCCCATATTGTTATAAATACTTCCCGTAAACTGGGTTCCCAGGGTGCCTCCCTTTGCCTTCTGTAAAGCCTCCGTGTAGACCCGGATCGCATTGATATACTTCTCATGGTTGAAAAGATAATCCCCTTTAATCTTCAGGCGCACCACCTCGGGCTGTTCTTCAAAGATCTTCAACTGCTTGTTCATTTCCTTGAATTCTGCAAAAGAAAGATAATTAATCTCCTTGAAAATCGGAAGGATAAACTCTCCCATACTCCCCTTTGCATCCAACAAGGTATACAGCTTCTGGTATAATCTACGCAGATTGAGTTCATCCCGCAGCCAGAAACACAGTCCCTCGTTGATGATCGTCTCATCCAACAGGTAGATATTATGATACATGTAATAACATAATTCCTCAATGGAATAGATGTTCATGCTGATATTTTCAATATAATACGGAACCTTCGCCCGCTTTACCTGACATAATATGTATCCCATACCTTAACCCTCCATGGTCTCATGCCAAACCTTGCCGCTGCCCGGGAACATTTCCCCGAAACCTAAGTCCTCCACTGTGATCTGACAGCGTTTTGGAGAATCATACTCCAGATGCAGATGCAGCCGGGTGGTTTTATTGGGGCGCTTTGGCAGTTCGTTAAGGGGCATCGTATAGCGCTCCCGTCTTCCGTCTTCCATATTGCTGACTACAAATGCCAATTCCTCTGCGTGATCCAGAATCAATTCACAGTCCTTCGCTGCCTCATACCAGTTCACCCCGGCACCGATCATCGCATAATAAGCAGGCGAACCGTTGATCATCATATCCATACCAATATTATGACGGACCAGAGCATTTCCCACAAAAAGATAACCCTTCAGACGCCGCTCTTCCACCTTTTCATGGGCGGCAAAGCAGGCCCCCTTAACATAGAGATTATTGCCATAGAACACGTGTCTTCGGTTTCTGCACAAAAGCGCCACCGAACGAACCGCCCAATTCTTATCAAACCCTTCTCCGATCAAAAAGACACTGGAATAGACATCATTGCCGAACGATTCTTCAATCAAGCGGTAAAATTCATCATCCCTCCGTTTCGGATCCACAGACAGCCTTCTGCCCTTTCCCTGCTTCACGGTAACCGTCACCGGTTTGGTCCGCTGGTCCTGTACCAGTGCTTTAAATGTTACTTCATTGCCGCCAAAAGAAAACAGCCCCACATTCCTGCCCCAAAGCTCCTGCTTCTGATACAACACATAATTATAGAAACTCTCATCAAAATCCTGCAGGAAACATCTGGACCTCGGTATCCCGATTTTCTCATATGCAAACCGAATGGTATCCACAAAAGCTCTGGTAAGTGACGGTACCGTCAGCATGATACCAGACACCTGCTTTTCCGGTTCTGTAACTCCCAACATACGCAGAGCGCTCTTCAGATAGAGTGCAAGCAGAACACCCGGCTCATATTCCTGTCCGTCAATAACCAGAGCATCCCCATCGGCACACAAATCATATAGTTGATCAATCAGAATACCATTCTGATGCTCAGCAAAGTATTCCGCCTCCAGCCCGAAGTGCCACTCATTCTTACCCAGACTCTTACTGAGCACCGTAGGAAACGTATACTGACTGCTACCCACCTTAACTTCCGCCGAAACTGCATCCTTGGCCATCCGGTCAAAATAGCAAATCTGGGATTCTTTCGGATTAAACTCAAATCCGATTATCAAATTCTTCTGTTCCATCTTCCGCCTCCGAACTAATCCATTAATTGAAACACGTTATCCACAAACACTTCCTGCTGCAGATACAGTTTCAGCGCTGTCTCCATTGTATCATGACTCCCAAGTGCCCGCGCTGCCAGAATCTTATTCAGCAGTTTATATCTGGTTTTCCCTTTTGCCTCAACGCCGTGAAGTGCAATCTCTCTTTGCGGCGTACTGATTATCTCCCCATTCTGCTCCACCGTCAGATGATACGTCAGTGTCTCACCATAGAACAGCAAAAATTCTTTTGTAAAGATTCCCTGATACATCTCCCGCATCGGTTCACTTTTAAAACCGACCGCCTCCGAATCTTTGTGATGAAGTGCGTAATGAATCATCACTTTGCTGCCTTTGTGGAATCGCTCTTCTACAAACACTTTATCCTCCACCTGATACGCCTGAATCAAATGCAGCGGAAGCTTCTGAAAGAAGGCAAAACGCAATCCTTCCCGGTCAAATTCTTTGAGCAGATCTGCTGCCTGTCTTTCCTGCTTCTCTGTCAGTCTGTCACAAGATGCATAGTACTTCAGTAAAGCCAGATGGCAGATGATATCCATCTCCCAGCCCCGCTCATACGTCTTTTCCAGATAAACAAAGAATTCCGGATCGGTCTGCCTGTCTGTCATGAAATAAGCGCAGGAAATATAGGTCAGATAAGCCAGAATCACCAATTCTCTTCCCTGCTGCATGATATAGCTTTCCAAAATCTTTTCTCCATGCTCGGGAAATTCCCTCACATACATGGAAAAGATCAGAATCCGCTCATCCAACGGGTAACTTTCCAGTTGAAAGCCTTTGACCTTCTCCCAAAGATAGCACATCCGTCCGACGGATCCCACATAGTGATTCCGAAGATAAATAAGAATCACTTCGTCATATTTCTCCTGATGCAGCACATGGTCGGCCAGATATACCAGTTCTTCGTCCTCTTCGAATTCCACCGCCAGAATCATCCGGCTGGTAAGTTTCATCAAGTCCGCAGTGTCTATACCTTCCACACCCCACTGACCGATGATAGCAAAGGCCTGTTCATACATTCCCTGTGCCACCAGAACTTTCACCGTATCCCTACGGTTGATTTTGGCATATTCCCTCATGTCAACCATATGAAGATAAGCCTGCAGTTCATGATCCTGCGGATGCATCATATAATATTCCAGCAATTTCTTCCGTATCACACCGCGGTACTCTTCTGTAAATGCCTCATGCTCCGAAGCCTGCTGATAATAACGCAGACTTCTGGAATGTACATCCATCTGTGAAGGCAATTCCCGGCACAGGTACAGCAAAAGCCCCGGTGTACTTACCTCATACCCTGCACACACACTTGCCAGTTCCCGTTCCTCCAACAATTTTTCTACGGTATAAGAAACAGTGATTCCGTATCTTCTTCTTTTCTCGTCTTCGAACAGGAGCTGTGTACCCTCTCCAAAGAGATTTACATATGCACATTGATCCTTCACCGGATATACGGCCTCTTCCCGCAGTGCATTGTGACACACAATGACATTCCGGATATTCTTATCCTTCACCGTCACTTTATAAGTAAATAATACCTGCACCAGATATCCGGCAGTCTGAGGATTATCCACCCCTTTAAAAATCTCCTGATAAATGACTGCATAATCCTCATTGATCCGCCCCTGACGCAACTGCTCTTTTGCAAACTGCTCCATGGCTTTCCGATAACTGATATAGGTTGTCTTATCCCGTTCCTTGTTACGAATTACATTGGCATAAATAAATGCCTTTTTCCGGGCACTCAGTGTATTATTATATGCAAAATACATCCGAATAACCTGGGGAAGCATCTGGTGATACTCTTCGTCCATCGTTTCGATATAATACTCATAAAGACGGGTAATCCGTACTTCATGCTCTACCGCCAGACTGTACCAGCGAAAATATTCTTTCCGGTTCGGCGTCCCCTTCATGACTAATTTACAGATAGCTTCCACTACCTCATCACTTGGGAACTTATCGTACCCGCCTGCCAACAGACAATACACGGCAGGATGAAACTCTTTCAGATTATCGGAAAGATAGGCTGCCCGCTTTAACAGCGCCTCGTCTAATACTCCCTGCTTTCCTGCAAAGTTCAGCACCTGTATCATAAACGGAGACAGCTTTCTGAGAAGCGTTTCCTGACGCTGCAGAATCTGGTACGCATCCAGATAAAGGAATGGACTTTTGCACCCCAGTTCATATGCCTGCTCCATCAAACGCAGCTGCTGAGCCGGCACATTTTTGCAGGTTTCATCTTCACTGATCAAAATTTTCAACAAAAAATAGTCATCCGGCTGCTGCTGAACATAAGCTTTGATCTTGGGCAGTATGTTCCGCTTCTCCGCTGCCAGCAAATCTACTTTCTTTGCCAGATAACGGTAAATGCCCTCCTCTCTGAGCGTTGTCAGCGGAATCTCTCCCTGCTTAAAACTCCACAGCAGCTCCATAGCTTTCTGAACATCTTCATTACTTTCATAAACATATGATTCGTAAAAAAGCAAAAGAGAATCCATACACTCTGCTTTTGTCAATTCGTCCAGAGAAGCTGTTGTCCGTTCAAACCACATCCGGTAATCCATCTGATGTAACCGCAAAGCAATATAATCCTGCGCCAGCTCCACCATTTTCCTCTTTTTCAGCCCCTTGGGCAGCAGGCGTTCTCCCTGATCAATGCTCGCTTCAATTTCAAATTCCAGCGTCTGATGAACATTTCGTATGATAATCTTTCCGTAACGTTTTCCGTCACCCAGTTTATCCTTCCGTATCACATACTCCAGCCCATAAACCCTTCCGATAAAATCATCCGTGGTCACCACTTTTTTCTCAATCTCCAGAAAATCTCCCACCGCTTCAATTTCCATACGTACGTAGCCCCAGGTACTTTTATAGATATACAACGTATCCTTAAGTGAATGACCAATCTGATAGCTTCCCTTCTTTTCTTTATCCAGAGACAGAACAATCGGCTCCTTCTCCTTTGCAGCAATCAAAAATTCTTCCATATGCTGATAAGTAACCGGATTGTGGGACATTCCTTTATAGAGAGCCGTATATACAAAGTTCTTTCCACTTAAAATTTTCTGAAAATGCTCACTTGTGAACAGACGAAATGCCTCCCGGGGGTCTTTCATGGCAAGACGTGTAAAGTCCTCCAGCGTCCGAATCGAACCCTGGGAAGTCCTCACCTGCACCTCAACCATCTGTACGTTTACAGGAACCTTTACTTCTCCGATATTGCTGCTTAACACGATATTGCCGGTAATCCCTTCCCCGCAGCGCAGTCCCTGAGTATCAATCCCATAAACAATCTTACTCGTGCTTCCTGAAAAACGGTCTTTTGCCAGCACAATCCGCCGGTTATCCGATGTGACTACTCCCTTCACGCGGCTGCCGTCCTCCGCCCCCACGCTAAATTCCCCTTTATGATTTCTCCCCTCCTGTATCTGCAGATGAATCTCAGACTCAGAGGTAACAAACGCCGGCACTTCATACTCGAAGCGGCCGTTAATGAGCTGTTCCATTCTTCTCTTCAACGTTTTTCACCCATGCCTTTTATCCTTGACTTAAAATCAATTATCATTATAATAAATTGTGATTGCTGCACATTTTGTACTCACGCAATCCTGGTATAACGTTCCGTAAATAACCGGACTATATGCGCAGGATATTTTTCTGAGTGTTCGAGTCAAAAAAACGCAGGCGTAGCGGGCTACGCTGAGGCTTTTTGACTTGTGCAATCAGGAAAATAGACAAGTATAGAGTCCAGTTATTTCGAGAATGTTATACTGGTATCATAGATTATACACTACAAATTAATGTGATGCAACGACAGAACTTAAATCAGGAGGAAAGAGATGTTAAAACATAAAGACCATTTTCACGGCAGCGACCTGGAAAAAATCGAACAAATTTACGGAATTAAAAAGGAGGCAATTGTCAGTTTTTCTGCCAATGTAAACCCCCTTGGAATCTCAAACCATCTGCGCAACTCCCTGTCAGCCCAGTTAGATGCCATCACTACATATCCCGACCGGGAATACAAGGCATTGCGCGCCTGTATTGCCAAGTACGCAGATACGCAGTCAGAAAATATTATTGTGGGAAATGGTTCCACAGAGCTGATTTCGCTCTTCATACAGACCTATCATCCGAAAAAAGCCCTCATTCTGGGACCGACCTACTCAGAATATGAACGTGAAATTACCCTCGGTGGCGGAACCACCCTTTACTATCCGCTGAAAGAAGAATTGAATTTTGAGATGGACGTGGATGATTTCTGCCGTCATCTTCATGACGGCCTGGATCTGATCGTGCTGTGCAATCCAAACAATCCTACTTCTACTGCAATCAATGCGTCAAAGATGCGGCAGATTCTGGATGCCTGTCTTCAGTATGGAATCTTCGTGATGGTGGATGAAACCTATGTGGAATTTACTGATGCCAGAGATCATATCACCTCAATTCCGCTGACCAATTATTATACGAACCTGATCATCCTTAGGGGAACTTCCAAATTCTTCGCATCTCCCGGACTGCGTCTCGGTTATGCAGTAACGGGAAATCAGGATCTGATCAAACAGATCAATACCCGCCAGAACCCGTGGTCCATCAATTCTCTGGCCGAGATTGCCGGCAGACTGATGTTTCAGGATAAAGAATATGTAAGCGAGACACAGAAACTGATCAACAGCGAACGCAGCAGACTCTACCAACTGCTTTCCTCCTGGGACTCTGTGAAAATCTACCGGCCTATGGGAAACTTTATTCTGGTAAAAATTCTGAAGGATGATGTGGATGCAGATCTTCTGTTTGACCATTGTATCCGAAAGGGATTGATGATCCGCAATTGCTCCACCTTCCCCTTCCTGGACAATCGCTTTATCCGCTTCTGCATCATGTCGCCTGAGGAGAATGACCGTCTGATGGACGCTTTTGCAGAATTACTTCATCCATAAATGCCGTAATTTTTGAGGGATTATATTATGAAACAACAACTCCGCACCAAAAATCAAATTATAGAAGGTGTCATCTGGAAACAGCTTCTATTCTTTTTCTTTCCAATATTACTTGGTACATTTTTTCAGCAATTTTACAATACCATCGATTCCGTAATCGTGGGACGGTTTGTGGGAAAAGAGGCGCTTGCCAGTGTAGGAGGTTCTGCCGGACAAATTGTCAATCTGGTGGTTGGATTTTTCACCGGACTGACCGCAGGAGCCGGAGTCATCATCTCGCAGTTCTATGGTGCCCGGGATTCCAAAGGACTCAATGACAGCATTCACACTGCCTATGCATTTTCTCTGGCGGGAAGTATCCTTTTTATGATTGCAGGGCTTTCTTTTTCCCCGCACATATTGGAACTGATGAACACCCCAAAAGAACTTATGGCAGACTCCAGACTTTACCTTCAGATTTATTTTGCTGGTATTTTATTTACCTTCATCTATAATATGGGTTCCGGTATCTTACGTGCCCTTGGAAATTCCAGACGTCCACTTTATTATCTGATCATCTGCAGTCTGCTGAATATCATTTTGGACTTGATCATGGTACGGCTCTTCCATATGGGCGTAGCCGGAGTGGCGCTCGCCACCCTGTTGGCACAGGCAGTGAGTGCTGTTTTGGTTACCCGGGCTTTGATGCATTCCACAGATATTTATCAACTAAAGCTGCGAAATATCCGTTTTCACGGCAGAGTACTGAAATCTCAGTTATATGTGGGACTTCCCGGTGGTTTCCAGACCACCATGTACAGCCTGTCCAATCTCATTATTCAGGCTGCCATCAATGTTTACGGAACCGATACCACCGCCTCCTGGGCTGCTTACGGGAAACTGGATGCCATCTTCTGGATGGTCAGCGGTGCCTTCGGCGTATCCATCACAACCTTTGTGGGGCAAAACTATGGTGCCGGAAGATATGACCGCATTCAAAAAAGCGTCCGTATCTGCCTTGGCATGGACTTTGTAACTTCCGTCTTCTTAAGCAGCTTCCTGATTGTGTTCCGCTATCCGCTTTTTGCCATCTTCACCAACGATATGGAGGTCGTCCGCATCGGCGCAGATATGCTCAATCAGATTACACCGTGTTATGTGATTTTTATATTTATCGAAGTGCTGTCGGGCGCCCTTCGGGGAGTCAGCGATGTCGTGATACCGATGCTGATGACACTTTTCGGTGTATGCCTGCTGCGTATCGCGTGGATTTTTTTCATCGTGCCGATGAATCCTTCTATCCATATGGTCATCATCAACTACCCGGTGACCTGGATCACAACTTCCATCTTGTTCATTCTGTATTACCTATATAAAAAGTCCCATCATACGGCATCCTCTGCTGCATGATGGGATAAATAAACTTTCATGCTTCGAATACAGAAGCATGAATCCGAATCACGAAAACAATACCCTTTCATTCCACCTAAAACCGTTGTTCAATGATCCAACTCCCTTTACAAAATACGCTGTTACCAAAAGAAAGATTTGCACAAAATAACGTTTTGCCTGCATCATTCCAAATTTTTGACCATATCCCTTACAATATACTACATCCATTCTCTTAATTCTTTAATTTTATTTTTTAATACATCAACAAAAAAATCTATCTCTTCTATTGTATTGAACTCACTTAATGATACTCTAATAGCACTTTTAGCTATATCATCATCATACCCCATTGCTTTTAGAACATGTGAATCACTGATGAAATTATTGTCACAAGCCGAACCGCTAGATATACAAATATTTTCTTTGGATAATTGATCAACTAATATAATAGCAGTTACATTTTTCACACAAAAACTAACATGATTTGGTAATCTATTACTTCTATCTCCCGTTAAAATTATATCTGGTATCTCATTTTCAATTCTTCCAATTAAATATTCTCTCAATTCAACAATCTTTTCTTTTTTTTGAGTAAAATCATGAAATATCTTTTCAGCGGCATATCCCATTCCAATAATAGATGCCACATTCTCGGTTCCCCCCCTTAAACCAGACTCCTGACCACCACCATATATTAAAGGCTTGATTATAGTACCGTTTCGTATATATAAAAATCCGATTCCTTTTGGTCCATGAAATTTATGAGCGCTAGCACTCAACATATCTATTTGAACCTTTTTTAAATCAATATCTATATGCCCATATGCCTGTACTGCATCTGTATGTAATAAAACTCCTCTTTTCTTAACTATCTTGGCAATTTCTTCAATCGGCATTATTGTACCTACTTCATTATTAGCAATCATAATCGAAGCCAATATCGTGTCTTCTCTGATTGATTCCTTTAGTTTACGTAAATTAATCATCCCATTATCTTCAACATCAAGATAAGTAACTTCATATCCTTTTTCCTGAAGATATTTGCATGTATTCAATATAGCTTTATGTTCAACTTTTGTCGTAATTATATGCTTCCCTTTTTCATTAAGTGCTTCACAGGTTCCAATTAAGGCCCAATTATTTGCCTCTGTCCCCCCTGACGTAAAATAAATTTCTTTTGTATTTACTCCCAAAGTATCTGCAATTTGTTTTCTTGCATTTTCAATTGCCTTCTTAACTTCTATTGATAATTTATAGCGTGCTGACGGATTACCATATATATCTATAATATATGGAAGCATTTTTTCAAACACATTCTTATAAATTGGGGTTGTTGCTGCATTATCCAAATATATAAATTTGTCCATAATATTTTTGTATGATGTATCTAATGTCTTAAATACATCAATATCCGCCCCTTTCTTCTCAACTTTTTATATGATTTAGCCCAAACTTATCATGAATTTGATCAAAAGATACCAATCAATTGATTTATTGCTCAAACAAGCCTATGTAAAAATATCTTGTTTTTCATATATTATTATTCTACCATCTAAAGTTAATATCTTCTATAATTCAAATTTCTTGAATATAAAGTTTTTGAGTCTTATCCCCAAAGTTTATACTTTCCCTATATAGTTCTGGAAGATTATCTATTAAAATAATATTTTTTTCTTTTATTTTCATTTTTAAATACTTATTAAATTCATTAAATAAATCTCCCATAATACTTGTCCTGATTATTATACACGGTTCTTCATTATCATAATCAATTCTACTTTTTTTCAAAATATAATTTTCACTAACATTTAACTCATTTACTTCTAAAATATCAATAATATTATCATCACAGTCTAAAAAATTTAGTTTGATTTTCTTTTTCATTTTTAATATTCTCCCCAAAAAATTCTTCTATAGATATATAATATTTAGTATCATATAAATAATAAAAATCAAAAAGAATATTGCATTCATTAACTTAATCTCTGCCACATGTTTTGTAAAAAATACTGATATCTCAAAAGCCTTTTTTCCAGAAGAAATCAATATTATTATACACATTAATGGCAGCACAAATATAACACTATATAATAGCAAACTAAGTAAGGCTAAATAGTTACTCATATCACTTTTTTGAACAATTTGCACTATTGCAGATAGATATATTTGACCTGAGCACAAGAATTCTGAGCTTGCTATGATTATTCCTAAAACAAATCCTAAAATACTTGCTATCCTTCTTTCAAAATTCTTATCAATATAGTTTCTAATCAATTTATGATTAAATTTTCTAAAAATCATTGGTAGTTGGACAATTAGTTTGCTCGGCTGTTTTCTTTTTAATATAACAAAATCATATATATTAGATATCATTAATACAAAATATACCAAAATTAGAACTATACCAATTTTATGCATCAAATCTGTATTATTTATTTTTGCAAAAATCTCATAAAGAATACTACCAATCAAACAAAACGCCACTATTTTCCCAACACAAAATGATATTCCAATTTTGAGTATTGAATTTGATTTATTACTAATCAGCAACATAATCAGGAACATAAGCATTGAAATTGAACACGGATTCATTCCATTAACGAATGCCGACACACATACCTTAACTATACTTAAGGCATATTCTCCATTATCTTCATTCATAAATTCCTTTTCAACAGTTGTTCTAGAAATTGTTTTAATCAAATTTGATTTCTTTAACAAATCTGATAATTCACTTTTTATATTTTCGTCAAACAAATATTGATTTCCAATAAAGACAATTGGTACTAATCCCATATCCTCTTTATTCACATTATATGCCTTACAATAACCTGATAATAGATCCATGTTTTCCATATCATATATATTATACTTTTCAACAATAAGATTTTTGTTTTTTTCTGCTATTTCCTTCAAATAGTCGCCTATTTGACTACAACTATTACATGTTGTCGAATAAAAATATACAATTACTATATTATCTATATTATCAGCTCTGGTTTCTTTTCCACAAAGACTAATTACCAATAACATACATATAATTATTTTTTTAATATTATAAATTAAATAATGAATTGCTTTCATATTTCTACCTTTGAACCTTAAAAAAATCACTTATTTCATCTTTTGTTATACCTTCAAATAATATATCTGTATTTACATTATTTTCATATTTCAATATTGCTGGAAGCCCTTCCAAATTATATTTTTGTAATATAGACATATCATCCTCGTTTTCAATTTTTATTGCATATAACTCTATTTGTTTTAAATCATTATAATCTTCTTTTAACTCTCTTATGTCTTTTTCTAATTTTTTACAAGTAATACATGTATCGCTTATAAGTACAAAATACACCTCATTATTATTATCAATATATTTTTGCATTTCATCATATTGAATCAACGAGAAAATACTACTTTCACTTTTTTTAATAACAACAACAAACATACCAATTATAAAAATTAACACCAACCCAATCTTTAATACTTTATTCATTTTCTTCTCCGTATCAGTCTGTTAATGTGAAAGGGCTTACAATATTAGTTGTAAGCCCCTAACTGAATTTAAATATTCCGGAACAAATGCTATTTGCATTCCGTCGAGATTTCAACTCCCCACTTGTACCATTTCCAATTACCGGTAAATTTCTTCCCTTTATAAACAGTACACCATATAGCTAACGCACCTACAATTGTAAATGCTAACACTAGTAATACTGCCATAAGTACAAGAAACCACCCATCACATCTTATTATAGCATTATCAATTTTATTCTTTGCTGAATATAACGCATTTGATACATATGCCATAATAGAGTATTGAACTGCTACTAACATTAGTTTTCCTCCTTCTTTGATATTAATATTAAAACCATTTTAATTTTCATGGTATAATATTCTTTTCAATTAGCTATTAAATAATCAAAACAATTCTTTTACCATTATAAGTACCAAGAACAGTTAATACATGTTAACAACATAACATGAATCTCATTTTTTATTGTCTATAAAACATTTTAAATATTTTACAATTATCTTTACAACAATCTTTCCATCTCCAAAACAAGGACACAGGTTAAAAACGTGTAACATGTAAATAAAAGAAATTACTTTTACAATACTATTATTAAATATCAATTCACATATACTCAATAATAATAATGAAATACAAAAACAACTCATTGGACCTGACATTGATACCAAAAATAAGTCTTTATCCTTCATATGTACTTTAGGAATTAATGAAATTTTAAAAAAATCACTATATATTTCTATATTGTCAACTCCACATCTTTTCATCATCATCATATGTATGTATTCATGTATACAAAATGACAAAACAATCCCTTGCCAATAAATAACGTGAAAAACGAGCACTACATTAATAAGCGTGCTAAAAACAAACAAAAGCCCCAATAAAGACATGACTTCAAATATAATTGTTATCATCCTTAAATTGTAACTAATTAGCAAAAACATTTGCCAAAATGACAGCTCACAAATTTTATATTCACTTTTGTTATTTACCATCTTTCTCCGAATTTCGTTCCTTTATTAATCTTTCCCTATATGAATATAATTTTTTATAAATTACATAAACAGTAAGATAAAATACCAATGCAAAAATTGCTGTCAATATTATGGGAAGGATTTCTCCTGTCAGTCCAAATTTTAAATGTACAATTCCACTTGAATCTGTGTCACTATTAAAGAAAATTGAATTAAAATATGCTGTTCTTCTTCCATCTTCTCCAGAACTAAATAGCATTGTAATAAAATTAAATATCATTATAAACAAAGTTGTAATTAATGCCCCTATTATGCTCCCAACAATTACGCTAAATTTTCTTTCTTTCATACCTTTCACTCCCTTTTAAATATTTTAGCCCTAAAAGACTATAATAAACACATATGCCCATTATCGCCATTATTACCACGAAACTCCAAAAAAATCCTAAGTTGAGAAACACGCAAACAAGCAATATAGATAGTGATACTAATACCATTACACATATACCAATTAATGCTGAAAAAGGATTCTCCCTTTTAGGTGGAAATATTAAACCTATAAAAGTAAAGACTACAATTGAAAATAATCCAGTCGGATAAATCAATAAGCAATTCTTTATATTTCCAAACAAACAAAGTGATAAAACAACCATTGGAATTGATACCAAAAACATATATATCATTTGACTAAATATCATATTCAAGTAATCACAAAAAGCTTTGTATTTCTTTTGTATTTGTATTGTTCTGATACTATCTGTCTGAATATATATATATATTCCATTAATTGACAAAATAATGATTGAATATACACCCTTCTCAAACTTTAATATTGTTGCAAACAAAAAAATAAAATAAGTAATAAATGTATAATTATAAGAATCAATATTTCGCGCAACATTTAAAAAGTAACTTTTTAGCATATTTATTTTCTTATTACTTTTTCCAAAGTTAACATATGAATTGGTCAGTTCATTTCCAACTGTAGGTATATTTACAATTACAAAACTCAATGTTCCTGCAAAAATAAAAAATGCAATAAGTGGAATAAGAAAATTATATTTGTCCATTAAATAAGCGTAAAATACAATTTTGCTTGTTCCCTTTTTATCAATATAATTAAACAATAAAGAATCTAGCAATTTATTATATCCAATAAAATACATCATCATTAATAATGCCGTATTAACGCAAAACATAATCACACTTTTCATCTTTGTAATATTTAATATATCAACAATAAACTCTATAACCACGTAAATTAATTCTAATATTAAGAAAAATGATATTGACATAAAAAAAACATTACATATTATACGTGAAATAAAGATAATCCCATATTTAAAAATTAACGATAATATTACTGACATAGAAATAAATGAAATAACTATTAATGAAATACTTAATTCAAAAACTAAAATTGCTATTTTTATCTCTCTTTTTGTGACCGGAAATTGTATTGCAAATTTCATAAAAGTACCTGTCTTCATAAATAAAATTTTTATAAATAAGAAACAAACAAATATCCACATCATTACTGTACATGAATATACATCTAATACTGCTGTTGTTTGCATGACGGAACTATCTGACTCTGTCCAAAATCTATACATAATCACTGCTAATGAAATAGTAAAAAATAAGATTATAGTCGAAATAATCAATCTAAAAAATTTGTGTTTTAGCAACCCGTAGTTTAAAACTTTTCGTTCAAAAAATATCCATATCAATTTTACTAATTCAGTAATCTTATTTATTCTATTAAATCTCATAATAATCTTCCCTAAAATCAATAATTTCTCTAAATATCTCTGTCAGTGATTTACTTTTTTGTACTTCTAAATTTACTTCCTTGTACTTTTTTCCTTTATATAGTAAAATGGCTCTCTCACCAATTTCTTCTGCCAAATCCAAATCATGTGTACAAACAATAACTGATTTGCCTTTTTCCTTTAATTTGTTTATTAATACTTTACTAACTTCTTTTGCTTCAAGATCTATTCCATTTAATGTCTCATCAATAACAACAATGTCCGGCTGTATTAAAAAGGCGGCTATTAATTCCACTTTCTTTACCATTCCATGTGAATAACTTTCAATCAACTTATCCATATCCTTATCCATAGAATAGTACGATATCAAATTCTCTAATATTTTTTCATTTTGGTCATTGTCATACATCCTGCACATTAAATCAATATATTCTCTTCCTGTCAGAAAATCTGGCAGAACATTATCACTTGGAAGATACATTATTTTTTTCTTAATTTCCAAAGAAGAATTCAATTTTCCATTTACTAAGATATCTCCATCTTGCTTTTCTAACAAATCAAAAATCAACTTAATTAAAGTTGTTTTTCCACTACCATTTGGACCTGCAACAACTAATATTTCCTCATTTCTTAATTCAAATGAAACATCGTCTAAAACCTTAACATTACCCTCATAAATAAATGAGATATTTTTCACCTCTAAAGCACTAAATTCCATCTACTCACCTCATAATTTAATACTAACTAGATAACCAAGTGGCTAATCTCTCTTGATGACAAACCAGTTACCAAATACCATGAATTACAAGCAATGCAAGACACCATTAATATCTTTTACCGCTGTTCATTACATCGCCTGCTCAGGGGAATATCCATCTTACCTAAAATATATCTGACCAAATTATTATAGTCATGAAGAACACCAAAAGGAGCAAGATATCCTGTTCTTTTATCAGTAACTTCTTGCTGGGCAGTTATCTATTCCAAACGGTATGCTAGTGCTTCCTACACCTATTGCAAGCCAAACCATAAAACATAAAAGTTTGTCTTCCATGACTCTTTTCTTTACATTTTAAATACATACCATTTCTCATCACAAATTCTATCACTCAATTATTGTTTACAGCTGATGCTTAACAAGATACAATCCTTCATACTCCTCTGCCTATTGAATCATACTAAAAATTTTACAACATTGCCACCCATTCCACGTGAATGACAACACATTCTCGTGGATGGTATTCATTTTTCAAAAATCACCCATATAAATTCTCTATTTAATTTTACATAATACATTACCCATTTGTTCTTCGCATTTTCCACTCAAAATGCCTTTTACGAATATCCGTATATCTTCTCCTGCTCAATGGCAATGATCTATTTCCTACAATTTCTACATATCCCTGCTCTACCTTTCTGATATGTTCCAAATTTACTAAATAAGATCTGTTTGTAAGCACAAATCCTTTGTCCGCCAACCTCTCCGTAAGTTCTTTCAGTGTTTCTGAACAACGACAAATTTCTTGATTTCTGGTATGCATTAATATTTCATGATCATATACTTCAAAATACAAAATATTATAACACTGTATCCGCTGTGGCTCAAATGATACCATAGGTATTTCGATTTCCTGATATTTTTCCATCCGCAGCATTGCACTGTCTAATGCTTCTTCAATCTCGTTCATTTCATACTTATCAATATAGCGAAATGCTTCAACTTTATAGCCTTGTCTACTCATCTCAATATGTGTCGTTAATATGATAAACAAGGAGTCCTCATGATCCATTCGATATTCTTGCAATACAGAAAATCCATCTCTCCCTGACATTTCGATATCCATAAAAACAATAGCATAATCATTTGCATCCTTTAAAAAACTCTCACCGGACGAAAACACTTTTATGACAATATCCATCTCGCCGAAATAATTTCTAACATAGCTTCTTATTTTTTCTAACCAGATTTTTTCGTCATCTACAATTGCAACCTTCATCTTCTATGCCTTCCTCCTGATTTTTTTCTTTATTCTTTCTAATGGCTCTGTATTCTCCATAACAATGTCAATTACGAATTGATCATCTGTGGTTTCTATGCTTACATTTCCTTTATATTTCTTCACACTATCCTTTATATTCTGAACACCAAATCCATGTGATTCTTTATCCGACTTCGTGGTTATTATTTCATCCCCATTCCTTTTCAGTTCACCCTGGTATGTATTTCTTCCCCTGATATAAAGCATATCATCATCAAAATGAATGGATAACTCTACCTCCCTTTTGACCGAATTTTCAATACTTTCCACAGCATTGGACAAAATATTTGAAAAGATAACGCATAAGTCATACGCCTGCACGCAACATCTCTGCGGCATATTTCCTTTCACCTTAAATATACAGTTTTTCCTGGCAAACTGGTTATCATAATAATTTACAATCGCGTCCACAATCTCATTTTTAACACTAAGATAGCCTGATATATATTCCATATTTTTACAAATCGTGTCTATATAATTTTCCAACTCATTCCACTGTTTCTCATATATATACTGTTTTATAACATACATATGTGCCCGTATATCATGTTGAAATTTTTTTATCTCAATATTTCTCTCTTCAAGATAACAATAATGCTCTGTTTGCATTGCTAAATACTGCTCTTTTAGTTCTTCATTTTTCCTATGCCAGTTATTTGATGAAGACAAAACAAATACAAAAACCATCTGAACCAATGAACTTAGCACCAACATAATATATACAACTGTAAATTCACCATGTACATTCATAAGTTTCTTTTCTACGAGAACCAAAACAGATGCATTAACAATACATATAACAAAAAAAGCGATAAAATACCAAATAGATAATTCCTGTAATGCAGCCTTCTGCTTGTGTGATATAACACCAAAAATAATCACAAGAATCATTATTGTAATAAAACTTGCATACAAATCCTGATATTGAACAAACTGATAATGCGATGCCTGCAGGCCAACATAACCAATCGTGTCTATAGAAAATATGACACCTATTGCCCAAAATACAATGATCACATTACGATATATCACAGGCTCTATCAATAAATAAAAGAGCAATATTGCAAATAAGACGTATAACAACGGATATATGATACTCCATTTAAGACATTTCATTAATATCACCATTAAAATCGTAAAAATGCAGGTAATACACACTCGTCTCCTGCTTTTTGTAATTTTCATTGAAAATCCTAACAAGTAGATAACAAGAAACTTTATCACTTCCAAAAAATAGTATGCCACTTCTATCATATACTTCCCACCTTCTTTCGACATAATATAACTCAAATGTTCTCGCTTTTATATTATTACACAAAACGAACTGTAACTCAATCGAAATTTGTCATTAATCAAAAAAAGCACATGAAAGTCAACTATTTAAAGTCAACCGACATATGCTAGTTCAATAATATTTTCATTTTATCTTTTCATACGTAACCTATGAATTAAAGAAATTAGTGCCAATAGCGCAAAATCCAATACAATAAACTAATATTAGCTAACATACCTATCTCCTTCCCTTTACCGGTTGTCTAACATGCTGTTACAAACTTAGCTCAATATTAGAAAAAAAACTATATTTTCTACGCAAATGGTAAAAAATTTTCGCAAACGGTAATCTAACATCTGTTTAATACACGAAGCCTCAATATACAACTTGCCTCTATTTCTTTTTAACTGGCGCCATTATCATTATGTGATTTCAGATAATCTAAAACTTCCAGCCGCCCCAACGTCAGACGAGTATTACTTTTTTCTTCCATAATTTATCTATTGATTGGATACACTATCCTTGACTTCCTTTGATTTTTGTGCATCAACTTGACAGAGTTCGCAAAGGTCCAATTATTGTTGCCTTACTGGTGCTTTTCTTTGCCCGCCTGTTCGGACGTTTACTGACTTTTTTACCGGTTATTCTTTTTCCAAAATCCACAGCAAAATTCCCGGACTGAATAACTACTATGAGCCGATGAAAACGATTATTTTCTTAAGCAAACTTTTTCACCAATGACAATAGCTTTTGAATTACTCCCATGCCCAATTTCCTGTGTCTTTATAATTGGAATCCTCTCACCCGCATATTGCTTCACCAGACTGGTTATCGCAGGAAGACAATGATCCTGTTCCATTTTCGTGAATGTCCCTAACAAAATACCGTTGATTTTATGAAACGCACCCATTTGCTTAAGTTGGTTCAGATACGTTGTCATCTGGGGAACTGTTCCGCCGAAGGCTTCAAGCAGCAATACCTTATTGGTCATATCCGGCCAATATTCCGTACCTGCTAATTTCAGCAAACATCGTATATTTCCGCCAACAACAATTCCCTCAAGCCTTTCCCCTTGTATAAACTGATATTCAAAGGAAAATAGATGATTCGTTCCGTCAAATATCGTACTGGTGAAATTTGTAATCTGAGTTTTTCCATCCTCACGCAAAAGATTCCGGATCTGATACAGCACAGATCTGACACCGGTTTTTGCATAAATCGCATTCATAATCGTTGTGAGATCACTGTACCCCCAAAAAGGCTTTGGGTTTTCCGCAATAACTTCAAAATCCAGATACGGTAAAATTTCATTCGCAATATCTCCGCCGGAAATATCAAAAATCATCTGAATTTCCCTATCTTGATAGAAATTCATCAAGGCTTCTGCCCGTTCTCTCCCAGTTCCGCTAAATACAGAATCCCTTTCAAAAAGAAAATCACTGAAGACAGGACACAATCCTATTTTTACCAATACTTTTTCTAACAGAACTACCTTTTCACGATTCGTTTGCGGCTGCCCGTTGGAACAGCCAACAATCGCCACCTTACTTCCTTTTTGCATCACCTGTCCTCCCTCATCTCATAAGATACCGTGCTCCGCCGCTCCATGATAAGATGTCTTTTCACACAAAACTATTTCACGATACAAAATTCAAAATCCCCTTTGACGCTTTCATCATTTCATCAATTTATTTAAAAAAACTGCAAACATTGCCAGAAGCAGAATCGTTAACACACCCATCAGACATCGAACAATCAAACGACTGCTTTGTAAAAATATGCACACAAACAATATAAGAAGTGCGCTATAGAATACAAGAATCAATATCCATCCTATTAACCTTATCCATTTTGGAATTCTTTTCTCTTTTACGACCTCAATGCTCCCCTCCAAAAATATGGACACCAGTAACTCAAAAATATCTTCCATAAAAATCCCCTTACATCCGACCATTCACTTAAGATGTTTATCTTTCTATAATAAGCCCGCTTCGATACGCCTCCAGTAATTGTTTCAGTTCTCCAATACGTTCCCGAAGTGCAGCCCCCGTATCGGTATCTCCCACTAACATCCGCCGCGGCGCCATCTTCACCATAATCCGGTCAGAATGAATATCCGTCTCATTGGCAATCGCTTCCTCCGTTGAACTGAAAGGCTCATGGGCGACCAGCATCATTCCATAAGAATTATAGATCAGCGTATACCCTGCAATTCCTGTCTTGCTCTGATAGGCTTTCGAAAATCCGCCGTCGATTACCAGCACCTTACCTCCACATTTCACCGGGCTCTCTCCGGTTTTCTGTAAAACCGGAACATGCCCGTTGACGAGAATCGCATCTTCTCCCAACCCAAATTCTCTCAAAATCTGATTTACGATGTTCTCATCATTCAAAAGACGGTAGTAAGGATTTTTCTCTTCCTTGTGCGTCTCCGGCTCTTCCAAAAAATACCCTTCGAAAGTCGCCATTTTGTCTTTTCCGAACAAAGGGGAATTGGGACTGCTCCAGATATACCACAGGATATCCTTCCCTTTCTCCTTCTCCATTTCATTTCTGGCAAAAAATGCTTTTCTCACATACGTTTCCAACACATCATAGAGTTCTTTTCCATAATATGTCTTTCCGTAAATGTCCACCTTACGGAACGCTCCATTCTCATCCAAGGGTACACAGCCATGATACAGCAGGTTATTGTTATACACCTTATAAATACTGCCCTTATTCAGCAAAAGCATCATATGGCGCTGCAGTTTTTCACAATGTTCAAAAGCCGCCTGCAGCCGCTCCATCAGATTCTGTTCTTCTTTCGTCAGCCGATAAGGATCTTTGGGATTAACCGTCGGGAAATTGCAGTCCCGGAGTTTCAGAGTTTTCCCATACCAGTCAATCGTTCCCTGTTCATAATCAATCTTATCCAACAGCCTTCGGTCACTCATCCGAAAACCTGGCCGCCTGGCAATCAACTGTCCTTCCAGTTTCAACTGAATCACAACGATCGCCTTATGCATCTTCATATTCAGATCTGTTTCAGTTGTAGTGAACGAACGGTTTCCTTTGATGGAAAATACCGTACAGGGATCATTCTTATAGGTTTCCAGAGCAAAAGTAGCCAGAGGCAGCAGATTGATTCCATAACCGTCTTCCAGAATATCCAGATTCCCATAGCTGACACTGTTTTTGATTACCGTGGCGATACATGCCTGCTGCCCCGCAGCGGCTCCCATCCACACGATATCATGATTTCCCCACTGGATATCCAGGGAGTGATACTCGATCAGCTTATCCATGATATTGTCCGGTCCCGGTCCCCGGTCATAGATGTCCCCCAGAATATGCAGATGATCCACAACCAACCGCTGAATCAACTCTGACAGCGCTACGATAAATTCCTCCGCCCTGCCAATGTCGATAATCGTATCTACAATCGAATCATAATAGGCGCCTTTATCCAGAACCTCCGATTTTTCCGTAATCAATTCCTCAATCACATAGGCAAAATCTTTCGGCAATGCCTTACGCACCTTCGACCGGGTATACTTGGATGCCACAGTCTTACACACCTCGATCAGGCGATAGAGCGTGATCCGGTACCAGTCATCCATATGCTCTTCTTTCTTCTTAACCAGATCAATCTTCTCCCGCGGATAATAAATCAAAGTAGCCAGACCTTTCTTTTCCGCCCTGCCAAGCGTATGTCCGAATACATCGTCGATTTTTTTCTTCACGGCCCCGGAGCCATTCCTCAGCACATGGGAAAATGCCTCGTATTCCCCATGAATATCCGTAATAAAATGTTCCGTACCCTTCGGAAGATTCAAGATCGACTGCAGATTAATAATCTCGGTTGATGCCTTTGCAATATTCGGAAATAATTCCGCCAAACGCTGCAGGTACCGCAGTTCCAAATTTTCGCCCATATTCTTCTCCTTCTCATCATATATACGCTAAGGAACTGTTCAGCTGCTCTTTGCAAAATCAAACAATGAAATCTGATTCGACTCCGGAATATCGCCAAACACACCCAGATCATCCATCAGATCAATCACCGTCTTGCTGACCTTCGTCCGATTCCGGAAATCATCTTTGGACAGAAATGCTCCGTCACGCGCCGCCAGCACAACGGCGTCTGCCGCCTTGTCCCCAAGACCTTCTATCGTATCCAGTGCCGGCATCAGTTTTCCATCTACAATCTGGAAGCGATGTGCCTGTGCTGTATACAGATCTACAGGCGCAAAGGTAAAGCCGCGTGCATACATCTCCTGCACAATTTTCATGTCCTTATACGTATCCTGCTCCTTTTTACTTAAAGTATCCTTCCGTCTTTCATAATCATGCATATAATATTCCAGACGCTCCTGCCCGAGACACATCAGCTCATAGGAAAATGCCGATGCACGGATGGAAAAGTAAGCCGCATAGTAAGCCAGCGGATAGAAAATCTTGTAATAGGCAATCCGGTAAGCCATCATAACGTACGCCGCCGCATGTGCTTTCGGGAACATGTACTTGATTTTCTTACAGGACCAGATGTACCAGTCCGGTACCTCGTGTTTCTTCATCTCCTCTTCCCACTGAGGCTTCAGTCCCTTTCCTTTCCGCACACTCTCCATGATCGTAAAGGACTCCTCACTGTCCAGTCCCTTATTAATCAGGTAAATCATAATATCATCACGGGTACAAATTGCCGTGGAAATGGTTGCATTTCCCTCTTCAATCAAGGTCTGTGCATTTCCCAACCATACGTCCGTACCATGAGACAGACCTGAAATACGAATCAAATCCGAAAAAGACTGGGGCTTGGTATCCAGAAGCATCTGAATAACGAAATCCGTACCGAATTCCGGGATTCCCAGACAGCCAAGAGGGCATCCTCCGATATCCTCCGGGCGGATTCCCAGAGCATCCGTACTCTTAAACAAAGACATGACATTCTGATCGTCCAGCGGAACCTGTTGTGCATCAAAGCCTGTCAGATCCTCCAGCATACGGATCATGGTCGGATCGTCGTGCCCCAGAATATCCAGTTTCAGAAGGTTTGCATCAATGGAGTGATAGTCAAAATGTGTCGTGATAATATCCGTATTGTTATCGTTTGCCGGATGCTGCACCGGAGTAAAAGAATTGATATCTTCTCCAAAGGGCAGTACGATAATACCGCCGGGATGCTGTCCCGTGGTTCTCCGGATACCGGTGCATCCCTTTACAATCCGGTCAATTTCACAATTCCGCTTATGCACGCCCCGTTCTTCATAATAATTCTTCACATATCCGAATGCCGTCTTGTCCGCCAGCGTACCAATCGTCCCCGCCCGGAACGTCTGACCCGCCCCGAAGATCACCTCCGTATATTTATGAGCCTTACTTTGATATTCTCCGGAAAAATTCAAGTCAATATCCGGCTCCTTATTTCCTTTAAATCCGAGGAATGTCTCAAAGGGAATATCAAATCCCATCTTATTCAGCGGCGCCCCACAGTTCGGACACTTCTTATCCGGCATATCACAACCTGCCCGGCCTGAATAAGATTTAACCTCTTCCGAGTCAAAGTCCACGTAATGGCATTGGTCACACAGATAATGGGGACTTAAGGGATTTACCTCGGTGATTCCCGCCATGGTAGCCACAAAAGAGGAACCAACCGAACCACGGGACCCCACCAGATACCCGTCCTCATTGGACTTCCAGACCAGCTTCTGCGCAATAATATACATCACGGCATATCCATTGGAAATAATCGAGTTCAATTCCCGCTCCAACCGTGCCTTTACAATCTCCGGTAAGTCTTCTCCATAGATTTCATGTGCCTTGTTATAACAGATATCGCGCAGATCCTGATCGGAATTCTCAATGACCGGCGGGAATTTTCCTGCACGGATGGGGGAAATCTTTTCTACCATGTCCGCAATCTTCTGAGGGTTTGTAACCACCACTTCTTCAGCCTTTTCCGTACCAAGATAGGAAAACTCCTCCAGCATCTCATCGGTGGTGCGCAGATACAGAGGCGCCTGATCATCGGCATCATCAAAGCCTTTTCCCGTCATGATGATCCGGCGGTAAATCTCATCCTGGGGATCCATAAAATGTACGTCACAGGTGGCAACCACCGGTTTATTGAACTTCTCGCCAAGCTTCACAATTCTCCGGTTGATTTCCCGCAGATCTTCCTCGTTGCTTACCGCAGAAATATCCTCTTTTCGGATCATAAATGCATTATTTCCAAGCGGCTGAATCTCCAGGTAATCATAGAATTCCACCAGTCTTGTGATTTCCTGCTCCGGCGCTCCCCGCAGGATCGCCTGATATAATTCTCCTGCCTCACAGGCAGAACCAATCATCAAGCCTTCCCTGTACTTCAGATAAAGACTCTTCGGAAGTCTCGGACGGCGATTATAATATTTCAGATGAGACTCAGATACCAGACGATAAAGATTGACTCTTCCGGTCTCTCCCGTAGCCAGAACAATCGCATGATAGGTGGGAAGCTTCCGGATCGTATTCTCCGAGATACTCCCCTGTTCATTCAGCGCGTCCAGATCCTCAATTCCCCGGTCATGAAGCATCTTGATAAATTTCACGAAAATATCTGCCGTACATGCCGCATCATCCACTGCCCTGTGATGATTGTCAAGAGGCACTCCTACTGCTTTTGCCACCGTATCCAGTTTAAAACGGTTCAGTCCCGGCAGCAGAAAACGAGCCATCGCCACGGTGTCAACTACCGTGAACTCCCGTGCAATCCCCTGCAATTCACAATTCTTCTCGATGAAACTCATATCGAATCCTGCATTATGTGCAACCATGACCGCCCCTTCACAGAATTCCATAAATTGAGGAAGCACCGTCCCAATCACCGGCGCATCCATCACCATACCGTCATTGATTCCCGTCAGATTTTCAATCTTAAAAGGAATCGGCACCTGCGGATTCACAAAAGTGGAAAAACGCTTCGTAATCTGGCCATTTTCCACACGCACAGCGCCGATTTCGATGATCTTATCCACAACCGGAGAAAATCCGGTAGTCTCCAGGTCAAAGACCACAAAGGTTTGCTCCAGGGACTGTTTCTTACTGTTGACCACAATTCCCTTCAGATCATCCACCAGATATGCTTCCATTCCGTAGATGACCTTGAACGGTGCCGATACCTGTTTTAACTCTTCTTTCGTGGCATCGGGATGCGCTTCCTTATATTTGTCACGGAATTTTCCGTCGATTGCCTCCATGGCATGATTCGCTTCCGGGAAGGACTGCACAACCCCATGATCGGTAATGGCAATCGCCGGATGGCCCCATTCATACGCACGTTTCACAAGCGCCGCCGCATCTGTAACACCGTCCATGTCGCTCATCTTCGTGTGACAATGCAGCTCCACACGTTTTGCCGGTGCATTGTCGCTTCTTCCCTCCCGGAAGTCACGGATTTTTTTGATTCCCCATACGGAGGTAACAGTCAAGTCATGATCGAAGGTATCAATCGCTGTCTTTCCCTTGATCTTTAAGAAGGCCCCCTTATCCACTGCGGGTTTAATCTCGGGTACCTGTTCATTTTTCACGAAGATTTTTACTGTGATAGTATCTGTAAAGTCCGTAACCTGAAACATCAGAATCGTCCGCTCATTCCGGATCTCTCTGGAATCAAAAGACTGTACCTGCCCGCGGATGACGACTTCGCCGATTTCTCCCTCGATGGAAGCAATGGTTACACTCTCATCCTCAAAATCTCTTCCGTAAATCAAATCCGGATTCGCCGGTTTTCTGGACTTCTTATCATTTTCCACAAGGGAACTGATCTTCTGTGATCTGCCGTCCTCTTTCCCTTTCCTGGCACCGGATTTCTCCTGCGCCTGCTTTTCCAGTTTCTCACCCAGATGGGTTCTCTCCACCACATGGCGCACCTGTTCCTGAAGTTTCATCTCACTCTTTTGCCTTGCACTGCTCTGCTCCTGTTTCCTATAACTGGTGTGAATCTTCAGATCCAGTCCGCAGCGTTCGCAGAAAATCTTTTCCAGTATCCGAAGCAATTCTTCCACCCGTTCATGGGCAATGACGGAATCAACCAGTTCCAGTTCCATCACATCTGTTTCAGGAAACGTGATGGAAGCCGTCTGAAACAGATTGCACAAAAACACACTGTACTCCCGCAGCTCCGTCAGAATACTGCTCCGGTAAACACCCATGAGATTCTTCGGTGTGTACTGTCTGGACAGATAAAACTTTTCTATAATCTTAATCTCAATCTGTATATTCCGGAAAAACTGTTCCTTAATTGCCTTTTCAAGAGCAAAGATATGCTTTTTATGAATCCACTGACTGCAGACAATATAGACCCGCATCAGGTCTTTTTTTCTTGTGATCCCTACTCTCGTAACCTGAACAACATCTAATAAATCCGCCAGTTCCCCATCCACCTCAAGATCGGGAAATACTTCCATAAAGTCTTTTTCCATCGTTACCGCCGTTCCTTATGCTTTCCAGTTTAACAATTCCTCACGCAGACAGGATAACAATTGGGATTCCGGAACTTTTTTTACGATCTCGCCTTTTTTTATCAAAAGTCCTTCCCCTTTTCCTCCTGCAATTCCGATATCTGCCTCTTTTGCTTCTCCCGGCCCATTGACCACGCAGCCCATAACCGCCACTTTGATATCCAACGGAATATCCTGCACCATCGTCTCCACCTGGTTTGCCAGTCCAATCAGATCAATCTGGGTTCTTCCGCAGGTCGGACAGGAAACCACCTCAATCCCGCCTTTTCGCAGTCCAAGGGTTTTCAAAACCCGCTTTGCAGATTTGACCTCTTCCATCGGGTCACCGGTCAGAGACACACGGATGGTATCACCGATTCCCTGATAGAGAATAATTCCCAACCCTACCGCTGACTTGATATTTCCGGAATACAGCGTTCCCGCCTCGGTAATTCCCACATGCAGCGGATGGTCGGTCTTCTGCGCGATCAGCTCATGAGCTTTCGCACACATCAGAACATCGGAAGATTTGATACTGATAACCAGATTATCATATCCCATATCTTCAATAATTTTCACCTTATCAAGGGCACTTTCCACGATTCCTTCTGCTGTTACCCCGTGGTACTTTGCCACCAGTTCTTTCTCCAGAGAACCACTGTTGACACCGACACGGATGGGAATCTGCCGCTCCTTCGCCGCATCAACAACCGCCTGAATTCGTTCCCGGCTTCCGATATTTCCGGGGTTAATACGAATCTTATCTGCACCGTGTTCGATCGCAGCAATCGCCAGTTTATAGTCAAAATGAATATCTGCAACCAACGGTATCGTAATCTGCTTCTTGATCGCCTCCAACGCCGACGCCGCTTCCATGTTGGGTACTGCACAACGAATGATATCGCAGCCTGCACTGGTCAGAGCCTGAATCTGTGCAACGGTAGCTGCAACATCTTCCGTCTTTGTATTCGTCATCGACTGAATCAGAATCGGGTTGCCGCCTCCGATTACACGATCTCCGATTTTTACCACTCTTGTCTTGGTTCTATCCATCTTTCCGCCTCCTGTTCCATTCTACTCGCTCGTTTCACTTCATCTATCTTCCTGTCTTCCGTCTTTTTCCTGTACACGTATCCACAGTCAATTTAAACACTGTCGTCTTTGGAATAACGGCTTTGTTAAACGCAAAATCTTCTTTATGGTAATGCTTCATCAAAATACAAAGTGCAGCATACTTTTCCTCTTCCGGCACAAGTTCAAGTTTCCCATAGCCGATTATACTTTCATATTCCATCGTACAGCTTCCCTTCTCCTGAGAAGTCACCAGACGATGGGCACAATCCAGCTCAAAACTTGCCTTCGGATTCTTTTCCATCAATTCATACTTCTTTCCCTCCGTCGCTCCGTGAAAATAGAAGACAATCTTACCGTCTTCTATCTGCATTCCAAAATTCAGCGGCAGAATATAAGGATACTCCTCATCATTCAGGGCTATCCTGCACACATCACACTTTTCTATTACCTGTATCATTTCATCAAATTCTTTTATTTCCCGATCTGCTCTTCTCATTGTTCCTCTCCTTACCGTTCATACACTATTTACTTTTATTGTGCTTGTTTTTTCAGAAGATGTCAAGCAAATTGAACAGATTTATCTCCGCAGCAATTCCGTACTTCCCAAACACATACAAAACGGCAGCAGAATCGTATTTCCCACTTACAATTCTGCCGCCATTTTTTCACTTGGTTATATACATGAACTCTAATTTTTGTCTGCTGCTAATTTATTTTACTCGTTTGATCTGCTCTTAACCCCAGCAGATGCATCCCCACAGAATACATACCCAACCGGCTCTTAATGTTTCTTTTTCTTTTAATGTCATTTTTCTCATAAATTTTTCCTCTTTTCCAGACTTTAGCCCCAGCAGATGCATCCCCGCAGAATGCATACCCGGTCGGCTCTTAATGTCTCTTTCTCTTTTGTTGTCATTCTTCTCATAAAGTGTCTACTCTTTTCCAGACTTTAGTTCCAACAGATGTATCCCCACAGAATGCATTTCCAGCCGGCTCTTAATTCTTCTTTTTCTCTGACTGTCATCTTTCTCATCTCCCTCACCCCCTTTCTTCTCAGACATCCTATACCATTTGACCTAAAATCCAGCTTTCTACATCCTCTATGCTGATTCCTTCTTCCGGTGTCCATTCCACTTTAGCGATTAATTCTCCTTTTCTGAACTTTGCTATCGTAGGTGTATAGGAAACCCGATATTTCTGCTTGAATAATTCCCACGTTTTCTCGTTCTGCCGGATACTGTGTGTGTTCAGGTAAATCATCTGTTCACATTCCGGATACTTCTGGATCAACCCGATCAGTTCCGGCTCAAAATTCTGACAGTCTCCGCACGATGGTCTTCCTATATACACATAGATATCCCTGTCTTCCTGAACCAACGCATCAAAATTTTCACAGGTTACAGAATCTAAAACATCATATATTTCAGGATATGATTTCTCCAGTTCTACTATTTTTTTATCTTTTTCCAGATTCTCCCTTTCTGCCGCAAACGCTTTATCCCATCCCAGAAATGTAAGCGCTAAAACCGCAACCAGTAATATGCTTTCTATCAATGTTTTCAAAGACTTTCCCTCTAATTTTATCTTCATACTGTATGCTCCTTTTCCGTTGATTCCGACAACACCTCAACCGTCTCTTCCAGTCCTAATACCCCTTCATATCTCAGAACATTTCCTTTCTGAATTACTACTAATGTGGGTGTTCCCTGGATATTGTAATCTTTACTAAAACTCTTTGTTTCCAGATTATCCCCGTCCAGAAAATATACTTTCTGCTCTGCAAGTTTGGCAGCTTCTTCCAGTGTAGGCATAAACACCCGGCAGGCACTGCAGCTTTCCTGTCCATAATAAACAATTAGATTCTCTTTATTTTGAATCGCTGAATAAACCTTACTTACATCAATCTCCTCAAAACTATGTATTCCCGAATGAAGATTCAGCTTTTTGAAACAAAACAAACCTGAAATCACCATTAATAGAAGTAACCCGATTCCAAATACACATTTCTTCTTCATAACGTCTTCCTCTTAATACACCGTACTCTCTTACCCCAAACGATATAATTTCGTACATTGCTTCAGTATTTCTGTATCATGACTTACAAGAATCACAATCTTGTTATTTGCAGCCAATTTCTTTATCATCTCTCCGAATGCCTGTACAGAATTCAGATCCAGATTACTTGTAGGTTCATCAAAGATATAAATACTTTTATCCTGATTCAGACATCTAAGCAAAAGGAGTTTCTGTATTTGCCCTTGTGACAGATTACTTCCTCTGGAAAAGACAACATGATGGTTTGAAAATGGCAGGAAAAATGCCTCTTTTACTTTTTCCAAATCTATGGTGTTCTCAACCTCTTCGTCCTCTATCCGGAATAAAACATTATTCTCCACCGTGTTTTGAAACAAACTCATTTCGGGACTGTATACACTTATATAGTTTTCCATTCCCTTATCCGAAAGCGTATGACAGGACTGATGATTTACCAGAATCTCTCCTCCATCCGGTTCCAATAAGCCGGATATTATTTTTAATAATGTACTTTTTCCAGATCCATTCGCTCCGGTAATTCCCACGATATCACCCCTGCAGAACTCACCGTTAAATCTGTCCAATACCGTTTGACTGTTTTCATATGCAAAAGAAACATTTTTAAAACAAATCTCCTGAGGTTCTTCTTCCAACTGCTCACAGATTTTTTTGTCTTCTCCCTCTGCCGTCTTTTCTTCCCCACAATTCTGGATATACTCTACTGCAATCGCACTTTTCTGATACTTCACCCAGGTCTGGGCAACGGGCTTTAACCGTGCCAGAATTACAGAAATAAGAAAGATACTCAAAAAGAGCATCGTCATAGATTCACTTTTTTCAAACACATACGAATAGACAAACATTCCAAACGTAGTCAGTAAAATGCATGCACTGATGAATTCAAATACGGAATCAATAAATGCAGTCATGTCATTCGCCTTTAATTTTGCATCAAAATACTCGTCCATCCTTTTCAACAGTTGGTGCTCTGCATGTTCCTCCTTGGAAAATGATTTTATATCATACGATAAGCGCACCTGTTCCTCAATTGCAGAAGACAGACCATTTGAAGTATGTACTAAATTTCGTTCGTAATTTCTGATTTTCCCAACCCGAAGCTGAATGATCACTGCAAATAGAACAGCCCACAGGAGCACTCCAAATGCCAAAATAAAATTCACGCTCATAAGCAGCGCACATAGAAGCCCAACAAACAAAATGTCGATTTTCAAGTAGAATTTATGCAGTACGCCTGTGACCGATAACAGAAGATTCCAGAAATATCCCATGATATGGTCGATATTCTTCTTTTCCACAAAATCAGACATTTTCACTTTATAATAATCATATAAAGCCACCTTTTGAAACCGGTTTTCGATCTCTGTTCTGATTCTGATATCCGCCTTATTTACAGAAAAGTAACCTGTCATCATAGAGAGAAAAAAGATACATACCATAACATAATAAGAGAGTTCCATATTCTCCATCTGGTAGATCATAATATACTGTATAAAAAATACCAGGCTTAAGGGACTGAGATATTTCAGAATCGCTACACCAATGATCATCATTCTCTTCTTCCAATCCAATTCACGGATAATATCCGTATACAATTTCCTGATGGAAAGAGATTTGGGCTTTACGTGCTCAATATGATCAATGCAAATCGCATATCCCATAAAATCTTTTTCGATTTCCACTCTCGTTTTTTCTTCGATCTGCGGTTTTGCGGGATCGGATACAATATAGGTTTCTCCATCCGTTTTATGCAGTACAACATAATGAGGCATTCCACTGTTTTTGCACATAAGAATCATCGGAAACTCCTGTTCCGCTAATTTTTCAATATCCGATACTTCGTACGCCTCACTGTAAACCCCATATTCCTCCAGAATATCCTGCATATTGCTGATTGATAAACCCTGCTCTGTGGATTTACCCATAATTTTTTCCAGATGAATTCCATTGAATTTTATCTTTAACTGTTTAAAAATCGTTTGTATTGATGCAATACCGCAATCGTTAGACATTGATTGCATTGAGTGTGCATACATCACAACTGCCTCCTATTCCTTTTGTACTGTAATGTCACCGGAACCAAGCTCAATTGACACTTCCCTCTTAGTATCTGTCTGCTCTTTGGGAGCCTTTATTTCACCATAACTTGTTGATAATTCATACTTTGCCTGAAATTCTTCCGGCACTGTAAGATTCACATCCCCCTTATTCGAGCGCACGGTTAATTGCTTCAATAATTCTTGATCTTCCAGACAGATCGTTATATTTAAGATATCTTTTGTGTTTTTCGCAATACTGACCCCCCATGAAGTCATCATATCAATCACGAAACTATCCTTTTGCGGTTCCAATGACTCTATTTTATCAGCAAAGGATTCCGGCATATTTCCCTTAACGATCACCCGGTTTCCCCGCCCATCTGATTTTTTCACACATAGATCCAGCCTCTGGCTTAAACCTACAACTTCTATCTTAGAAACCTCACTGTCTGAGAGGACCCATTCTTTCTGCACCTCTCTTGCATTTTCATTCATATAACAAAATAGATAAACTACGACTGCCAGAATACATCCAACCAGAACCACTATTATTTTTTTTCTTTTCACCACTGACACCTCTACTTATATTCCCTTCCTGTCAATATGGAAATACTGATTATAACAGAAGCAAACCACAAAATAATTCCTCCCACTATCATCGAGTCTATCTCACTTTTTCCTAAATCTGAAACATACACTGCTTTTGATAAATTCTGCATAATCATATAAGAACTGATTTTTTCTATACTGATATGCATCTGTTTCATCACAGTATCAATCAGATTTTCAAATAGAATTATAAATAACAGATATACCGCCGTTGATAATGCTACAGAATCCACCGCAATATAAAGCATAAGTCCAACAGTTATTACAACCAAATACAAGAGCAACTGCGCTGCTATAACAGGCAGAAATTCATGAATGGGAAATGCCCCGCCCAAACAATAAGACCATCCGAATACCCCCAGACTGTACACAAGCGTTAAAACACTGCCCAACAGATACATAATCATCAACTTTCCAAAATAATAAAAAATACGAGATATTCCTGACACCAATATATTATTGATAAATCTACTGCCGAAATCTATCTGCCAGACCTGCAGATAAACAGGAATAAAAATCACCGGAATCACCACGGTTCCATAGGTTAATGATTCTCTGATCAAGGTTTCCGGTTCCCTTCCTTCTGCAGTTTTGCAATAAAACAGCGCGAAGCATACCAAAACGAAAAAAGCAAAATAGAAGACTTTTTTCCTGCTGATACGAAACACTTCTGCCTTTATAAAGTTCATCTTATTCGCCTCCCACCAGTTGTAAAAAATATTCTTCCAGATCTGTCTTTCTGATCTGGAACTGATAAACAGCAATCCGTTCCTGCAATAATTTTCTGCCAATCCACTTACATGCCTCTTCTGTAGCTTTAAAAACAAGACCTTTCCCTTCCACTGCGATATCTCCGGGACTCTTTTCCCGGATGATCCGCTGTGCTTTTTCATTATCTGATGTCTGCAGCAACGCAAAACTTCCTGTTTCCTTCGCCAGCTCCTCTTTTGTAAACTCCCGGACCATAGTACCTTGATGAATGATTCCATATCTTGTGGAAACCATTTCCAACTCAGAAAGTATGTGACTGGATACCAGAAGTGTCGTTCCAAGTTCCTGATTAATTCTTTTCATAATATTTCTTATCTCTGCAATTCCTACCGGATCCAATCCATTAATTGGCTCATCCAGAATCAGGAAATCAGGCTGTGTAACAATCGCCATTCCAATACCCAGGCGCTGCCGCATTCCCAGGGAAAAATCCCGCACTAATTTTTTTCCGGTATCTTGAAGCCCGACAAACTCCAGTGCTTCCTCTGCCCTTTTCTTATTGTAACAACCTTTCAGTTTACACATATACGTCAGGTTTTGCATCGCTGTCATATCTGTATAGAGTGCAGGCTGTTCGATCACAGCACTAATTTTTATATTCGGTTTGGAATACACAAACTCTCCGGAAGATTTGGAAATCAATTTTGTGATCGTACGTATAAACGTAGTTTTTCCGGCTCCATTTTTACCTATAAATCCATAAATATCCCCTTTGTAAATCGTCATATTAATCTGATTTAATACCTGATTTTCTCCATATCGCTTCGAAAGCTGCTTTGTATAAAGAAGCTTCTCACTCATAAAACTTCCTCTCTCTCCTTGCTGATGACGCTATTATACAGGCGAAAAGTCCTGATAACGCAAAAATATCCCAAATAGACATTTCCATTTCCCGTTTGACCTTTTTTGTCAAAAAAAAGAGCCTGTATCAGGTAATTCCTGATGCAAACTCTTTTATCAAATATCTATTCTTTTAAACAGTGGATTTGTTCGTCTATCCGCTTTTTTCCGCTTCTTGACATGTCGCATCTCTTCCCGTTCTTCATCAGTACATAAGATTCTTTCGCATTTATAGTATCAATATAATTCCGGTTAATTAAATATGACCGATGACAGCGTATAAACTGCCCTCCTGTCTTTTCTTCGATTGATTTCAAATCTCCAAAAAACTCAATATACTCTTTTTCTGTTACCAGATTTACTTTATGCTTTTGTGCGGATGTTTCAAAATAAATAATATCCATTAGATGAATATACCGTACCTCGTCCATCTGGCGAAGCACAAAATAATCCGAATCCTTTGTATGATCAGATTCCATCCTCTGACAAATATTCAAAAAGCAGGATTGCAGCCGTTCTGTTATTTTATCTGGCTCGTCTTTTAAAATATAATCCATCGCCTCAATCTGATATCGGAAAGTCTCCAGAGCAAGTTCACCATGCGTTGTAACAAATACCACAAAACCACGGGCATCTCTCTGCCGGATTACCTTTGCCAGATCAAACCCGCTCATTTCATGCGACAAGTCGATATCCAACAGATAAATTCCTCTCTCCTTTGCTGTCGATACTTCTTCCAAAATCTCCTCCGGATTGGCTGTTGACAGCTTTATATGCATATCCAGATTTTCAATGACAATAATATTTTTCACCTGCTGCTCAAGATTCTTTCTGGCAGCTTCATGATCCTCGCAAATATAAACTGGTATCATTTGAAACCTCCCTTTTCACAGGCGTGAGTCTTTAATATCTGTACAAAATAAGAATCCTCTACTCTTGTTTCTCTGATTACACAGTCATATTTATTGAGTATTTCATTATAATTGCTTAATCCGATTCCTCTTTGTTCTCCTTTCGTCGAATACCCTTCCTTCCATATATCATGAATTTTGATTGTTTCCCCATAAGTATTTTTCACAAGCAAAACATGCTTTTTGCGTTCCTGAATCATGATGACATAAACTTCCTTTTTTTCACACTTCCCTGCCGCCTCCATCCCATTATCAATCAATATACCAAGGCAGCGGTTAAAATCAACAACATCCATGAAAACATCCTCTACATCCTTGATTACTTCCAGAGAAAAAGCAACACCTTTCTCTTTTGCCTGTAACATCTTTGCCAAAATCAATCCTTTTACTTCTTCTAATTTGATATGGCTTAAACTTGCAGTTTCCTGAAGGCTGCAGGACAGATTTTCTTCAAAGCACAAGATATTCTTCTCCAAATACTGTAAGGTATCACTCTTTTTATCAGACACATACAGTCCGGCTACAATATTTTTATAATCATGCTGAAACTTTTTTATTTCCCTTTGCAGGTTTTCCAACGTTTGAATATACATCTTCTGCTGCATGAGCATGGATTCCTGCATTTTTATCTTTTCATTTTTTCTTTCATTCCGATAGTATATGGTTAATAGAAACAGTAATAAAATCATACCGCCGATAAACGTTACCAACATGAAAAAGTATACTTTTTCATATCCTTGAGAAGTCTGGATACCTTTTACCGAAATCATTTCACTTACGATTAACCATACTGTGATATAGAAGCAAATGATAACCGTAGCAAACCTGTTTTTATTTCTATAAAGTTTTGAAAAACATGTGGAAATGCCTTTCTTGCAAATCAGGAAAACAAACAACAGCAATGCCCCGTCTTCAATCAGTGAATATACAAAATTTTGCCAATCAAAGGACGCTTCAATGCTCAATTGCTGAAACAACGTCTGACTGCTCGTGATAAAAAAGCTTTTTATAAACATATAGACAAATATAAAAGCTGCTCCGGAAATTCCGATACATTTCGAAAGCGTTTTTTTATGATAATGATTCATAAATCCGGCTAAGCCCGCTATCTGCAAAATATATGCAATAAAATCTGCCCCCTCTATGCCTATCATGTATGGCAGACAAAACAGCGTGTAAAGAATACCGAAACCCGTTATAAATTCTTTACGGCTCCATTTATTCCCCCATGCTTTTCCACACAAGTAAATATGACATCCTATAGAAACGCCATAGTTCATCAATACCACTATGAATATCTTTATATAATCCATCATTCTCTCTGCTTTTGATGCTTTCTTAATATTTTCTCAAACAACTCTGAATATAAAATCTGAAAACGGAACTTTAAATATCTTTCTGTATTTTACCCTTTTCCACATTGGGGGCTATAAAATGATTGCGTGAATAATCCCAAAGTATCCCGGAACCCTCCGCTGTATGCTTATTTCTCTCTAAGATCTGACTGAGACGAATTTTTCTTTCCTCCCATGCTTTTCCGCCTGTTGCCGCATTCAGCATCGCCGGCTGAACGTTATCCATTGTATGTGCAAATTTCGCTTCGGCAGTCTCACCCTCTTCGAATTCATCCCAAAGTTCTCTGAATTTTTTCTGCTGATCTTCCGGAAGTAAGCCAAAGATCCGGTCTGCTGCTGCAAGTTCCCGCTGCCTCTGTGTCTTTTTCCCTTCCTCATCATATGCATAAGTATCTCCTGCATCAATTTCTACCAGATCGTGTATCAAAAGCATACTGACGGTTTTTAATACGTCAATTTCTTCATTCGCATACTCACTCAGTAAAAGTGTCATAATCGCCATATGCCAGGCATGTTCTGCATCATTTTCTTTCTGCTGCCCATCGGAAAGATACGTCTGTCTTTTAATAAATTTCTCTTTATCGATTTCCCTGCAAAAATCAAACTGTTTTTCCAAGCGTTCCTTGTCCATGTTTTGATTCATCCTCTCCCTATTCAATATCAACAAAAATTCATAACTGTTCTGTATTCTCACAGTTACCACTTCTCAAACACACAAACTGCATTAGAATTCTTTCTTGATTACATTTTACCACTCCCACTTGAATATTACAATTCAATACGGCAGAAAGCTGATGCAAACAAGGCAGGAGAGCCAAAACTCAACCTGCCTTCCAACTTTACATAAATTTCGGTAAAACTACAGCGCACTGAATAGTTTTCATCTGTTTTTTTTCTTTTTACTTCGGATACTACATATTACTATACTTGCCATCAACGCCCCGATACCTGTTAATTCCAAAGTGATAATCGGCGTATTATCTCCGGTCTTTACCGCTTTAATAAATTTTGTTCCTGCTTCAGGGGCATCGCCCTTGTCATCCTCTCTCGGTGTATCATCCTTCTTTGGCTGCCTTGTATTCGTACAGGTCAAATTTGTTCCTATCTTCTCAATGTTGCTGCTCATTCCTGACGCCAAGAATATATTCTCTTTACTCCATACTGCCTGAAATCCCTCTACATCCAGCTCCCGTACACTGAAGAACTGGCATTCCTCAGCGGTAAGAAAATAGATCTCTTCTCCGTGCTTTAAGTTTATCCAAACCTTTCCTTCCTTATTTTCTAATTTTTTACTGCTCGCAGACATAAAATCCATCTGATATACGTCTCCCGTATAAGGCAGCTTTCCTTCCGGGTCTTGATAGAGGCTAATCTCAAAATCAAAAACCATGTCCCTATCTGCCTCAAGTTCGCTCTCCACTTTTTTCGTAACACTGGAGAACAATGGGAGATTAAAAGAAATATCCATATTTGAAAGAGTTCCGCCTCTTTCTAAATAAAAGAAATCAAAGGTATGGTTTGTACCTACAAACCATTCAGAGCTATTCATTGCGTTTTTTAATCCACCTTCCGGGAATCCTGGAAGAATCTCTGAAAGATTCTGTGGATGTCCATTGATGCTGTAGGTACCATCTGTAAAATTAATTTCTCCTTCAATCGCCTCATGGATGCCGCCAATATCCAACACCAGCTTGCCGTCTACAAACATCCAGATATCATCATCACCGCTGATTCTGAATATCATATCATTACCATTAATTTTTCCACTTACCGGAACGGCAAAAGTCCGACTTAGCTTCATGCCCAAGTGGTAATTCAGTTCCTTCTCATCCATAAGCCATGTATTGTAATCATTGGTTTGCGCTATTCCAAACTCTCCGTTTTCAAAGGTATTAAAAGGAAAAAATCCTGCCGCTTGACTGCCCCAACCCCTGATTCCAAGTCCCTTATCATACTGGCGGATCAAGTTATCTTCCAACTGTGCATGATGCAAATGGCTATTGTAGGAGTAAGTTCCGCTTACCTCATCATACTGAAATTCAAACCGGGCCGGATAGACTGCCTTCGTTCCCCCATTCGTCACTTCTGTAACTGCATTTTCATCAAACAGATTAAAAGGCAGGGAATAATTAAACACTGGTGTTCCATCCTCTCCCAAATCTGTCTGTACAATACCGGCAAAAGGCAATATCTTATTGTTTCCAATATGATTCCATGTATAGTCATAGTTGTTCAATGGATCATACAGAAACTTATATTGTGCACTCTGACCACTGTAATCCTTGGCAGTCAGTCCTGGAAACTCATAATCAAACAGGGTAACATCCAGATACTTCATGTTCTGGGTATTTGCCAGATAAGATGCTTTCTTTTCATTATCCAAGGACTGTATCGGTATGGTAGTAAGTATCACCTGCTGCCTTGTCTGTCCGTAGTTGGAAATCGTTCCACTCGTGTAATAGTTTTCTCTCTTCTCACAGAATTCCCCCTCTGAGACTTCAAAGGACTCTACCACATACTGATCTCCATTTTTTATCTTTACCTGATAGGTAAAGCTGTAGATGTTGGTAGACGGCAAAATTACAATCGCCTGTCCGTCTGCCAAAGGTGTATGGAAGGTGCTTGTGGAACCGGGATGGACGCCCCAAGTTTCATTTGCCGGACCGCTTCCGTTTCCATTTTGTGTCACCGGCTTATCTGCAATAGCGTTTCCATCCTTTCCAAAGTTATAATAATCATAGTATTCCTCTGTATATTCATCATTCTTTGTCTTCTCGACCGGAACGTACGTGCCATCGCTGTAATTGTAAAGATATGCACGATAGGGGAGCTGCTTAGTGGCATTTCCTGATTCTGAATCCCATTCTACAGCCGTATTCAGGTTTTCGAGAGGTGTACTGATAGTTACCTCCACATCCGGCAGCTCTCCGGCATCTAATAGATCCCTGTCCGCATAATTTGCCTGATACCCTTTCGCCTGATTCCGAATCACGACCCCTTGGTAACTATCGTCTTCTTCAAAAGCAGATTCTTGTACATCTTCTTGCTTAGCTGCTTCCTCCCTTGTATCCACACAGATCTTCAGATTGTGCACCAAAGTATCATCACTGGCAAGTTCTTTTACAGGATAAACATCTTGATATGGACCAGTTGCCCCATAAACTACAGTCCATCCATCTTCCTTCGACAATGGATCAATCAACCCCGACTGCTCTTTTATATCAACAATCCTGCAATCCTCTGTCCTTGTCCCGGATATCTGATAGGTAAAATCAAATTGCTTTGCTGCTGTGGCCCGCATCCCCGGAATTCCCGGAATCACCGGTAAAATTGCATATACCACATCCTCTTTCTCCCATCCATTTACTATTATTTTCACCGTATCACTTTCCGGATAGATTGCAACATGACTTTTATTATCCCTTCCTTCCGTACAGGAATTACCGGAACTTCCCTGATCTATCCATATCCCATCCGCACCTTTCGTATAACGTCGGACTTCAAAATAGACTCTGCTGCTTTCAATGACGTCTTCCCCATTTTTTTTCTCTCTGGACGGAGTGATTTTTACATCAAAGGTGAAAGTCTCCTTTTGATTCAAATCTATATTCTTTCTTCCATCAACAGAAAACAACAAACCATAATTAGGAAGCCCCTTGCCCGCATCCTCCGTACGGCTCAGTGTCAAATTATTGTTTATCCCACCTCTTTTTTTTAAAAAAAGGCTCACCTCTGCCAGACGCTTACCAGTATTACAGATATTTTCTCCATCCCGGTAAATCCCATTTTCATCTTTTATAAATTGCTTTTCAATGCCATTAATATTTGATGTGATGTTTTCAATGTCATAATTTGTAAGGTTGTTTTGAGGAGCCAGCCCATACGAAAAGCTATAGCTGTGAGCCCACAAACTCTGAGCATCAAATTTTCTGGGAGTCACCACTATGACTGCATCCTTATGTGACTTCAGCTCATTAACCGCATTTAATGTTACATTTGTGCCTATTCTTCTGAACTTTCCATATTCCAGCGAATTGTCCCTGCCATAATAATCGCACCTCCATGAATAATGACCCTCCAGATCCGGTACATAAACCGCTGCCCGCACGGGAAGGACTCTTCCACTCATTCCTTCATTATTTCCTTTTTCACTTAACCGAACATATATACCCAATTCATTAAAATCATTCTGCGAAAAATCATCCGGTAAATCTTTCAGATGGATAATCACCCCACCGTCCGGCAATCCATCTGAGGTTTCCTGAATCTGCTCCACCTTGTTGCCTTGCAGCGCAACCGTATGCACTGTTCCGTTGGTGACTGTATCCACCGATGAAAGAATTCCCTCCGACATTTTTACGCAGCCGCTTGAATTTCCACAGATTCCCTCATCTAAAACAAAATCTGAAAATTCATCTGTTCCAATCTCATAATGGAAGGCCCAATCTGTTGTATCCGCTATATTGATTTCGTTGAATGCTTCGCTCTCCGTCTTGCGTCCCGGATCCCAAGTCTGAGGCTTCGGAAACCATTGCCAATTGCTTTTATCAGCATCCCACTCTATTGGATATATTGCCAGAATCTCATCTTTTCCGACGTTACAATGGAGATATCGGTTATCTTGCCAGTCATAGTTATGCCTATAATCTCCAGTCTGTTTTGTGGATGTTGGATCTAACTGCACAAAATCCCAATTTGATCTATAGCTTGCATATGTAATCTCTTTAGGAGAATACGTACCGTCTTGATTCTTTATATAAACGCGTGCCAGAAACCGAAGCGCAGTCTGCCCGTTATAATCATGCCCACGAACCGGTATTGCCATAATATACAATCCAACATTTTCCTTCTCAGAAAGATTTGCTCCATCAATCAGCAACCCTGAAGTTGGAAGCCGATCCTGTGTATTATCCGCTCCATCTTTATACCCTTCTTCTGTGTTTTTTGTTTCCGCTGCAAATTCTGCTTCTATTTCTGGTTGAGCTGCAAATTTGGTTTCCGGCTCACTTTCCGCCTCTTTCCCAGGTAAAACAGTTGTTTCCTTATTTACTTCCGTATCCTTCTCCAGCTCAAATGCTACATTTGCTGATGCTGCCACAAGTACACTCAATTGATTATTTAACATAAGAACCAGACTTAAAATAAATGCTACCATCTTTTTGGTTTTTTTCATATTATGCCTCTCTTTCTGCTCTATAATTTACAAGTTCTCAATTGTATTTATCATTATAACTCTCACTCATTTAAACGTCAATATCAGTGCATTTATGAAAACAATTCCGGGAACAATCCCGGAAACAATCCCAAGGTTAATATCTCATATTACTTGTCCGACAGATTGTTATCCAACACAATATTCCCAGAAAACATTTATAATATTTCTGATGGTATTTATATGTATAAGGTTGGACAAATAGACTAAACAGATTTCAGTATTGTTTATTTCCCAAAACCTTGTTACCAAGATTTTTCAATAAAGTTAAAAATCACGGCCACCCGTCAAACGTAACATCATGAACCCTGCCACACTCAACTGGCTAAAGCCATAAAAAAACGCTATGGAATCAACCATAGCGTCAATAGAAACCATCACTTTCTTAAAATTACTAATTAGCTGCAGTATAGTGCCAGTCTCATCTGACCGTCAAGATAAGGTTCCTGCTTTGCATCACAGATTTTATCCCCTTCACGTATTCCCCCGATTAAAAATGGGGATTCCGGATCATGAAGCCGTCTATTCTGCCGCACAATCTCCTGATCCTCATTTGCATAACAATAGATGCATCCATGTCCGCAGGTATTATATGCACCAATATCGTTCCCAAGCAGACAATTACATGCTTCTCTTGGGAATTTTTTCTTTTTGGGTACACGCAGAGACATTCCGACAGCACGCTCAACGATTGCCTGGGACATACAGCCCGATACGTCCACGCCATATGCTTCCAGTTCTGTACCTTCGCAGCAGGTTCGTATCGTCATTCCATACTTTTTACCAATACGAACAAATTCTTTTCCAATTATGATCCGTTCCTCTCTTGTCACTTCCCTGGCATAGGGAAAATTCTTTTTGGTCTTGGTATATAAATCAATAAAACTGATAACACAATGATCTACATAACCATGTAGATTTTCCGCCATTTTCTCAAAACTCCGGATATGAAAATCCAAAGAATACTTCTCCGTAATAAAAATAGGATCATAGCGCCACCCAACAGCATGAATACCTGTCTTTTTCGATAATCGTTTAAAAGACCCCATAACCCTTTCTTTCTCTGGCACTTGTGGTTCTATTTCTCTCCCATAGGGTGTAATGGTTACAAACCACAATTGTCTGTACTGCCTGATTTCATCCAGTCGTTCTAACATTGGTTCCGGATTTTTGGTACAGAAATTAATGCAGTCCACCACATCCGGATTCAATTGGTATCGTAAAACCTGTTCCGGATAATATGGATTTCTTGTTAAAACAAATCCTTCTTTTATTCGATTATAAAACCATTCGCTGAAATACGCCGGAATATCTGTTCTCATACCTGTACTGATAATCATTTGGTACTCCTTCTTTCTATTTCTGCTCACACTCCAAAGCATTTTTTCTGATTTCTTTTTACAGAATATCAAAAATCTATACTTTTTACCAGCAACACTTTTTTGTAATTAAAAGTAGATTTTTTGTGCAATAAAACAATTTCTGTCTTAATACATATAATATTATAAGTTGCCCGTCAAATTGGGCAACTCATAATATAGCAGCATAACTGCATCGCAACCCGGTGCCGGAACTAATAGCAATGAGGTGATTATAATTGAATGTTTATCATACAAACGGGAGGCTGCGCTCCCAAAACTCATCTAGTATTAACAGAAATTTCTCCACGGATCAATACAATAACAGTGCCGACTTTCATCAACAACAGGGAATCCCATATGCACCAGGACCAATGGGGCCCAAAGGGGAACCGGGGCCGCAGGGACCACGAGGGGAACCGGGACCGCAAGGATGCCCCGGAGAACGCGGAATAACCGGACCGCAAGGAGTTACGGGAGCACAGGGTCCGCAAGGGGTTACGGGACCTCAAGGTCCAAGAGGGGAACCTGGCTTACGAGGACCTGCCGGACCACCAGGCTATTCACAAGATAGTATTTTTGCAGCATTTGCAGATCAATTCTCTACTTTACCTAAAAAGACAAATCTTCCCCTCAAAATGACAATACCTGACATAACAGAAAATATTTCTCCACGCGGCAATTACTCTGTCGTTTTAAGACCAGGATATTATGCTATATACTATTACATTTCTGCCAAAATGAAGGGGCCCGGTTTTGCTGACATTACACCTGTATTCAATGATTGTATACAATCTTGTTATATGGAATGTGCAGTTTCCAAAAAGCGCAATAAAACAATCAGGTTTTCCAGATATTTTATTATTGAAATAACAGATTCCTCCCCTCTGTTTTTTCTATGGCATTGTACAGAAACTGCATCTCATATCAACACAAATGTAACGATGCAGAAGCTATGTAGATAATTAAAGAAAGAGGTCAAAAAATATGGTGACAATCAGTCTGTGTATGATTCTTAAAAATGAAGAAAAAGTTCTCTCCCGCTGCCTTGAAAGTGCAGCAGATCTTGTAGATGAAATTATTATTGTAGACACCGGGTCCACGGATCGGACAAAAGAAATCGCATCTGCGTATACTTCAAAGATATATTCTTATCCCTGGACAGACAACTTTTCAGATGCCAGAAATTTTTCTTTTTCAAAAGCCACCATGGATTACTGCATGTGGCTGGATGCCGATGACATCATCGAGTCATCTGAAAAAGAAGAATTTCTCCGTTTGAAACAATCATTGAAACCGGATACTGATTTTGTAATGATGAAATACCATACTTCTTTTGATGAAGCAGGAACCCCTCTCTTCTCCTATTTTCGCGAACGCTGGATTAAAAATGATTCAACACATCGATGGATCGGTGCAGTCCATGAAGTAATTCCTGCAAACGGAAATGTGACTTACTCTGAAATTGCAATCAGGCACAAAAAAGAGGACTCGAAAGATCCCGACAGAAATCTGAGAATTTATCAAAAGATGCTTGCGGAGGGGAAAATTTTAGAGCCCCGGCAGCAATATTATTATGGACGTGAACTCTATTATCACCAATTATACGAAGACGCCGTTTCTGTTTTCGAAAAGTTTTTAGAGTCGTCAGGAGGCTGGCTTGAAAATAAGATTGAAGCATGTTCCATTTGTGCTGACTGCTATTATCACTTGAATCAAGAGGAATCTGCTCTAATGACGCTATTACGCAGTCTGAGTTTTGATATACCAAGAGCAGAATTATGCTGTGATATCGGAAAGCATTTTTTAGAACGAAAGAATTATATCAATGCAATCTACTGGTATGAAACGGCCGCAAAGACTTCCAGAAATGACCAGACAGGCGGATTTGTTCTTCCTGACTGTTATGACTACATTCCCTTTCTGCAGCTCTGCGTATGTTATGATAAATTAGGAGAACATGCAAAAGCCAGCGAATATAACGAAAAGGCCGGCTCCTGCAAACCGTATTCAAAAGCTTACCTCCATAATAAACTTTATTTTGACCATTTGTAACTATTACAAACCACTACAATTTACATGAATTTTCAGCAAAAAAAAATTAAAACTGCTATGATATGTGGCAAACCTACAAAATATTCATACAATATTATTGTAGAAAATATTCCCGGCAGAATATCTTCTATAAAAAACAAATAAAGGATGTGTTTTGCATGAATCAGAACAACGGATATAACTGCAACGATAATCACTGTGACAGACAATGCTTCACTAATCACTGTGAACGTGGTCCGCAAGGTCCAAAGGGTGATCAGGGACCTCAGGGACCTCAAGGTATAAAAGGCGACACCGGCTGTCCCGGACCAAAAGGTGACAGAGGTGATCAGGGACCGCAAGGACCTCAGGGAATCCCTGGTGAACCTGGAGCAAGAGGACCGAGAGGAAATACCGGTCCTGTAGGTCCTACCGGAAATACCGGTCCAAGAGGTCTTGAAGGACCAAGAGGCTATGCAGGACCTCAGGGAATCCCCGGTGTTCAGGGTGTCCGAGGAGATGTAGGACCCAAAGGTGATCCTGGATGCGAAGGTCCTAAAGGTGATATCGGTCCTATGGGGCCAAGAGGAAATACTGGTCCCGCAGGCCCTACTGGACCGCAAGGTGATATTGGTCCTCAGGGACCAAGAGGTATTCAAGGGGTTACCGGGTTTACCGGACCGACCGGACCTATGGGACCGCAGGGTATTACCGGACCGCAAGGAATTCAGGGTGCTACTGGACCTATGGGAATTCAGGGACCAAAAGGATGCCCGGGAGATACCGGTGCTACCGGACCAACGGGTGCTGACGGTGTGACCGGACCTACCGGACCGACTGGTTCCAATGGTGTGACCGGACCTACCGGCGCTACTGGACCCACCGGTTCTGATGGTGTAACCGGACCTACCGGCGCTACTGGACCTACCGGCTCTGATGGTGTAACCGGACCTACCGGCGCTACTGGACCAACCGGCGCTACTGGACCAACCGGTTCTAATGGTGTAACCGGACCTACCGGCGCTACTGGACCAACTGGCTCTGATGGTGTAACCGGACCAACCGGCGCTACTGGACCGACCGGTTCTGACGGTATAACCGGACCTACCGGCGCTACTGGACCGACGGGTGCTGCTGGCACAGGTGCCATCATCCCATTCGCTTCAGGTCTTCCGGTTACATTGACATCAATTGTCGGCGGTCTTGCCGGTCTCCCTGCGTTTGTGGGATTCGGAAGCAGTGCACAGGGACTGACAGCATTAGGAACAACGATCAATATCACAAATGCAGCCGGAACTCTCACCAACTTTGCTTTCCAGGTTCCGCGTAATGGTGTTATTACGTCATTCAGTGCATTTTTCAGTACCACCGCTGCACTTTCCCTGGTTGGTTCTACTGTAACAGTAAATGCACAGATTTATCAATCCACGACACCCAATAATATATTTTCACCAATTGCAGGAACACTGATTAATTTAACTCCCGCGCTGACTGGAGTCGTATCCCTTGGAACACTGTTGAATGGCTCTCTTTCAGGCCTTAATATTCCTGTTACAGCCCAGACCCGTCTGATGTTGGTATATTCAATTACATCAAGCGGAATAACATTAGTTAATACAGTAGTTGGATATGCAAGTGCCGGATTAGCAATTACCTGATAAATAACCTGATATAACGGGCAGGGATACTGTTCTAAAAAACGGCTTCCCTGCCCATATATGCTTCTTTTTGTACAACACCGATTACGTCAGCCATCTTCCGGTTAACCAACACTGCTTTCAGGCCAGAAGCCGGAAAGCTGTCCGCAATGAAATTATTTTTCATTGCATTTTCTATCATAATCATATAGAATAAGTTTGAAAGACAAAGATTTCCTGTGGACATATCCACTTATCTCATTTCATTAAAATTTCATCAAAGAAGGATCAATATGGATACAAATAATTTCGATTTTAATAAGCTGGGAGACCGGATCAGCAATCTGGTTGACGATGCCATTAATTCCCAGAATTTTAAGGAGCTAAACCAAACAATCAACACCACTATCAATCAGGCGCTGAATGGAGTTAATAAGACTCTGGGGAATATCAACCGTACTTATCAGTTCCGTTCCGGACCAGGCGGACATCCTTATCAACCGAACCGCCCAAACACTCCTTTGAGAACGCGGCCGCTTCAAAGACAGACACCCTCTGTGATCTATGATAGAAATCCGAGAGGACAAATTTCCGGAAGCATCAAAGCACTGATTGGATTTACCTTGGCGGGTATGGACGGAATCGCTGCAATTGTATTGATTATACTGGCACTCTTCGGAATCCTGAATGTCGGGACTACGATTGCTCTGGTACTCGTATTACTTTTTTTTGCAGGCGGTTTACTTCTCGGCCTTTCCGGGAAAAAATCTCTGTCCCGAGTCAAACGTTTCCGCCAATACTGCAATGCAATCGGCGGCCAGACTTACATTGAACTGGAAGATCTGGAAAAAAGAACCGGGCGCACCAGGAAATTCCTGATTCAGGATCTGGAAGAGATGATCCAAAGCCGTATGTTTCGTCAGGCGCATCTGGATCATCAGAAAAGCTTCCTGATGCTGACAGATGACGTCTATAAACAATACCTCGCAACCATGCAGGCACTGGAAAACCGTAAAAAAGAGGAACAGGCTCTTGCGGATGCCGGATTCAACTCCGAATTCAGAGAAGTAATCAAAGAAAGCGAATCCTATATTGCCAAAATACATCAGGCAAATGAGGAACTGCCCGGAGAAGTCATTTCCGGAAAACTTGCCAGACTGGAAGTGGTAATTACCAGAATTTTGGAGGAAGTGAAAAAGCAGCCGAAGAAAGCTTCTGATCTGCAGAAATTTATGAATTATTACCTTCCTACCACCTGGAAATTAATCAGTGCCTATCTGAATTTCGAGAAGCAGCCAGTGCAGACGGATAACATTATCTCCACCCGTACTGAAATTGAAAATACACTGGATACGATCAATGATGCATTTGAACAGCTTTTAGATGATTTGTTCCAGACCCAGGCATGGGATATCTCTTCCGATATCTCTGTCCTCCAGACAATGTTTGCACAAGAAGGTCTGACCAAAACAAATTTGAAATAACACAAAAAGGAGAATATAATTATGAGTGAAGAATTCAAGGAGTTTACTTCCGCACCTACATTAAGCTTCGGTGAGCCGCTCACTGCCGCCCCAAAACCGGAGATGCCAACGGTTACAGCGGAGTCCAAACCTGCTCCGTCCATGGATGATTCCATGCTGTCCCCAGAGGAAAAACAAGTTGTAGAGTCTTTCGTAGACAAAATTGATCTGCACAATGCAAAGGGAATTCTGGAATACGGTGCCGGCACACAGAAAAAAATGGCCGACTTTTCGGAAGCCACCTTAAATAATGTACGTTCCAAAGATTTGGGGGAAATCGGAGAGCTTCTCTCTTCCGTGGTTACCGAGGTAAAAAGCTTTGATTCTGATGAAGAAGAAAAAGGGTTCTTCGGATTCTTTAAAAAAACCTCTAATAAGATGACCGCTATGAAAGCAAAATATGACAAAGCCGAAGTAAATATCAATAAAATCTGCGGTGCACTGGAAAGTCACCAGATTACGTTGTTGAAAGATGTTGCACTTCTGGATAAAATGTATGAATTGAATCTTTCCTACTTTAAAGAACTGACGATGTACATATTAGCCGGTAAGAAAAAGCTGGAAAAGGTCCGTACCACAGAATTACCTGCACTTACTGCAAAAGCTCAGGCCAGCGGACTGGCTGAAGATGCACAGGCTGCCAGAGATCTGGATGAACTGTGCAATCGTTTTGAGAAAAAACTTCACGACCTGGATCTTACCCGTACCATTGCCATGCAGACTGCTCCGCAGATCCGTATGATTCAGAATAACGATACGCAAATGGCGGAAAAGATCCAGTCCACGATCGTCAATACCATTCCTCTGTGGAAGAACCAGATGGTGATTGCACTGGGAATCCAGCACTCCGCGCAGGCGGCAGAGGCACAGCGTGAAGTCACAGATGCCACCAATGAACTTTTAAGACGAAATGCTGCCGCACTAAAGACAGCTACCATCGAAACAGCCAAAGCCACAGAACGGGGAATCGTAGATATGGAAACACTGAAGCATACCAATGAAAGCCTGATCTCTACGTTGGACGAGGTTATGAAAATCCAGCAGGAGGGACGCCAGAAACGCGCCGCCGCTGAGACAGAACTTCGTAATATGGAAAATGAATTGAAAAGCAAACTACTTGAACTACGTTAACATATAAATAAACATTACTATTTATAAGTGGAAGGGATACGACCCATCGGATCGTATCCCTTCCACTTATAACAGTGAATCCGCTGCCTTCAATAATTTTTCCAGCCCAACCCCCGGATTCTCCGTCAATATCGACTCCATTCGATTCAGATTCTGATCCGAGTGTTCCAATTCTCTGGAATACCAGTAGCAAATCATAATCTGATCCCTTAACTCAAAACTCTGATTCTTTTTTACAAATCTTCCCACATCCAACTCATGAATCAACAACGTACTTACAACTGCCAGTTTCACTTTTGCAAAAATCTCTCCGTCATAAACCGCCCCGCAGAAATAGGTAAAAATCCAATAAACCAGCAACTGTTCAATCTCTGTTTCCCAACCCTCATAAATATTCCGAAAATCCGCCTGCTTCTTCTGATAAGATTTCTTCCCATCTTCATAAAGAAGTGACAGATGCTCTTTTAAAAAAATCGGCCACTCTTCGCGCAGAACTTCCATCCCCGGCACAATCGTTTTCCACATTTGCTGCAGTAATTCACAGGCACAATCCACATCCTTGATCCGATTTTCCACTTTTCCCTGAAATGCGCTCTGAAAACCGGATTTTTCGTGACGCCTTCGAATCTCTTCCGCCTGATACAACACACCGCGCTCATAACAAATCTGCAGATCATGTGCATAAACCAGGATTTTCTGGACTCTCAACTTCATCGGCACTTCCCGGTTCTGAATCACCTGTATCAAATAGTCTCTGGCATCCATCAAAGCAGAAAAGAGGAGATAATCAAAGGTCTCATAGTTCTCTTCAGCTCCCCTTTTCTCACCATGAAGAAATTTCACTTTTTCTTTCTTCTCAAGCAAAATTCTGGCGGTCTCCGGGCAGGACAGAGAAAGGGATACTTCCCTCAACCCCTCAAATTCCTCCACATGTCTTGGATATTTTCTGCAGGTATCACAAAGCATACCCCTGCCGACCTCCCGATAGATATCACAAAGATTCTCTTCATTTAAAAACTCACATCTTTTTTCATGCTGGCAAAATGCTCCTTGCCGCCAGTCAATTCCATTTAGAAGACGGTTTCGGAAGTTCCCTTTCACCCGACGGTATTTTTTCAGACTTTTCCCGTCTATCATAATCTGCCAGCCGGCACAGCAGGTATCCGGACATTCCCCGGCAATACAGGTAAACTCACGATAATAATCCGGTATGGTAAATCTCATTCTTTCCTCTCCCCATAACAAAACCACACGCTCTTCCCTCTGCCGGAATTACGTGTGGCTCCTCAACTATGCCATCATGATCTGGGAAATTGCATCCAAAATCTTATCATGACATCCTCCACATCCTGTGGAACAATGTGTAATCTTCTGAACCTCATCAAAACTTTTCAGTACATCATCAAAATTCCCCATCTGATGCAGTGCATGTTCAACATCTCCGTAAGAAACCTGTTTACATTTACAAATCATCTCATTTGCATTCATCTTTCCAATCCTCCTGTCACATTCTTCAGCAACAATCTCTCTCCTGCTGCTTCCTTTCCTATCATATCACAGTTCTTTCCATACTTCCAGAGTTAAGAGCAGGAATTCCTTACTTTTCAACTACTCCATTATAATCCATTCCTCTTTCGGAAAAGCTGGTATAATGTATCAATGAGTTCCTCATCTTCAATCCCTTCATACTGCTCTTCGCCATCATCCATATTTTCTGATGTGACACGCAGAATATGCACCAACTCCTCATCCCCTGCGTCCGCAGGATACAATACCACATACTCTTCTCCTTCATACTCCAGAATATCCAGTATCTCAAATGGAACCTCCATTCCTTTTTCATCCGTTAATATCAAAAGATCTTCGTTCATACTTCCTCCCATTTATTTTGCAGCTTTCCTTTTTTATCTTTACAGCCATTCATTTTTACTATTTTATGATGAAAGCGTCAAAAGACATTTTAACGCTTATGATACACGGATTTCTCCGCATTTCATGCTCCCGCAATCCTAAAACACCTCAAATCCGCTCACTTTTCTACGAAAAATGGCTACTTTTCGGTATTTTTCCCATCCCAAAGTCATGCTTTTTCATGCAAGCATGAAACGCATGATCTTTTGACGCTTGTATCATTTTATTTCATTTCATGCAATTTTACAAGCCCTGATGCAGTACATAACTATCAAACTTCGCAAAAAATGCATTTTCCCTCTTCCTTTTCTCCGTATTTTCGATATAATGGAGAATAGGGAGAAAATGTCATAATGATTCGACTTCGTTTGATCTTATGCCCACCACAATACAAGGAGGATTTATGTATGTCACAAAGAACTGACATTCACAAAGTATTGATTATCGGTTCCGGTCCAATCATCATCGGACAAGCCTGTGAATTTGATTATTCCGGAACTCAAGCCTGCAAAGCACTTCGCAAGCTTGGCTATGAAATCGTATTAGTAAACTCAAACCCCGCCACGATCATGACGGATCCTGAGACCGCGGATGTTACTTATATCGAGCCATTAAATGTAGAACGTCTGGAACAGATTATTGCCAAGGAACGTCCTGACGCACTTCTGCCGAATCTGGGCGGCCAGTCTGGTCTGAATCTCTGTTCGGAACTTGCCAAAGCCGGCATTCTGGATAAGTATAACGTTCAGGTCATCGGTGTACAGGTAGATGCTATTGAACGCGGGGAGGACCGCATTGAATTCAAAAAAGCCATGGATAAACTGGGAATCGAAATGGCACGCAGTGAAGTTGCGTATAGTGTGGAAGAAGCACTGGATATTGCAGACAAACTGGGCTATCCCGTTGTTCTGCGTCCGGCTTACACCATGGGCGGTGCCGGCGGCGGACTGGTCTATAACAAAGAAGAGTTGAAAACCGTCTGTGCCAGAGGCCTGCAGGCCAGTCTGGTCGGACAGGTTCTGGTAGAAGAATCCATTCTGGGATGGGAAGAACTGGAACTGGAAATCGTCCGTGATTCAGAAAATAACATGATTACCGTATGTTTTATCGAAAATATTGACCCACTTGGCGTTCACACCGGAGATTCTTTCTGTTCTGCTCCGATGCTCACAATTTCTGAGGAATGCCAGAAGCGTCTTCAGGAACAGGCTTACAAGATTGTGGAATCCGTCCAGGTTATCGGCGGTACAAATGTACAGTTTGCCCATGATCCGGTCAGTGACCGTATTGTAGTCATTGAGATTAACCCGAGAACTTCCCGTTCTTCCGCTCTGGCTTCCAAGGCAACCGGCTTCCCGATTGCTTTAGTATCCTCTATGCTGGCTACCGGCCTGACACTGAAGGATATCCCCTGCGGCAAATACGGTACGCTGGACAAATACGTTCCGGACGGCGATTACGTGGTAATCAAATTCGCACGCTGGGCATTTGAAAAGTTCAAAGGTGTGGAAGATAAGCTGGGAACACAGATGCGTGCAGTCGGTGAGGTCATGAGCATCGGCAAAACCTATAAAGAAGCATTCCAGAAAGCAATCCGGAGTCTGGAAACCGGACGTTACGGTCTTGGAAATGCAAAAGATTACCGCCAGAAGACAAAAGAGCAGCTTCTCCAGATGCTGATCACACCTTCCAGTGACCGTCATTTTATCATGTACGAAGCGCTGCGCAAGGGCGCATCTGTGGAAGAACTCTATGAAATCACAAAAGTAAAACATTATTTCATTGAGCAGATGAAAGAACTGGTGGAGGAAGAGGAACTTCTGGCTGCCGGTAAGGGAAGTCTTCCGTCTGATGAACTGCTGACCGCAGCCAAAAAAGACGGCTTCTCCGATAAGTATCTGAGCCAGATTCTGGAGATTCCGGAGGATGAGATCCGCAGCCGCCGTATCGCAATCGGCGTTGAGGAGGCTTGGGAAGGCGTTCATGTCAGTGGTACACCGGACAGTGCTTACTACTACTCTACTTACAACGCAGAAGATAAAAACCCAGTGAATACCGATAAACCGAAGATTATGATTCTGGGCGGTGGTCCAAATCGTATTGGTCAGGGTATCGAGTTTGACTACTGCTGTGTTCACGCTTCTCTGGCGCTGAAAAAGCTGGGCTTTGAAACCATCATCGTAAACTGTAACCCGGAAACCGTTTCCACAGATTACGATACCTCTGATAAATTGTATTTTGAGCCATTGACACTGGAAGATGTTTTAAGCATCTACAAAAAAGAGCAGCCGGTTGGCGTAATCGCACAGTTCGGCGGTCAGACACCTCTGAACCTGGCAGCAGAATTGGAGAAAAACGGCGTAAAGATTCTCGGAACCTCACCTTCTGTCATTGATCTGGCGGAAGATCGTGATCTGTTCCGCGACATGATGGAAAAACTGGAGATTCCGATGCCGGAATCCGGAATGGCTACCACCGTAGAAGAAGCACTGGCGATTGCAAACAAAATCGGTTATCCGGTTATGGTTCGTCCTTCTTACGTCCTGGGCGGCCGGGGTATGGAAGTTGTCTATGATGATGAGAGCATGGAAGGATACATGAAGGCTGCCGTTGGTGTAACACCAGACCGCCCGATTCTAATCGACCGCTTCCTGAACCATGCAACAGAATGTGAAGCCGATGCTATCAGCGACGGAACTCATGCATTTGTTCCGGCTGTTATGGAGCATATCGAGTTGGCCGGCGTACATTCCGGTGATTCCGCTTGTATCATTCCATCCAGACACATTTCGGAAGAAAATGTGAAAGTGATCAAAGAATACACCAGAAAAATTGCAGAGGAAATGCATGTAAAAGGTCTGATGAATATGCAGTATGCCATCGAAAATGACAAGGTATACGTATTGGAAGCCAACCCACGTGCATCCCGTACCGTACCATTGGTATCCAAAGTCTGCAACATCCGTATGGTGCCGCTGGCGACCGACATTATCACTTCCGAAATTACGGGACGCCCGTCACCGATTGCAGAATTGAAAGATCAGGTCATTCCATACTATGGCGTAAAAGAAGCAGTATTCCCATTCAATATGTTCCAGGAGGTCGATCCGATCCTGGGACCGGAGATGCGTTCTACCGGAGAAGTATTGGGACTTTCCGCTTCCTGGGGTGAGGCATTCTATAAATCGCAGGAAGCCACACAATCCTCTCTGCCGCTTAAAGGCACTGTACTGATCTCTGTAAACCGTAAGGATAAAACCGAAGTTGTGGATGTAGCCCGCAGCCTTTCCGAAGACGGATTCCAGATCGTGGCAACCGGAAACACTTACGAGCTGATCCGTGAAGCTGGAATTGAAGCAGAGAAGGTGAATAAACTGTATGAGGGACGTCCAAATATCCTCGATATGATTACCAACGGTAAGATTGATCTGATTATTAACTCTCCGGTTGGTAAAGACAGCGTTCACGATGACAGCTATCTCCGTAAAGCAGCCATCAAAGCGAAAATTCCATATATGACTACCATTGCAGCTGCAAAAGCTACTGCAAGCGGTATCAAATATGTAAAAGCGCATGGAAATGGAGAAGTAAAATCTCTGCAGGAACTTCACAGCCAGATTCATGATAAAGAAAACTAAAAAACTTCCATAATAAACGTACATGTCTGCTGACGCAGACATCACCATATATGAAAGTCAGATGCTCCGTGCTGTGCACTCCCCCATCTGCCGCTGGTATTCGTAATCCGGTCTATCACCCTGCTTACTCATATCGGCTTGCCCGTCCAATATCCATGACCCTGCGCGTACAAGCACGCTCTGGTTCATGGCTGCTGTCCGGGACTTTCATTATAAAAACAGCCAGGATGATATGTATCTCACGTTCATCCTGGCTGTTTCTTAATAAACGGACATGTCTGCTGACGCAGACATCGCTATTCATGAAAATCGATTGCTCCGCACTGCGTGTGCAAGCGCACTCTGGTTCATGGCTGCTGTCCGGGGCTTTCATTGTGTAAATAGCTGTGTCCAATATCCGGTTCCATTACTATTCACATAGTATCCCACACCAATGGTTGTAAAGTTCTCATTCAAAATATTTGCCCGATGTCCCGGACTGTTCATCCAGGCGTTCATCACTTCTTCTGGTGAACGCTGTCCCCAGGCTATATTTTCCCCTGCTCCCCGGAAAGAAACCCCCTGTTCTGTCAGAGCTGTACTGAAGGAACTTCCATTGGGACGGGTATGCGAAAAGGAAAGTTCTGTCTCCTTTGCACGCACTAATGCCGCATTCGCCACCTTTTCATCAAGAACCAATGCAGATAAGCCAAGCTTCTCACGTTCCTCATTTACCAGACGGATAACCTGACTTTCAAAAGAAGAGTCCTGATCCTCCTCATGGTCCGGCTGTTCTACATCCGGCACTTCCGGTTTCGGCTGTTCCACGTCTGGTTCCTCCGGTATTTCTGGCTGTTCCGGTGCTTCCGGCTGCTCCGGCACTTCTGGCTGTTCTGGTGCTTCCGGCTGCTCCGGCACTTCTGGCTGTTCCGGTGCTTCCGGCTGCTCCGGCACTTCTGGCTGTTCCACTTCTGGCCCCTCCGGTATTTCAGGGTTCTCTGGAGCCGGCAGCTCAAAATCCGGAATGTTACAATCCGGGAATAACTGTCCAGGTATATTCAGAAGTGGGCAGTCAACTCCCAATTCTTCCAATTTCTGCTTTATCTCGTTCCATTCCTCTACATTCGTTACAACATAGATTCCGTTTTTATTCAGCTTTTCACACACAATCTGATTTCCAGCAGCCTGAACAGGCGCAGCTGCCATCGCCAGGGAAAGTCCGGTTACCATTACTGCCACTGCAAATTTACGTCTCATCGTATCTCTCCTTTATCTCTTTTTTATTGTGCAAATGTTACATTTTTGTTACATTTAAGATTCTAACACAATATAATCTAAGATGATACAAGTAAATATTGGAATCCCTTCCTTTCCGGAATCTTTTCTGTCCTCCGTTGCATTAGAGCGTGTTTTAAATAATTACCCTATGCCTGTTTTTTCATAAGTTTCACCAATCGGCTGGTTCCCAATCTGGAAGCTCCAAGTTGAATGAATTGCTCTGCATCATCGAAGGAAGAGATCCCCCCTGCTGCTTTCACCTTAACGTTTTGACCCACATGAGTTTTCATCAGCTCCACATCCTCAAAAGTTGCCCCTGCAGTGGAAAATCCCGTGGACGTCTTGATATACTCGGCTCCTGCCTCTGTAACGATTTCACACATTTTTATCTTTTCTTCCTGTGTCAAAAGACAGGTTTCAATAATTACTTTTAAAATTTTCCCCTCACATGCTTCATGGATCCGGCGGATTTCTCCTTCCAGTTCTGCGTACTTCCCATCTTTCAAAAGCCCAAGATTGATCACCATATCAATCTCCGATGCACCGTTTTGAATGGCATCTTTTGTCTCAAAAACTTTCACTGCCGTTGTGCTGTAGCCATTCGGAAAACCAATCACTGTACAGATCGGTAATTTTCCTTCTACATACTCTGCTGCCTGCTTTACATAGGAGGCTGGAATACATGCAGAAGCCGTGCGGTAATTCATGGCATCATCCAAAATCACCTTTATCTCTTCCCAGGTTGCTGTCTGTGACAACAGCGTATGATCTACCTTGCTTAAAATCTGATCTCTTTCCATTACAATCCTCTTCCTCTATACGAACTTCTTCAGAATTGAAGTGCCAATAGTTCCTTCCGGCATCTTCAATCCAAAATTATCTGCAATTGTAGCGCCGATCACTGCAAAACTTTCACCTTCTTCCAGCCTTCCACATCCAGTCATAGACGGCGAATATGCCAGAAGGGGAACTTTCTCACGGGTATGATCTGTCCCGGTATGAGTTGGATCATTTCCATGATCTGCAGTAATCATCAGGAGATCATCTTCCCTCAGAAGCGACAGCAATTCACCTAATTTTACATCAAACTTTTCCAGTTCTCTGGCATACCCGTTCACATCACGGCGGTGTCCCCATAAGGCATCGAAATCCACCAGATTCACATAACAAAGCCCTTTAAACGCTCGCTTTGCAATCTCTATGGTCTGTTCCATCCCATGCACGGAGCTTTGGGACTTGTTAGACTCTGTCAGTCCCTCTCCGTCAAATATATCATAGATCTTCCCCACCGAAATTACATCCAAACCAGCTTCTTTCAATACATTCAACACCGTCTTTCCATAGGGTTTCAGCGCATAGTCATGGCGGTTGCTGGTCCGTCTGAATTCTCCCCTCTTCTTTCCCACATACGGCCTTGCAATAACCCGCCCTACTTTCCACTCATCTTTCATGGTGAGCTCTCTGGCAATTTCGCAGCAGCGATACAACTCTTCCAGACCGAATGTCTCTTCATTTCCACAAATCTGCAATACCGAATCGGCAGATGTATATACAATCATATGACCGGTTTCAATTTCTTCTTCCCCAAGTTCCTCAAGAATCTCTGTCCCGCTTGCACTCTTGTTGCCGATGATCGTACGTCCCGTCCTTTTGGAAAGCTCATCCATCAGTTCTTGGGGAAATCCATTTTCGGTAAATGTCCGAAAAGGTTTCGTAATATGAAGTCCCATCATCTCCCAATGCCCTGTCATTGTATCCTTTCCGGTACTTGCTTCCTTCAATGCCATCTGATATCCCAACGGTCTTTCTACTGTCCTGACTTGCTTTAACCGATGAAGGTTTGCGATGCCAAGTTTCTGGAGGTTTGGAATCTCAAAGCAATCCGTATGTTCTGAGATATGTCCCAGTGTGTCGGTACCAGTATCTCCATACGCCGCAGCATCTTCCATCGCCCCAATTCCCAGGGAGTCTATCACTATGGTAAATATACGTTTATATTTTTTCATACCGCACCCTTTCTCGTCTCTCTACTGGTCAATCTTTCCTTCCACAGTATAACACAAATCCACGGAATACAACCATTGAAATCTGATTACATTTGACATTACGTTCTGCAGGCTTTAAACCTCTGAGTCTACCTCTCAGGCAACAGATTTTTCATACTACTCAGACTGATAGCCAACGTTGATGTATTATGCAACAGTGCAGATGTTGTCGGTTGGAGAATTCCACCCACGCCAAGAACAATCAGACCCGCATTGATTCCCACAATCAAACGGTAATTCTTATGGATTCGTTTCATCAGCTCATCACTGATCTTCTTTAATGTAAGAATCTCCTGCAAGTTATCCGCACCTATGGTAATATCCGCAATCTCCCTTGCAATCTCTGCCCCGTCACTGACAGCAATTCCCACATCCGCCGCCGACAACGCCGGAGAATCATTGATTCCATCCCCGATCATTACTACCTTCCTTCCGGATGCTTTCTCTTGTTCTACAAATCTTGCCTTATCCTCGGGCAGAACCTCCGAGTAATATTCATCAACGCCTACCTTTCCCGCAATTGCACTTGCAGTCCTCTCACTGTCACCGGTCATCATGACAATCTTACGGATCCCTGCTTTTTTCAGAGAATGCACCACCATGTTTGCTTCCTCCCGGAGGGGATCTTCGATACAGATAACAGCCGCCAGCACATTTTCAATTGCAAGATACAAATGAGAATAAGCATCTGAAAGCCTGTCAAAACATCCCTGCATTCCCTCCGGAATCTTACACTTCTCGTCTTCAAACACAAAGTGATAGCTTCCGATGACTGCTTTTTTTCCTTCAATCATCGTTGAAATTCCATGTGCAACCATATACTCCACCTTGGAATGAATCTCTTCATGAACCAGATTCTTTTCTTTTGCGGCATCCACAATCGCCTTCGCCATTGAATGTGGAAAATGTTCTTCCATGCAGGCTGCAATACGCAGTAATTCATCAGGATCTTCCCCGTTGAAAGAAACAACCTCAACCACCGTTGGCTGCGCTTTTGTCAGTGTACCTGTCTTATCGAACACAATCGTATCTGCCTCCGCCATTGCCTCCAGAAATCTTCCGCCTTTTACGGTTACATGATGGGTACTTGCCTCCCGAATTGCGGATAAGACGGAAAGGGGCATCGCTAATTTCAAAGCACACGAAAAATCAACCATCAGAACAGACAACGTCTTTGTAACATTTCTTGTAATTAAATAAGTAAGGACCGTTCCTGCCAATGTATATGGCACCAACTGATCTGCCAGGTGTTCCGCCTTTCCTTCCAGACAAGATTTTAACTTTTCCGATTCCTCAATCATTGCTGTAATCTTCTCAAATTTGCTGGAACCGCCGATTTCCTTCACCTGTAAGATCAGTTCACCCTCTTCAACCACAGTTCCTGCATAGACAGAACTCTCTATACGCTTACACACAGGCAGCGACTCTCCTGTCAGGGATGCCTGATTAACCATCGCTTCTCCCCCAGTAACGATTCCGTCAAAAGGAATCATATTTCCCATATGTACAACAATCCGGTCATTCACTTTCACCTTTGATGCGGAAATCAAAATTTCCTTTCCTTCCTGCACCATCCACACTTTTTCCACATTCAATGACATGCTTCTCGCAAGATCATCCACCGATTTTTTATGCGTCCACTCTTCCAGAATATCACCTATTCCAAGCAAAAACATAACAGAACCGGCCGTATCAAAGTCTTTCCTCAGAATCGATACACCGATGGCAGCTGCGTCCAATACAGGAACTTCAATTTTCCTCTTTGCCAGTGTCTTCATACCCTGCCAGATATATTTGACGGACCTCATGACAGTGATTCCCGCCCTTACCTGATATGGCAGAAATAATTTACTGCCTGCCTTGAGTACCAGCTTATTCACCAACCTTTCCCAATATTCTTCGTTTAATTTCCTGCCCGAATTCTGCAGAAGCGATTCTGGTACCTCCACCTTTTTGTACTGAAATTTCCGCAGAATTTCTATCAGTACCTTGCGCTCCCCTTTATAACAGATTGCTGCATCCTGCAGCCGTTCCTGTATCTTGACGGATGTAACAAATTCCTGACTGCTCAGATAGTACTGCAAAATATCTGCCTCCCGGCACGACATCTTTTTCTGTATTATGTGGATACGGATACGTCCTCTGATTTCATGCTTAATAACGAATTTCATAAAATTTCCTTCTTTCTTTTTTGCCTGACAAAAAACGGGCTGTTGCCCTCTAACTGCAACAGCCCCATTTTCATTCCTTCTATTCTGTTACGGAATCTTCACTTACAACTTCTTCAAAACAAGCTTCCTCTTCTTCCAGTTCCTCAATCTCTGCCTCTGCCCGCTCTTCATTCATCTGCTGTGCTTCCGCATAGATATCTTCCGCATTCTCCTGAATGGTCGCTGCTGTCTTCATCACGCACTCTTTTGCCCTTAAAACAGCAGCGGTACAATTCGTATATAACTTCTTTGCATCCTTGCTTGCCAAAATCTTAATGCCTGCTGTTCCAAATAGAACACCTGCTGCAAAAATCCCTGTCTTTTTCCCGTCAATTTTCCTGAAACATTCCAACATCTGAATTACCTCCCACTTCTCTGCCTACTTATGTTTGTATCCCGTATAGATTGTCATGAACAGACAGACTATCATGGCCCATGCCCAAAACCTATGCTTCTTCATTTTACATTTCTCCTCTTAGAAAAAATGATTGATAAGTGAACTTATAACTGTTCACTGCCTTCACAGTTATGTTGAATTTTATTATAATTTCCGATATTGCCTTTTTCAAGCGATATCCACTTATTGAGAAATTCTATCAATAAGCTGTAAAACGTGTCTGAAAATGTTTCATCCTTTTTCTGAATATGTCTGTAAAAAACGCTTAATTCCTTCATACGTTTCCTCACTGATGGCATGTTCCACCTTACACGCATCCATTCTGGCTGTCTCTCCCTCAATCTGGATACATTCTCTTAAAAATCTATGCAGGACGTCTTGTCTCTCACAAATCGTCTGTGCAATCTGCCGCCCGATATCACTCAATATCAGCGCACGCCCATGATCACAGCACACATATCCTTCCTCCCTCAAAACCGACATTGCCCGGCTTACGCTTGCCCTTGAAATCCCCAATCGATTGGCAATGTCAACCGCCCTAACGGGTTTTGGATATTTTTCTCTGGTCAGTATAAATAATGTTTTCAGATAATTTTCCCTTGATTCATTCATGCAAACTCTCCTGTTTTTTGCAGCCCTTACTAGATACTCCCGCAATCCGGTTTTTCAAACATGCACCCAAAATTTTCTAATCTTTCATCCGGATTTTACGTATCGCCTGTCCCTGCGTATATCCACAGATACTTAAACCCTTTTGTACAATCTGCTTCCATTTTCCTGCAGATAACCGGATAACTGTGTCATCCTCCAATTCGATCGTGCAGCCTTGTTCTGTCTCATAAGCAGTACCATACGCAACCTTATACATGTTTTTTCTGCTGATCGCACCAATTTCTTCCAGCATATTAATCATACGATAGACAGTGGCAGCACCAATCTTTCCGTCCTTTCTGACTGCACGGTAATAGATTTCCTTGCAGCAGGAACATTCCTCCTCCAGAATAATATCCAACAACATACGCCTTTGCTTTGTAATTCTGCAGCCACGCTCTTTCAGTTCCTGAATGATATGTTCCTTTTCCATCTGAGTTCTTCGATAACTTCTGTCATACCTATTCTGTTCTTCATGTTTGCAATCCTGAGCCACTCCTGCTTATCCTTTCGATTAGTTTCGACTAATTTATCTTCAAAAAATCAGTCTCCGGTTATACAATCTGCGGAGTAAATCCCACGCAAAGTGAAATATACAGATTCTAAAAATGAATTTGCAAACCGGAAACTTATTGATAAGAATTTTCATTAGTTAGTATAAACTAATTTTGATAAAACGTCAAGAGCCCTATACCCCAAAAGAAGCGCCTATATCACACCGTTCTTTCCACAAATATCGCTTAGACAACATTTGTCACAATGTGGTTTTGTTCTTGCCGTACATACATCTCTCCCATGATATACCAGACGATGGCAGAAATCACTCCCCTCTTCAGGCGGGATAATTTTCCATAAAGCCATTTCTACTTTTTTCGGCTCCTTGATGCCGTCCACCAGACCAATCCGATTCGTCAGCCGGATGCAATGCGTGTCCGTCACAATTGCCGGTTTTCCGAAAACATCCCCCATAATAAGATTTGCACTTTTTCTCCCGACACCGGGAAGTTTTAAGAGCGCATCGAAATCTTTCGGTATCTTTCCGCCGTATTCCTCTTTCAGAAGCTTCATGCAGGCACTGATATCCCTTGCCTTACTTTTTCCCAGACCGCACGGTCTGACAATCCGCTCAATCTCTTCCACCTCTGCTCCTGCCAATGCATCTACATCCGGATACTTTGCATATAAGTCTTCAACTACCACATTCACCCGTGCATCTGTACACTGCGCTGCCAACCGTACACTTACCAGCAGCTTCCATGCCTCATCATAATCAAGGGTACAGCCTGCATCCGGATATTCCTTTTTCAAACGCTCTATCACCTCTAACGCCAATTCTTCTTTTGTCATACTGTCTCCTCACTTTCCTCTGCTCCCGCAGATATCGACATTTCTATTATCATTATTTCCTGTTATAATTTCTTATTTGCATGGAAAAGAGAGGATACCCCTGTCAACTGGTATCCTCTCTTTTCCATGCAAATGCTTTTCGCCAGATTACCCGGTCAGTCTCTCACTCTATTCTCTCTCCCAGACCATTCTCCACTACCTTCACTACAGCTGCCAGTGCTTCTTCTTCATCTTCTCCTGTACAGCAGATTTCTATTTCCTGCCCCTGATGTACTCCGGCAGCTAAAATACTAAGAAGGCTCTTAAGATTCGCAATACCATGCTTTCCATTAGCCTCATATTCAAACTGTACAGATGCCTTAAAATTCAGAATACTATTGGATAAGACATTGGCAGTCCTCAGATGAAGCCCTGACGGATTTATAATTTTTACCTTTTTGCTTACCATCGAATACTCACCCCTTTTTCTCTTCCGTTCCCCGATACAAGTAAGTGCCTGAACTCCCTCCCCCTCTTGTCAGGAATTCCATCACACTTTGAAATCGTAATTCATTATAGCACTGCTATGCTTTATTGTCAATTTTATCTAGCTATTTTCTTATTTATTCACACATATATGTGCATATTTACAGAATTTTTGCATTTTAATAATATTTTGTTCATAAATGTTTTGCCCTTTTCCTGATCTTTCGAAAGATAAACTGCTTCCTGTATCGGAATTACCCCGGTCTTTAAAGTCAGTTCTCTCATCGTACGTTTTTAAAATAAGTTTCCAGAATCTGCTTCATATAATAATATCGCCTCGCATAAGAGTTCTCCACACGGATTAATTCAAATCCATGCTCCCGGCAGATTTCCTGCTTTTCCCGATCCCTCCGTTTCACGGCTTCATCTGTCATATGTTCCTTTCCATCCAGTTCAATTGCCAGTATCGGCATTTCCCTTCCGCCATATGCTTTTTCATAGATCACAAAATCAAATCTTCCGCTGTAAAACAACCGGATACCAGAAGTATTTTCCTGAAAGACCTGGGAGATTGCCACTTCTTTCTTTACAGAACATTTCCTGTTGTTATTCAGAACATTTTCCAACGCATGATTGAGAGTAAGCAGAAAAGAGGCTTCCGTCTTTGTACTGTAAGGCTTGATTCCCAACGCCCTGGAAGCCACGGTCTGGGGCGTTACTTCACACGTTCCGTTGGAACGGACATATTCCACCAGTTCATAGACATCATCTCTCTCATGTTCTCTATGAAGGCGTTCCAGATTCCGGCTGCTGCCAATGACTACCAACTGCTCCCTTGCCCTTGAAGTTGCCACATTGATCAATTCCTGATTGTTTTTCAACCAGCCATACGTCTTATCCGAGGTCTGGTCGGTCAGGGCCAGAGAAAATAAGATAATATCCTTCTCATCTCCCTGAAATGCATGAACGGTTCCACATGTGACATGCTCCATACCATTTTCCTTCAGACGCTCGCTGATACACGCTTTCTGATTGGCAAACGGTGTGATGATACCAATTTCTTTGTCTCTATGATTCCGGATATATTCCACAATCTCGTCCGCCTCCCGGGGGGAAGTGTTCTTGTAATCTGTACGATTATCCCCTACATCTAACATGAGCAGCGGATGCTCCGAGTGTACCTTGCTTTCAATATTCAGCTTATTGTTGTAATACTTTTTATTATTAAAGTTTATGATCTGTTCACAACAGCGATAATGATGCCGAAGCAAAATCTCTTCACTGACCGCATCATTGGCAAGATATGCCTTATAAATGGAGTTTTTCCGATAGTCATACTCCTGTGCAACACGGTATCGCTTCTTCAGGATTTCATTGTCCTTCTCGTCCAGAAGAATAACCGGATTCAACTGCTGGGGATCACCCACCAACATCAGATTCCTGCCGCGAATGACTGGGATCAGAGAAATTGCCAGATTACACTGACTGGCTTCATCCATAACCACCATATCAAAATAAGCTTCCGGACTGCCGATTTTATACGAGGAAATACAGGTCGTTGCCACAATCGGAAAGATATGAAGGAAACTCTTTACATTCTCAGGTCTGCTCAGATAGGTATGAAACGCCTCCACCTTTTCCTTCTCTTTTTCCATCTCCAGAATTTTCCGTAATTCCTCATACTTTGGCTCACCAAGCCGTTTCAGATACTTTATGGATGTAAAATTCAGATACTTTTTAAATTCCTGCTCGTCATCTTCCAGCAAAGACAACGCTTCTTCGTCCGTAATCTCTCCGATCTGTTCCAATCTTCTTTCCACTGCTGCCAATTGGCGCCCCTGCAGATCTGTCTGAAAGGTTAAATGCTGATTTACTTTCATCAGACTTTGAATTGCTTCCTTCTGCTCCCGAAGATTCAGGATTTCCTCGTGTTTTTTTAACAAATCTGTCAACTGCTGTGTCCTGTGTATCTTATCTTCTTTGTTTCGGAGCAGAGTACTTTCATACACCTTCCATCCCCTGACGCGCTCATACAGCTCTTTGATCTCATTGAGGGACTTCGCCACCAGCTCATCATTTCCAAGTCTTACGACTGGAAATGGAATTATCTGCCCGGATTTATAAGAGATTGTCTTTAAACTTTGTACTACAGTATCGACCGGATGATTGTTATAAGATGCCAGCAAAACTGTCTTTTCATTGAAAAAAGCAGTAATAATTGTATTGATGATGGTATAAGATTTCCCCGTTCCGGGAGGACCCTGTATGTAGGTAACCGGATATTTTACGGCATTATGTATCGCAAGCAGTTGATCCAGATTCGCCTGACGTTTCAGCAGCGTGATTGGATAATCCTTTCTTCGGACCGGACGGCTTGTCATCTTTCCAAAGAACGCTTTAACCGGATTTGTAACACTGCCCTCCTCAAACATTTTCACAATTGCTCCATATTCCGTATCCAAATCCACCTTAATATCAGAGGCCAATGCAATCAGATACGGGCGGTCATCTACCCCTTCCAGGTGTCGGTTATTTTCTGTAATCCTGTCCTTTATGATCTCCCGGTTTCTCTCAAAATCTTTCAGCAAATCAAAATCACAAGGTTCCAGAAACTTCCGGATACTCTGCCGTTCTCCGTCTACCGTGAACTCTCTGCAAATTGTAATATCATCCGAAGGCTTTAAAGCATGCTGTTTCACATCCAGAAAAAGCCTCCGATAAGCAAGTACATATAACGGCTCCTTTCCCGACTTTTTCCCCTTTCCATAGACCGGTACGCTTAAAACATTCATACAAAGCTGCTTTAATTTGTAATTCTTCTGAAGATTCCCCCTTGTTGCCTCTTCCTGAAAACAATTCACGATTTCCCCAAACTGCCGATCATCTAAGAGATACCTGTCTCCTGAAAAGCAATCACAATCCAGACGATGAATCAGAGAATAATCATATTGATAAGGCTGCGTATCCAGACGGTTGCACTCAATCAGATAATTTAGGATTTTCAGATTGGCAGTATGTCCGAACATCGGCTCATACTTCTCAGGATTCTCATCAATATCTTTCAGAAGATAAGCATTCACCTGATAATAGGAGCCTTCGACCACAGAAGAGGACAAAATTGAGTCCAGATAGACACACTTCAAATTCAACACCGTAAAATCTGCCAGATGAAATCCCTCAACACTTAAGGATCTGTGACGTACGTCTATATTTTGTACCGCAATCCAATATCTGGTTATTTTCTGCTCTTTATTCCTGTATTCAATACTCAGCCATTTCCCTTCATGAATGGCTTTAAAAATGTTCTGTGTATTCCGATCCCGACCCATGAATCTCCATCCTTCTAATCTTATCACTCTTTTGTAACAATTCCGTAAATGCCAAAACTTACCCCAATGCCACATCCAACATCATCATAACCACAAATCCTGCCAGCACGCCCGCTGACGCCAATTGTTTATTATCCCGAAACGATTCCGGAATCAGTTCCGAACATACCACTGAAATCATAGCTCCCGCTGAAAAGGACAAAACGATCGGCAAAGCGGACTGCACGGTAATTGCAAATAAGGCCCCAAAAACCCCTGCTACAGGTTCCACAATTCCTGAAAACTGCCCCACCAGAAAACTTTTCCATCTGCCGGCGCCTTCCCTTCGAAGGGGCATGGCTACGCAGGTCCCCTCCGGGAAATTCTGGATTCCAATTCCGACTGCCAACATCACCGCTCCAATTAAGGATGTTCCTCCATCCATTGCCGCACTGCCGAATGCGACGCCCACCGCCAATCCTTCCGGAATATTGTGCAGCGTCACAGCCGTAGTCAACAGTACGCAGCGCCTCCATCCATTGCCCCGCGCCTGGGAACACTGCTTCTTTGCCAGGACGATATCAGATACCATAATAAACATTCCGCCCAACAAAAATCCTGCTGCTGCAGTCAGGGCTGCATTTCCCCCCTGCTCCTCAGCCTGTGCAATCGCCGGTTCCAGAAGCGACCAGTAAGATGCAGCGATCATCACACCGGCTGCGAAGCCCATCATCACATCCATCACCTTCTGATTCATCCGCTTAATAAAGAACACAAGAGAAGCCCCAAGCACTGTCACTGCGTATGTAAACATCGTTGCAAGAAATCCCTGCATTACCGGATGCAGACCTGAAAACCACCCCATATCAACCCTCTGAATCTTATCCAGTTATTTTATAATATGCAGATGCCAATAGAGGGTTCCTGAAAATACTATATGGTGATGTCTGCTTAATATTATACCGCAGTTCCTGTGAATACTCTACTCCAAAAAAGTCTTATTGACATTTTCCCAAATTTTCACTATACTGGATACTGTAAATGAAGCAGGTCTTAACTTGCACAAACTATAAACAGAAAAACTACTGAGAGTGAACAAGAGTTCATGAAGGGGTACACCACCGCGGGTGTATTTCTTTGTGAACTCTTTTTTATTTCTGGAAAGGAGGGTTTATGATTACTGTAAATGGAAAAAAGGTGCAAATCAGCCGTTCTCTTACTGTGACTGAATATCTGGAAGAAAATCATTACCAGCAGAATCGAATTGCGGTGGAGATAAACGGTAAGATTCTTCCAAAATCTGCTTACGCTTCTGTCACACTGAAGGAGGGCGATGTACTGGAAATCGTAAGTTTTGTAGGAGGTGGCTGATTCATGACAATATTTACGAAAGAACAAATCACACAGGCGCTGAATGAACGTCATTCTCCTGAGACACAGAAACGATTATCTCAGGGGAAAGTTGCCATCGCCGGGCTTGGCGGCCTTGGTTCCAATGTTGCCTTCTCCCTGGCGCGTATCGGTGTGGGACATCTGCACCTGATTGATTTCGATGTTGTTGACCTTACAAATCTGAACCGTCAACAGTATTCTCTGGAACATGTGGGTATGTATAAGACGGATGCACTGAAAGCTCAGCTTCTTCATATCAATCCCTACCTGAGTATCCGCACCGACTGTGTCCGGGTAAACGAGCAAAACTTAAGAGAACTTTTTCTGCCAGATGATATCATCTGCGAAGCATTTGATCAGCCGGAGGCAAAAGCAACACTTGTCAGCGGTATTCTGGAACATTTTCCGGAAAAGAGACTGGTAGCTGCCTCAGGACTTGCCGGCTATGAAAGCAGCAACCTCATTCATACCCGCAGGATCTCCCGCAACTTTTACTTATGCGGTGATGAGATTACGGAAGCGGTCTATGGAAAAGGGCTGATGGCCCCAAGAGCCGCCCTTTGTGCCGCTCACGAAGCCAATATGATTACACGCTTGCTCTTAGACGAAGAAGACGCATAACAAACTCTTTATAATAAACAGACCTCATCATACATGAAAGAAGGAACGAATATGAATCAAAAAGAAGACAAACTCATCCTGGGAGGACATGAATTCACGTCCCGCTTTATCCTTGGTTCCGGAAAATTTTCTCTGGATCTGGTAAAGGCTTGTATTGAAAAAGCAGGAGCCCAGATCATCACCCTTGCCCTGCGCCGTGCCAATGAGGGCGGCCTGGCTAATATTCTGGATTACATTCCGGACAATATTACACTTCTGCCCAACACTTCCGGTGCAAGAAATGCCGAAGAGGCGGTCCGGATTGCCCGTCTCTCCCGTGAAATAGGATGCGGAGACTTTGTAAAGCTTGAAGTCATTCATGATTCCAAATACCTGCTGCCTGACAACTACGAGACAATCAAGGCTACGGAAATCCTTGCAAAAGAAGGTTTCATTGTCATGCCTTATATGTACCCGGACTTAAATGCTGCCAGGGACTTAGTAAATGCGGGAGCCTCCTGCATCATGCCTCTTGGCGCTCCCATCGGCTCCAATAAAGGGCTTTGTACAAAAGATTTTATCCGGATTCTGATTGACGAAATTGATCTTCCAATTATTGTGGATGCAGGAATCGGACGCCCCTCTCAGGCCTGTGAAGCCATGGAAATGGGTGCCTCAGCAGTCATGGCGAACACTGCCATCGCTACTGCCGGAGATATTCCCGCAATGGCTGAAGCATTTAAATGGGCGATCAATGCCGGTAGAAGCGCCTACCTGTCCGGGCTTGGAAGAACACTCGAGCAAGGTGCCAGCGCCTCTTCTCCGCTGACCGGATTTTTACAGGATCAGGAGGCATAATTTATGGAAAAGGAACACTTGAATGAAAGCATTTTAAGCAAGGAAATTCTGGAGGATCAGAAAAAAAACCGGATTGACCACATGAGGTATCTGCCCGGCATGGAGATATTGGAATCGGATGTGATGGATCAGGTAATCACAGCTATGAACGGTTACGATTATCATCGTTATACCAAAGCGGATGTGCGCCGTGCCATCACCCGCGAAAACCGCACACCGGAGGACTTTGCCGCACTTCTCTCACCGGCAGCACTTCCCCTTCTGGAAGAAATTGCACAGGCAGCCCGTCTGGAAACCCGAAAACATTTCGGCAACAGCATCTACATGTTTACACCGATTTATATCGCAAACTACTGTGAAAACTATTGCATCTACTGTGGTTTCAACTGCCACAATAAGATTAAACGTGCACAATTAAACCCGGAAGAAATCGAGAAAGAAATGACTGCCATTGCCCGGACGGGTCTGCAGGAAATTCTGATTCTTACCGGCGAAAGCCGTACAAAATCAGACGTTGCCTACATTGGTGAAGCCTGCAAAATCGCACGGAAATACTTTAAGGTCATTGGTCTGGAAGTCTACCCGATGAACGCTGATGAGTATGCCTATCTTCACGCATGCGGCGCCGATTATGTCACCGTCTTCCAGGAAACCTATAACTCTGATAAATACGAAACGCTGCATCTGGCGGGTCACAAACGCATCTTTCCCTATCGCCTGAATGCCCAGGAACGGGCTCTGAAAGGAGGCATGCGCGGCGTGGGATTCGCCGCACTTCTGGGATTGGATGACTTCCGCAAGGATGCCTTCGCAACCGGATATCATGCTTACCTCCTGCAGCGTAAATACCCTCATGCAGAAATTGCCTTCTCCTGTCCAAGGCTCCGTCCCATCATCAATAACGACCGAATCAATCCCATGGATGTCCACGAAGCCCAGCTTCTGCAGGTAATCTGTGCTTATCGGCTCTTCCTGCCATTTGCTGCTATCACCGTATCCACAAGGGAATGCGCCCGCGTGCGTGACAATCTGGTAAAGATTGCAGCCACCAAAATCTCTGCCGGAGTCAGCACCGGAATCGGAGGTCATGTGGATGATATCGAAGACAAAGGCGATGACCAGTTTGAGATCTCCGATGGAAGGTCTGTAGACGAAGTCTATCACATGCTTCTGGAGCAGCATCTTCAGCCTGTCATGAACGATTCTTTATACGTTTGACTTTTTGCTCCTTTCTTCAGGTACGCTCCAGTTTTTTGAACATCCGGCGCAATACCAAAACTGCCGCCGCCGCCAATACTACCTCTGCTGCAAACTGCGCATACGCCAGCCCATACAGGGGAAAAAGTGCATTTAAAATATATAATGCCGGAATCTCCAGAATGATTTTACGCATAATCGCAAATAGCAAAGCTTCTTTTCCCATTCCTACTGCCTGGAACACACCTACCGCCAGAAAATCCATACATAAAAACGGCAGTCCCAGGCAGAAACCCCGCAGAAATCTGGTTCCGTATGCCACAATCGCTTCATTTTTCATAAACAAGGAGATCAATGGTTCAGCGCCAACATAATAACCGATTGCGACCATCGTCAGAAAACCTAAGCTGGCTTTCGCAGAAAAGAAGAGCGTGTTTTTCATTCGCTTATGATTGCCGCTGGCATAATTGTAACTAATCAGCGGCATAATTCCCTGTGACAGACCCAGGGCAATATACATGGGAATCATATTGATCTTCTGCGTAATTCCCATAGCTGCTACCGCATCAGCACCAGCTGCTGCGGTAAAGTTATTTAAAATCGTCATACCGGTTACATTTAACAGATTCTGAATGGAAGCCGGAATCCCCACACCACATACACCCAATACAATTGATTTTTTCAAACTGAATTTTCCAGGATGGATACAGACATAAGTGCTTCTCCGCCTTACGAACAGAAGAACAAAAAAATACATACATGCCACACAGTTTGACAAAAATGTAGCCATTCCTGCACCTGCCGCTCCCATATTCAGACCCCATGGAAGAATAAAGACAGGATCCAGCACAATATTCAGCAGACATCCGCTCATCGTTCCGATACTTGCATGAAGCGAGGCCCCCTCTGACCGTACCAGATAAGCCAGTACCACATTCAAAATCGCCGGAACCGCACCGTAATTGACGGTCCACTTCAGATATGCACCAGTAGCCGCCGCAGTTTCCGCATCTGCACCCAGCAGATTTAATAACGGCTGTTTTCCTACGATGCAAAGCAGTGAAAATATCACACCGCCAAGCAAAGAACAATAGAATCCGAATGCCGAGCTCCGATATACGGTATCATAATCCTTTTTCCCAAGCGCACGGCTCATCATACTGGAACTTCCAACGCCAAACAGGTTATTCACCGCATTGAACGCCAGCAATACCGGAGCCGCCAGTGTTACGGCTGCATTCTGTATGGGATCATTGACCATTCCCACAAAATACGTATCCGCCAGATTATAGAGTACCATCACCAGTGAACTTAAGATTGTCGGCACTGCCAATTGTGCCACTGCCTTTGGCACAGGTACTTTTTCAAATAGCTCCACTTTATTATTATCCTGCATCGCTTTACCTCCACTGCATTATCCATCCTTTTAAAATGAATCAACAAGTACAGTATATCACAAAAATACCGTAAGTTTCAGCCTGTCTTGAATTTCCCCCTATTTTTCTTATTCGTATGCAGCATGGCAATCCGCATATAAGCAAAAGAGAGTTCTGCCGGAGTTCAGTCTTCCTCCATTACCTGTATATCTGCCATACAGACAGGATCAGATATCCGGAAAGAACCTGCATCCGCAAACCCTCTTTTCTTTCATAATATGATGATACCAGGGTCAAAAGGTTATGCGTTTCATGCTTGCATGAAAAAGCATGACTTTGGGACCCGTAAAACATGAGAAAGTAGCCCGAACAGGGCAGATTTCGAATGTTTTTAGGATTGCTCCGTTTTTTATGCCATAACCGTCACAAGGATATTCAGTACCCAAAGAATAATTGCAAGAACTGCACCTGTGATACAGAGAATCTTGCCGACACCCGCCTGCTTTGCCAGGCTGGAACCGGAACCCATTCTTGCTCTGGAAAAACCGAGACAAGCCAGAAGAATACTGAGTAACGGTAACCAACAAAGTACCAGACTCAATGTTCCAAATACCAGTGCCATATTGGCAGCGCCTCTGTTATCTACTGTCCGTACCGGTATCATCTGCGGCTCACCCGTCATACTCTTTGAACCGTGCTCCATAGGTATTTCCTGCTGCAGCGCATCAAACAACTGCTCCAGACTTTCCCTATATGGCTTCTTATTCGCACACCCTACAAAACCATCCAGATTCCATTCTCCCCCGAATGTTCCCTTCATCCACGCTTCCAGATGAAATACACCATTCGTATAAGACCACTTCAGGTATTTGTACCCTTCCATCATCGCATCTCCAGTTCGATATGCCGGCTCACCTTTCCAATCAGCCATTATAAACTGGTTCTTTTTCAAAAAATCATTCATTAAAAAATGAACAAAATCATCCGGCTTATTCAAAACAAGATCTTTTGTATATCTGGCCATCTTCTGCACCTCGCTCCTCATGATTTGTACTTATTTCTTCACACTCTGAACAGACTATCATGAATTTCAGAAGAAATCAACTCCACTTTTTATATCTTTATATCAATTCCTTCATTCTCCTTCGCATCCACGCAAAGCAAATGGCAAAAAACAAAATACCATATACAGTCGTAACAGGAGTTGCCAGGCCCACCAGCATCAATGAGGCATTCGGTAATCTCGACATAAAAACAGATACCGGGATACGAATACAAAATGCTGAAGTAATTCCCTGTACCATAACCGGAATACTTTTTCCGCATCCATTAAAGTATCCAATACTACTGAACAAGATACAGGTCAGAATACACTCCACCGAAAAACCTCTCAGATAATCTGCACTTTGGGCAATTACTTCCGCATCTTTGGTAAACACCGAGGACAATTGCGCTCCTCCAAAGAATCCGGCAAGAAAAATCACAATCCCCACAGAGCATCCGGTAACCATAGCCGTAAAGAATCCCTTCCAGGCTCTGTCTTTCTTTCCTGCGCCGATATTCTGTGCCACAAAAGCAGAGACACTCTGCATCACCGAAGATGGTACAAGCATAATAAAAGATATTATTTTCTGTGCCACGCCATACCCCGCTGATGGCATCAGTCCCATTTCATTAATGATCGAATTAATGACCAAAAATGAAATCTGCACCATCGTTTCCTGGAGGGCAATGGGTACACCCACATTTAAAATCTTCTTCAATTCCACAGCATAAATCCGACACTGCGAAAGAGAAAAGGCAACCGGAAGACTTTGTCGTCTTAATACCAAGATGGACGCAGCCACCGAAACCAACTGTGCCAGAACCGTAGCAAGCGCTGCACCTGCAACATCCATCTGGAAAACACCTACCAAAAGCAAATCTCCCACGATATTGACTGCACAGGCGATACCGACAAATAGGAACGGTAAATTTGCATTTCCGACTCCACGGAGAACACCGCTTATGACATTATAGGCGATGATAATCAGAATACCGCCCGAACAAATTCGGATATAGGTTACCGCCTGATCAAAGGATGCTTCCGGAACCTGCAAAATTCTCACAATATTTCCGGCGAAAAGTTCAAGCAATACCGTCAGCACAATTCCAAGCAATGCAAAGAGTACGACCGTAGTTCCCACTGCATTTCCTGCTTCCTTTGGCTTTTTCTCTCCAATGTGCTGACCGATAATAACGGTTGATCCCATCGCAAGACTGGTGATAATAAATGTCACCATCTGCATAAATGCACTGCCTGTACCAACAGCAGAAATACTGGAAGCATCTCCGAACTGTCCCACCACCAGAAGGTCAACTGCTCCATATGCCGCCTGCAGGATCAATGCACCAAGCACCGGAAGGGCAAACCGTATCAACGCTCCAAATACCGACCCTTCCAGAAATGCATTTTCTTTCTGCTTTGCCGCTATCTTCTCTTTTTTATTGCTCATCGTTCTTTCCTCCTCTCCGGCCCGGCATGGACTGCTGCAGCCGTTTTATGATTTCAATAGTCTCTTTTACCTGTTCATCCGTTATATCACTTAATGCGGCTGCCCAAGCATCATGAAATTCCAGTACATGCCGCTTTACACATGCCTCGCCCTTATTCGTCAGACATAGCAAAGTTACTCTTTTGTCTGTTGAATCGGCGGTCTTTTCCAACATATCGAGAGATTCCAATTCCTGTACCAACTTGGTGATACTTGGCATCGTAATGTTAAGCTTTGTGCTCACGTCACTGACACGGCACATCCCCTGCTGCTTCTGGATGTCCTGGATAGCATCCAGAACATGAATATGGCGGGGTTTTATACCTTTGGGCAACTCCGGTAATGTTTCTACAATACGCTTGGCTGTGAAACAGGTGTCTAATAACTGTTTTAAACTTGTCGTATTCATACATTTCCTCTTTTACTTACTTTAAATAATTACCTTTAGTAACTATATGGCAAATCTTATTACTTGTCAACAAGGAACTATTATATTTTAATGAATCACACTTCCGCAAGGGAAGTGACAGCAAAATCCCACAAAATTCATATCACTTTTTTATTATAAATGCATATTTTTTATAATCTCACCCCTTTTTGCATCGCAAATTCTCTTTTCACTCTTTACAAACCTATTTCCCACCCTCTATTTCAGGTGTGAATCCCCCACTATTTTTATGGGAGCATTATATTCGCACTATAATATCAAGATCGTCCGTTGTGTGACATCTTCCCATCTGTAGATAGAACCTCCCGTATTTTATCAATTAATCCTCTATCTGCCGGCAGCCACTCCACACTGTCCAATGTCTCTTTCGTCAGCCATCCGGCTGCCTCGTGTTCTTTTAGAACCAGCTCTCCGAATTTCACTTTGCACCAAAAGCAATGCATCGTCAGATGAAACTGCGGATAATCATACTCTACAGTCTCCAATAATTCCCCAACTGCAATTTCCGTGTCGAGCTCCTCTTTGATTTCACGTACCAAAGCCCGCTTAGGACTTTCTCCTGGTTCAACCTTCCCGCCCGGAAATTCCCATCCATCCTTAAACTCTCCATAACCTCGTTGTGTTGCGAAAATTTTATCTTGGTTCCTAATAATCGCTGCTACTACTTCGATTGTTTTCATTACTCAATCTCCTTTTATGTAATCGTAGATATCCTCTCTTACTGGTACATCTAAACGGTACGTAATCTCAAAAACATCATCATTCGTTGATTCCATATGTATTGGATATGGATCTCCCACCGCATAGATCTCACCTAAAAAATAGAACTCTTTTGCCTCTTTATCATCCTTATTCTTCCGAACAAATAAATAAATTCTATTTTCTTGATCGTTTGGACCATCACGAAGAGGTGTCTTAAGAACTGAGAGTGCAGGTACAGACTTACCGTTACCCTTAAGCTTGCCCTGGCCTTCATCATACGCTGCCTGAATAGCCGCCTGGATTTTCTCGATTGTCTTTGTGTCTGACTTAGGAATAATGAGAGACACGGAATACTTAGGTGCACCGCCATTAATAGACTTAGGCTCCCATGCATTAACGTAGCTCCATCTTGTATTTACTCCTGTGATTACCTTTGTTGGATTAATAAACTTAGCCATTGTGAATTTTCCTCCTTAATTTTCACTAAAATCTTCATATGCTGTATTGATTGCCGGTCTTTTATCCGATTCCGGCACAAGTGCAGGCTTGCCCTGAGGCTTTGTAATATATTTGCCAAGCACTTCTTCAAACTTCTTCTTACCCATAAGGGCAGTCATTGCCGTGATGCCAAGCAGCTTCTTCTCATAAGGATCAAAACCAGCATCCTTTACTGCAAAAGCAACTGCATCATCATCTATGTACTTCCTGTTGGCCCTGCCTTCCACGACCTTAAATCCGTCATAATGAGTACCGGATAAAGCCTGCTGAAGTGCATACTCCTTGATATCCGTAGCCCATGAAATCAGACTGTCAATCTTAGGAAGGATTGCTGCTACCTCTGTTTCTTCCAGAGTAGGCGGCATCTCAAAATCGTACTGTGCAAGTTCCAGATTATATTCAGCACGCTTACGGCATGTTGCTTTCACCTTGCAGAACTGGCAGTGATCTCCAGCCTTGAACTCTCCCTTACCTTCATATGCAAGTTCAGCTGTAGGCTTTAATATATCATCCGCCCAGGAAAGCAGTTCTTCTTTTGTGATATTGCAGGTGCTGACGTTCTCACGTCTTGGCTGGAATATGGTCATCTGGATGAAATTGATATCATAGATACCATCAAATAATTCCAGAGCACCAAGTGCATAGCACATCATCTGCGGATTCTTTTCAGCCGATACCAGCACTCCCAGACCATGCTTGTAATCAATAATCTGAAGTACATCATCAGCAACAATCACACAGTCACCGGTGCCAAAGCCATTTTCAACCCATCTGGAGAAATCAAGTCTCTGCTCTATCAGAACCTGCGGATCCGGACAGTGTTTCTTTGCTTCCTCAATCTGTTCTAGTACAAAACTACAATAACTTTCTGCACAATCCTGCATCTCCTGATCGTAATAAGAAAGATTCTCGGTCGGATCATTTACATCCTTACCCAACTCCTTTTCTACCAGATAGGCACACAGTTCATGGCAGTCGGTACCTTGCTTCGCATAGGGACTTGCTCTGTCCTCCTGTTCAGAACATAACTTTGCTGAAGGTGGACATTCCAGCCATCTGTGAGAAGCTGATGCCGATAAAAAAGCATGTTTATCCATTATTCAAGCACCTCCGCCTCAACAACGATTGCCGCATACTCAGAAGGATCAATCTCCGAAAGTTTCTCTGCACCGTGACTCACCAGAATCTTCTTAATATCAGCCGTGTGACCTGCTCTGGATTTTTCAGCCAGGATGGTTCTTACCTCTGTAAAGGTATATTCCTTAGCTGCCTCCTTTACCGGTTCAGCCTTAGCCTCGATCTGCTTCGATGTTGACTTCTTAGCCTTTGTCTCGATTGCAGGTTTATCAGCTTCCGTCTGGAATTCAGATATAATCTCCACAATCACCTTTGAAATAACCGACACCTTCTCAGAAATGCTGATCAGATTCTCAGAGATTCCAATCAGGTTCTCACTGCAGGTACCAACACCCTCAATGATTTTTGAAATGTTTACCTTGGACATGCTGCACACTCTCCTTTCTCTACTTCATGGATGTCCACCGATTCCACTGTCTGACCTGGTGCTAACAAATACACCTGTGTAAAATCTCCGAATAAGAACTTGATAAGCCTTGTCGGAAGCTTCACATTGGCACCCTTAAGCACATTTGCGGTCTTGCCCTGTGGATCAGAAACGTTGATGACTATCTTGTGTTTTATTGCCATCGCTTCTTACCTCGCTTTCTGTAGGAACTTGTCTCCCTTACATGTCACAGGTAAAAAAAATCTGGGAGTTTTTAACCTCCCAGCAAAAAGTTTCAAAATATTTTTTTAGACACCAGCTTTGATAAGAGCGATTACCTTATTACATATCTGCTTCACATTGGCAGGTGAACAATCCAGAATCTTTGCAACCTCTGTGTAACCACGCTCTTCCAGAAGTACCAGCTGGTACACCTGCTTCTGTCTGTCAGTCATAGTTGCAACCACATCCCTTAATCTCTGGACTTCCGGTGAAACCTCTTCCTCATAAAAAGGATCATAAGATGCACCTGCAAGCACATGACTCTTATCCACCTCTTCATCATCTTCACCCGCGATATAATCTAATGAAAGATTCCAGTTCATGGTGTACTTCTCTCCCGGATGAGCCTCTTCCCATTCCTTCTTAGCTGCCTTCTGCTCTGCAGTCATAGGTGGATGCCCATTCTTAACATTGAGATAAACCTCATGGTCGTCCATCGCATGGAGTGACTTAATCATTACCTCTGTGATTCCATCCTCACCAGGCTTAATTACGTTGTAGGCGGTTCTGTAACCTCCACGTCCGTCCTCAACCTGTACTGGATAACGATACACACCTCTGTCTGACTGTCTTGTCTTCTTGACTCTCATAATTGCCTCCTTAGCTGACCTGGAGGCAGTGAGAGCAAGATACCCGGTATGAAATCTGCACCCGAAGTACCCAGTAACCAAACAAAAATGCGCAGGAAAACAAGGGTACCTACATTCCGCTTTCAGCAGTTGTCTTTATCACAACTGTTGTCTGCGTTATGTCGTATCCTGCCTCACTGCGCACATGTGGCCGATATGAATTTTTATTTTGAATATCCTCTTGGATACCCATCAGAGCCTGCATCTGAAGATGTAAGTTCTGATCCGTAACCAAGTCTCCCTACTTTACTAAGCGGAATAAAATTGATATTCTCCGCTTCTGATAGTATTTTCGTACAAAACTGACACGCTCAGGTGGACTTGTTGAGTCCACTCCAAAACGTAAAAAAGCCGGAGTCATTACCTACCACAACTGTGGTACGGCAACAACTCCGGCAATTTGGTATCTCAACTATGTGGATCCGTGGCTCGGTAGATTGTTAAGCGTGTTTTCTTAATTCTGCTATTTGATTTTCAAAATCCTCTAGGAGGATCGTTCTCTTAGTATTCCCGTCTTTTACTTCAAGCAACTCCTGACCATTATCTGTTTTGATATAGTCCATAACTCTTGGCTTTATCTTTTTGTCACTACGACTATCCCTAATGCTACTTCGCGTCATTAATCATCATCCTCCCCGGTATCAAATAAAAGAAAATCATTCCCCATGATTTCATCGGCTATTCCATCCTCCGCAAAGGACATGCTTAAAATCGGCGGCAAATCAAACAGACTTTCATTATTTTTAAAATTCTTTGCTATAAAGCTTGTCTCCTCAACTCTTCCTGTATCTGTGTTTAGTAAGCATACGGAAAATCTATTATTAAATTCAGCCTGTTGCATATATGCATAAAATACCTCGAATAATTCCTTATCCACAAATCCGAAAGTAATTTTCTTATCTTTGTATAAGTCTGGTTTCCACGAGTCAGTCATAAATATTGGTGACAATTCTCGTATTATTTGACAACATAACTTATCTGCAGAAAAACCTTCTTCCTGAACACTATATGGCAACATATAGAATACCCAATCAAACTCATCTTCTTTATACTGAGTACGTAAGTTAAAATCGTATTTCGGAACATGCTCAAAAATAGATTCCAAACCACCTGGATTATTTTCAAGAATTGTTGTATCTGCTTGACAGCCTCTATCAACAAAGCCAGCCTTTACAATTAAAGACATTAACTCCTTTACTGTCATGTATACACCATTCTTCTGCTTTCTCACTTGCACACGGTCCCTAATAGCTCTCTGTTCTGACTTCGACATATAACCATTCGCACGCGCTAACGCAAAGAAGTTTGCTGAACTTTCCTCAACCGATTTATCAATAACCCTAAGCATATTGATTACAGACATAGGTCTTGTAATTTTTCCATTTACTATTCGGGAGAGAGTAGGGGCGCTAATGCCTGTAGCTTCGGCAAATTCTTTCATAGTACGTTCTTCTCCCTTTGCTTCAAGCACAAGTTTTGCAACCGTTTCCGCATCAGGCTCAGACACAAGTACAAAATCAGCCTCCAAAGCCTTTATATTTTCGTCCATTTCTAATTGATTCATTATATCCTCCAATTTCATTTAGTTGGAATTCAATTTCATTATCTCAAAATTATAATACTGCAATCATATTCACTTGTCAACAATAATTTCATTGACATTAAATTAAATTTCATATAGCCGAAATTGCTTGGCCGTAAAAAAAGATAAAGTGGACTCCTCGCGTCCACTCTACCTTGAAAATTTTTTATATTTGCACATTGTGTTCCTGGAAGAACTTCTCGATGGATGTCATTGACTGTTTCGACAAATGAACCAATGCAAAGTTATACCAAATATGGTTTGGATTACTAAAATTCAGTGATACAGAAGATTTTTCTATCAAGAACAGACTTATCTCCGGCGGAAGATGCATCCCTAAACAAATCAACACCAGTGTATTTATTTGCGGATCACGTTTGCAATTAATAATTCTACTTATAGTCTGATCATCAATATGTATCCTGTCAGCAAGTTCTTTATAAGTTAATCCTTTACTGTGTTGCCACTCCCAGACTTTCTGCATTGCGCCTTGAAAATTATTCGGCAATGAAGTAGCAATCGCCATTTCTTCCATTACTATCTCTTCAACCAGTTTAGCTTTCCTGGCAGCATCAGTAGAATTCTGATATCCATCACTATATTTAATTTCAAAGCTAACTGTTGAATCCTTATCCTTATTAAGATAGCAAACACTATAATAGTCCTTCTTATCCGCGGACTTTACCGTCATATCAAATGGAATACAACATTCATCGATGTGGTTTCTGGCATAATCTGTAAGATATACCAGTCCATCTGCTCTTTGTTCCAAATATTTTGGATGGTTCAGGATAAAATGAGCATCTACATATTGGTACGCACCGGTCTTTACCAGTTCACCAAACTCTTTATTGATAACACTCTGAATGGCAGCTTCTTCTGCACTTATTGAATATGTCTGATCCTCTCGAATAGCATTTTTCTTAAATCTGTGTGGTGTAACATATCTACCGTCTACATAGATAAAGGCACCAATAGCCTCTTCGTATCCGGCATCAACCATTCTAATTTTAGCTGCTAGTCTTGATACACAGAAAAAAGCGGCAAGTTCGTCAATAACCGGTTCTATGACATCAATAATGTCATCTTTACCAAGTAATTCCCGATACTTACGGATATACTTTGATGCCTGAGTTTTGAACATTGCCATCGGCATCTGAATTCTTGGAGCCAAGGCGTTTGCCTGCCACTCCATCCATTCAGTAGCTGTCCAGCTATTCCCTTCAACACCACCGACTGTCTGACATTTGATTCTACTGGCATCCTTATTATAAAGACGTTCCAGCTCAAATGCTTTTCGGTGTTGATCCCAATGAACGCACTCATGCAAAATGGTATTATTTACCTTACCAAGGTTATATAAAAAGTAAGTTTCCGGATCAACAAGAATTGTTTTTGCAGATACTTCCTCTTCTACATTTTTGCATGTTTTCTCGTCGTAGATTTCAGTTACACTGTCCTGAAAGAATATCTGTCCAAATATAGAACAGTCTTCTGTGATTCGTTTCAATTTCACCGTCAGCCCTATGCTCTTTGCAAGTTCTGATGGATCAATTGCCATAGGTTGAAGCAATGCCTTTGGATAATTTCGTCTTAAAAAGTCTGTTGCAACAGCTTCAAGATTATCCTTACTGATAAGCGGAACTAATGCATCTGACATCGGTTTAGGTTGCCTATTCTTTCCATTGTAGATAGCGATAGCCGTTATCTGGAAATCATCCAGACCGCATCCAAGATCTCCTTTACATTTCAGCATGAACCACTGGCTAGTAAACTCATCATTATCATAATGATAATCTGCTTCACGAACATTAAATTCTGCTTCAATCGCAACTTCAAATTCAATCTCTGATCCTGGAAGATCGTTCACCGATACAAATTTTACGGTAATATCCGTCAGTTCGATTCCACCTATCTTATTGACTTGGTAAAGTCTCAGATTAAGACTATCTGCATTTATCTCCGCATAATCATTTATGGCTGCAAACAGTTCATTATAAAATCTATCTGCAACATAACTTGTAAATGAACGTTGTCGAGCCACTGAAGATCCCTCCTACATTAGTAATCTCTTGCAATATTCCAAAATCGTAGTAGTAGATGTGCCGCCTTCTTCCTGGATTGTAAATTCCCACTCAGTATCAATTGCAACATTAATCTGATTATAATAGCGCGGTCTTTCCTCTCTACTATTAATTTCATTTCGTTTAAAATAAGTGTTACTGGTCCCATCCTGCGTCGGAAAAATATTGCCAACATTTTTACAATTCAACATAAGCGCATAAGCTAATATTTGTAATCTGTCTGGGCGAGATGATCTAGAATTCAATGGATTCTTATATTTCACATCAAAAACAAGGTAATTGTCATTCTCATCATTATAAATAATAATATCTGGTTTTATATTGCCAGCAATATACTTAGAATAATCTTTTGTTCTCTCACGTAGGACAGCTGTCTTATCATCATACTGCGACAGTTTTATTCCTGGCTCTTTTGAATCATATGAGCCGATACCTGCTTTTTTCAGATATGCCCTAACATACATTTCAAATAGCTTATCCATCGAAATAGCATAGGGAACAACATAACTTGTTATCGCAGTATTTCCCGTGGCTTCAAGTGTTATTTCGCTTAAGACCATTTTTGCAGCATTGATAACAGGCTTATAATATACATATACTCCCGTTGTCTTAATATTATTAAGATCCAACCGCGATATTTTCTTATATGAAATATGATCCAGAGCATTCCTACAGTAGGAGACCATATCTCTAAAAGAATTGTTATTACCACTTGCAGAACCAAAGTATTTATTCAAGAACAACTCTGCCTTATGTAATGCAGCTTTTAAGATTTGATTTTCAATAATATCCTCAGTATATTCTAGGTATCTGCAATAAACCCTATCATCACGTCCACGCAAGGTGTTTTTCTGAATATTCTTAGAGAAAACAATTTTACCTTTAACTTTGCCAGTAAGATTTTCCTCTTTCTTTTCCATTCTACCCATTAGAGGTCTGGTACACAGACTTTTCAGCATTGTAATAAATATGCTGGCAGTTATAATACTGCTCTCACGTGCAATGCTATCCTTCAAAAATATAGGATCTTCATTCTCAAAGAAATGAAAAAGCTCATTATCATTCAAATCTTCGATTTCGCGATATGCTTCATTGATCCTATTTGTTTGAGGAGCCAAGTATCGCTCAAATTCATTATCATCCCGCAAAGCATTAAGCATATCAACCACTGATACAGGAAATCGTGGTTCAATCTTCAAAATCACTTCTCTTCCATCAATGGATGTTATATTTTTCCCATTCAGACTCTTTATCCTACAAACACCGACATAGTTGCCAGAGTACAGCTTACCATTTACTCTTTTGATTCCGAGATTTTCAATTTTTTCATCTGAGGAACATAAGACATCATCAATTATTAGTTTTTCAGAAAGACCATCCAAGGAGCTATTGTCATTTGCATAAAATATCCATTGCTGCTTGGATCCTTCCTCCCAATAACATTTTTCTATCATAATAATCCTCTTTTAGCCATTTTTTATGAGTTTTTCAAATATATCCTTAACTCTATCTTCTTCAGCATTAATGTCCACCGTTCCATTTATACAACCAAGCAGGCCGTACCATCCATCAGTATCTGTTTCCGGTGTTTCAAGCTGGAACATGCCATCTTTATAATACTCCCTTAATATAGGAATAATCTGATATCGAAATCTTAAATACAACTGTTCCACGGATGTTACAAGAAAATATGTATGACCAATCTGAACATCATCTTTATAATATTCAGAGTTCAAATTCTCTGAGTTGAACAACTCTGAGACGCGATCAAACAATGAAACAGCTGTCTCATTTATTTCAATTTGCTTCTTTTCTTCGTCTGGATCAGAACATTTTCCCTTCCTGAATTCTAAAATCGTTTTTCTTTCTGGAAGTAATGAGAAAAACAAAAAGCGTCTTCTAATAGCATAGTCTATTCCACCAATCGATTTATCTGCCGTGTTCATTGTTCCGATAATATAGAGATTATCTGGCAGTTCTACCTTGTTACTATTCTTAACAGTATATGGTGTTGCAACGCTTCTGCCTCTATACTCAAGTCCATATATTAATTCACCGAATACAGTAGCTAAGTTTGCTCTATTAATCTCATCTATTACCAAGTAGAACTTAGTCTTCTCATATTCTTTTCTTGAAGCAACTTCTGCTATTTTTCCCAATATCTTATTTACAGTTTCATAAGATACATTGCTTCCATGTTCTGTTTTTATTGTTCCAACTTCTATTCCACGTACAAAATCTTCGTATCCGTATGAGGGATGAAACTGAACAATATCCCAGGCTATACCAGGGGTCTTCCCGACATTATCTTTAGCCCAACTTGATATGGTAGCCCCCTCTTTATAATCCGTGATTTGCAATGCATCTAAATCACTATCAGATATTTCGCTTCCATTGACTTTACAAGCTTCATATTTTAAGTATTCTCTTGCAGAATAGGTTTTGGATGTGCCAGGAGGTCCTTGCATAATCATCTGATGAATTCCCAATGTCTCCATTGCCCTTGAATATTCTTCGTATCGTTTTGAACTGTCCACTTTGTACACTCCTTCCACTAAAATAGTCTGTCCACCAACAGAAATTGTTTCTCCTCTATCCTTCCAAAATAGGACTAAGTCATGAATTACATCTCTAAAATCATCATTCGCTTTTGCGTTGACTTCCTTTTCATCCGACACTTCTGGATGAAGTTTCCTTGATTCACTAACAAGATGTTTATATTCTTGCTCCGCATAAGCTTTTAACCTTGCTATATTTTCATCACCAGGATATTCACTTAAATACCCACCATAATGTTTGCTCAAAGCCCGATAATAACTCCTCAGAATGCGAAACATTATTGAATTTGGCGAAGATGAATATCGTTCATTCTCTTCATTTCCGCTATCCAGTTCTTCATACCAACGTGAATATTCACCAGGTTGCATTTCTGATGCAATTGCATAATCGATACCATCTACACTTACTGCATCGTTTACGCTACCAGAATAGAAAAATCTTGGTCTCTTAGTAGCTCCAGATTTATTTTTTGTAGTACCGTATGTATATATATCTCTATTTGACTTCTCAATATATAAATAGCCGGGAGTAGGAAAATCTCTCTCAACCTTGTCTAGCTTTGCTTTTTTTCTAACAACAACTTGAGGATTAAACATTATGTCATTGGCAATATCTGTATCATCAACTAACCCTTGTTCTTTTATTCGACTCACAAGATTTACCAATGGCTGATGCGTCAATCTCTCCGTTCTGAACGAATCTGCTGTAATTCCAGTTTTCTGTAAAACGATACGATTAACATCAGCCAAAGTACGATCTTTACTGTATTGCCCATCAACAAGCTTTTGTAGAGCAGCGATACTAACATTTGCCGTTTTTGCTAATACATTATCTTTTACATACTGCCTTAATAACGGAATTATTTGATTACGAGCAATCATTGCAGTTCCAGTATCTTTGTACATTCCATGACCGATAACATACCGTTCCTTTTCAACTGAGGACATCTGATAACGGTGTCTTAAATGATCTGTAACAATTCTCTTTGTACGATAGAACATAGCATTGGCTGACATATCATAATCCGAATATACATCAGTCGCAGAATCACACATATACATATAATCATTATTTAATTGATACTCATAAAAATGTCTCAAAAAGCCATAGTTCATCTGCTCAACAGAATCTATAAGAGTGCTTCTCGTTGCAATAATATAAACATTCGGAGAAACAGATATAGTCTCTCTGTCGCTTAAAACTGTTTTATATGTGGTCTGTCCGTGTGGTTCTATCAGCGGAAGCATATCTCCCAGTATTCCCGAAATTGCACCTCTTGAAATATCATCTAAAATCAAGAAGTATTTCTTATCTTCTTTTTTCTCCCAGCTCTTGTTTGCCTTCTTAAGCAATGTCAAAAAAACTTTATCTGCATAATGAAAATTTATATTTCCACTCTCTGTATCTATAATTATTCCATTCACAAAGTCTTCATAGTAAAAGGATGGGTGGATAGAAATCAATTCTGTCTCAATTTCATATGTCCCACCTTTATTAAAAATACCTTGAGAGCAGTATTTAGCTTCACAACTTTTCTCTGCAATTAAATTAGCAAGATATGTTTTCCCAACAGCCATTGTGCCAGATAAAATCAAATACTTACTTTTATCAATTATGCCGCATAATTGATCTATCAACTCAATCGTTGCCTTTGTCATAACATGCACATCCTTATAAAATGTCAAGAACTTCAGAAACAGCAAGCCCCACGCACTTGGCTAGTAATGGTGGCACTGCATTCCCTATCATTATATATGTATCTGTTTGATTCCCAATAAAATCAAAATCGTCATCAAATGACTGAATTCTTGCTGCTTCTCTCGGTGTTATATCCCTTCCCTGTTCTGGATCATAATGAATAAACCTATTTCCGTCTCTGTCCAAATGTGAAATTATCGTTGTACTAGGCTCATCTGCTCTAAGTACATGATATCTATGAATAGGAGATTTTGCTCCAACCTTTTCCTCATACAAATCACTTAATGATTTACTATCTACATATTCGTTTCGTCCAGATTGAATATCATCGGCTAACATCCTATATATTTCCACATCTCTTAAACTGTGATGTCTTGCCCTATGCCATGTTGTATGGCACTCTGGTTTACTGTAACCAATTCGACTCTTTAACTCTTCATCATTGATAATTGGTGTAATTTTAGGCAAATCACCAATTGCCTCAGCCACAGTTTTTTTCTTTTTTGATTTGTACTTTGGCAATATCTCCAAATAAAACCTATGAAGAATGACTTGTACATCCTCACACAAATCTTTCCGAATTCCCAGGATAATTAATCGTTCTCGATTTTGTGGGACTCCATAATCACTAGCATCCACCTTTGCATATTTTTTTACATCATCAACTATTTCATAGCCGATACTGGAAAATCCACTTTCTATCAGTTGTATGATGGGGGTTCCATCTGGCATTGCGCTTAATAATCCTGGAACATTTTCAAAAACAAAAACTTTAGGTTGATACCTGTTTACCACACTCAAATAGTGTTCAAACAAATAGTTTCTATAATCATCTTTCATCCCATTTTCATCCCGAACACGACCGGCCACAGAGTAAGCCTGACAAGGTGGTCCACCAATAATAATATCTATGCCACCTGCCGCATTTACAAAGTGATCCAACCCCTTGCCATCACCATACGGGCCCGTCTTGTAGCGACTTGCTTTTCCATTAGGCAACATTTCTCTCGAAGGTGCTTTTGAGTCATCGCTCCAACCTTTGAAGAGTTCATCTTCTCGTTGAATATCAAAACACATAACTCGATCTTTCGCATCCTTTATGCCCCATTTAGTTTCTAACCTATTAATCAAGGTTTTTACCTGCGGTTGTAGCCACTCAACAGCTGCAATATCCTCATACTTTCCACTCTGTAAAAACCCATCTTCAAGTCCACCGCAACCAGCGAACAAATCTATCATCTTATAAGACATACAATTGTCCTTCCCTAGATATATTTCTTTAATTGTTCTGCAATAGCCTGTCCCAACATCGGAGGAACTGCATTTCCTACTTGTTTAAACTGATCAGATTGATTTCCGTAAAAAAGAAAATCATCCGGAAAACTCTGTAATCGTGCACATTCCCTTACCGTAGGAATTCGGTTCCATTTGTAATGAAAATGTGACCTATGTCCCGTATTTATTGTCAAAGAAGGTTTCTTACTATGATAGCGTGTAAGTGCCTCATGATATTTATATAAACCTCTATATTCATCGGGTAGTGCCAAGTAATTTTTACCCTCTGGTACTAACGCAATCATTTTTCGTGTTTTTTCAATCGGAACACTGCCAATGTGATTATAAACTTGCGAAGAATCCTTTCTCATTTTTCTCTGGTATTCAGACTGAGGTGGCAACATATATTCCTGCACCGTTTCTCCTCTTAAAATATCTCCTTCCTCTGTCTGTAAACTTGGCAGATCAGATATTGCCTCTTCACATGTAACAAAGTGTTCTTGATCCACCAATGCATTAGGAAATTCAAATTCATTCTCCGAATCCTTAAGACCAACAAAAAACACTCTTTTCCTAATTTGTGGAATGCCATATTCTGGCGCAAACAATACTTTCGGTACCATTTTGTACCCTATCTTTTCAAAGTCATCTATTACTCGCTTGGCACCTACGCCTCCATTTGCTTCTATCATCGCCAAAACATTCTCTAATAACACTGCTTTGGGTTTAAGTTTCTCAGTCAGCTTTACCATAGCAAGATACAAAAAATTTCTTTTGTCATTTATGTCCATTTTTCCCGCATATGAAAAGCCTTGACAAGGAGGTCCCCCAACCAGAACATCCAAATTCTCTATATTATTATCTTTAAGAAAATCTACTATACATGTAATATTGTCATGATTATATAAATCCAACTTCATAGCTGTTGCTGTACCATGGTTATCCTGGAATGTTTTCAACGCCGACTCATCGTAATCTACTCCCAAAACCACATTATAACCAGCATCTAAAAAACCTTTTGAAAGACCTCCTGCACCACAGAATAAGTCCACTACTGTTTTCTTTTTCATAAACTTGCTCCTCGAAACTCAGATTTCTTCACTTATATCAAAATCAATACTGTTCTTTTTGCAGTATTCATCTATTAATTTCATTGTTTTAAGATTTGGCTTTGCTTTTCCAGTTTCCCATCTGTTTACAGTGGCAAACGAAACACCTATCTCCTTCGCAAAATCTTCCTGGGTCATAAATGCTTTGCGTCGTATACGTTTAATATCTTCTGAAAAACTCATTCTTATTTACCTCTAGCTCACTCTTGCAAAATAATTAAACTACACTAGTGTAAATATAACATTTATCTCGCATTTTATCAACATTTTTATAACATTCTCTACGCATTCTTATGACCTTCATTTTAAATTATACTCATAATATGTCCCAAAAAACGGACTCATAACAATGTCATTCACAAGCCCATTTTCACAACCTTCTCTTCTATTTCTCTTTTTTTTTACCTAATTTTTCTTCCACCCATCTGCCACTTATCATGGCTCTTAATCCCTCTTACAGCCTGCCGCAAAGTATTCGCTCTTCCGTGCTGATGATACGGATGTGAAGCCTTATGCTTATGAAAAATAACCACTGATTCTTCCCCTGGATACTCTGAATTATGAAGGTACCAGTAATGCCCAGTGTTCCTAGACATTATGGTCACATCATAATCATCAACTGCGATGATGCAGAAGTATTTCGGATCAAGGCATTTCAAATCCTCTGTATTAAACAACCGCTGCCTCCTTCCCTTCAAACCATGCCGCCAATGCCTGTTCTACAACTGCTGCCATCTGCTTTGAATCCATTCCATCAAAATACTTACTACAAATAGACTTAGGAAGCTTGAAGCTTACACCTGCATTGCCATCAGTATGTTTCACCTGCAAGGCTTCAAGGATCTCTGCCATCTTCTCTTCTGTCAAATCTCCAGATGCCTTACGGAGTTCCTCCGCATATGCAGGCTTAACCTTAAGTCCTTGACGCTCTACAATATTCCAAAGCATCTGCTGTTCTTCCTCTGTCAGATAAGACACGTCCACTGCTGCCAGCAGAGCAATCTTGTTTTCATCCATCAGATTCTTAAATGGCTGAATCAGATGATTAATTCGCAGATACCTTGCAGCATTTCTGCTTGAAAAGCCATATTCAGAAGCAATCACATCCAGACTTTTTAACTTATTGCCATTATGGCAACAAGTGTCATCCGGATCAGCACCACTTAATATCTGCAGTTCTCTGATAATGTCATTTCTCTTGCCCTGGCAGCACACCTTGTCATAGTGTGCCGCCATAACTGCAGCCTTCTCACTTGGAAGCAAATCTGTAAAGGATCTCTGCATCAGGTTCGTTTCAATCACATAAACATAAGCCTCAGCCTCTGACAGACCTACCTTCACAATAGCAGGCACCTCAGTAAGTCCTGCAAGCTTTGCTGCATTGGCTCTGTTATGACCAGAAAGCATTTCATATCCATCATCTTCTTAAGTACAATAATTGGATTCAGGACACCATGCTCACGAATGCTCTCTACCATATCATTAAGACGTTCTCCCTCGTACAGATGGAATGGATGATTATGAAATGCCTTTATGGAATCAATCGCAATCTGCTCCACACCATTCTCTGCCTTAACCTCAGTGGTCTGCGCCGAAGTATCCTCAGTCAGCAGATCCACCGCATCAAATATTTTTCTCTTACCTGCATTAGTCTTCATAAGCAATCAACTCCTTTGCTAAATTCTCATAAGCTTCACAAGCCTTACACTCTGGAGCATATTCCAGAAGCGGTTCACTATAATACACAGATTCTCCGACCTTTACTGTATTCGGAATCTTACTGTCAAAGATTCTTATCTGACCTTCAAAGGTGTCACTGACCTGCTCTGTAATGACCTTACACAGATTAGTCCTGGCATCGCACATAGTGAGCAGTATTCCTGCCACGTCCAGCTTGTCATTGATACGGCTCTTAATCTTCTTTACCGTCTTAAGAAATTCCTGCAATCCCATCATTGCCAGCAGCTGAGGATTTACTGTGATAATTACTTCATCTGCTGCCGCCAGAGCATTGATATTCAGTGCTCCAAGTGTCGGTGCGGTATCAATGATAATTGCATCGTATCTGTCCCTGAGCGGTTTCAGAATGCCAGAGAGCATCTTCTCTGCTCCCATTTCAAGACGAAGCTTTGCATCCACCGCTGACAAAACCATTGATGATGGAATGAAATCCACACCGTTACGGCTCATAATGTATTCTTCCGGTGCAGGCAGTTCTTCGTCATCAATCTGTGCCATCATCAGATGACCGATTGTAACCGGAACTGCTGCAGGATCTTCCACACCAAAGCAAGTGGAGAGATTTGCCTGACTGTCAAAATCTACTGCCAATACCTTCTTTCCAATCTTCTGTAACGAATATGCCAGGTTATATGTAGTAACCGTCTTTGCACATCCGCCTTTCATACACGCTGTCATATATATCTTTCCCATGATTGCCTCCTTATCTGAGCAGCTGGTCTACTAAAGACTCAGCCTGTGCTTCCATTGCTCCATTGATTGCCGCCATAATATCCTTACCAAAAACAACGATGATGATAAGAACCAACATAATAATTATGAGTTCCACCTTTGCCAAAATATCCTTCTTCATCCGCAATACACCGCCTCTCGCTCTGCCACAAATCTGGCATGAATCTGTTCCTTTTCCTTCTGATATCTCTTCTGCAGTTTCTTCATCTCTTCTTCCATGAAGGCTTTTTCCTCCGCTACCTGCTGAGCCTTTTCTTCATTCAGGCTGATGATCAGCTGTCCATCCTCACACTTGATTCTGACAAAATCACCAGTCTTGAAACCAAGTTCCTCTAACCACAATCCGCTGATTCTGAGCATTGGAACGCTCTTACCATTTCTGTAGATATCTCCTACTGTGAGATCTCTGTATTCTTTTCTTCCTGCCATAGCAATACCTCCGATATGTTTTGATGTGTAGTTCCAGAACGAACCACGAAAAAGGGACCCACATCTGAAGATGTAAAGTCCCATCAATTTGCACGCAGCAATAAAAACAGTTGTCCTGAGAGCCTGGTACTCCCTCTGTCTTTATCCGTGTAGGTTATTCAATTAAGATCGGCGCCGTCCTTAATCTTAACCACCAGCTAAAATTGGTCAAAAAAATAGGACTAAGTCTGAAAAGCCTTTCGCTCACGCGGCTTCTTGACTTAGACCTATTATCTCATACTCATCAATAACAATGATATCAAATTCGTCTTTCCCGAATCGAGCAAGTATTTCTGATTTTGCCATCATCTGCATAGTAGAAAATAAATAATCCGCTTCAAAATCCTTCACATTTCCCGAGAGAAGACCAAATGATTTTTTATTGCCAAAAACTTTTCTATAACTGTTGATTGCCTGTTTTGCTATCTGTTCTCTGTGAACCAAAAATAGTGTCTTCGATGGATTCTCTTCCCGAAGAGCAAATGCTGAGGCATATGTCTTCCCAGTTCCGGTTGCTGATATTAATAAGGCTCTCTTCCCGCCAGCCTGTCGAATCTTTTGTAAATTCACGATAAACTCAACTTGCATCTTATTTGGACGCAAACGGAACATTTCATAAGATACAGGCTTTTGCTCTTTCGCAATCGCCTTTTGCTTTTTTATAATCTCATACTTTTGTGAGTACTCACTGATAAATTCCTGATAGCACCTTGAATATTCAGAGTCCCAAAGCTGTTGGAATTCCGTTAAAATCTCATTTACATATTCCCCTTGATTCGAAGATACAATTCTCGTATTCCATTCTTTGTTTTTTGTCAACGCTCGAAGTGTCATATTTGCACTGCCTACAATAATACGATACAATTCATCCTCTTTAAAAATATATCCCTTTGTATGAAATCCCTCTTCTTTTTCACTGGAACAATACATTCTCAGCTCAATGTTCTTAAGTTCTGCCAGTTTCTTCAAGGCTTTTGGCTCGCTAAAATTCAGATAATCCGTGGTCAGAATACGGCCTTTGACTCCTTTATTTTCCAGCTCTTTCAGTGTTTGTAAAAGAGGTGTAATTCCACTCATTGTAATAAAAGCAACACTAATTGAAAATTCTTCACATGCCAAAAGCTCTTCTTCAATAGAAGATAATACTTTTCGCCCCTCTTTGTAATTATTTGAAATAAACTGTGGCTTATATGCAAGGTTTGAAGGCATATTTTTATCAATGAATGCTGTTTCAAATCCTTGCCTTATTTGATTCATTATTTTTTTATTCATTCGCATTTTCCTGATTTTCTATTATTAAATATATCTCTGTATACAATCTGGTCTTCAAAATCCAACAATATAAAAACTATCCGCTTATATCAAAATCATCAAAACCTCTTACCACAAAACTACTCCTTACACCTGCTATCATTATACCGAAAAACAGAAGAATACACAACAAAACAATATAATCTATCTTTTCCCACAGCAGTAACCACTCAAGCACTAGCCTGCATATTCAAGCCATCCTCCACTACAAGAATATCATCCACATGCACGCAGAACACTGCTGCCAGCACAACCAGATTGTCTACCGTCGGCAATGCCTTCCCATGCTGCCATTTATAAATCGCCTGGGGTGTGGCAAATCCAAAGATATCCTGTAAATCTTTTACTGAAAGATCATTCATCTCTCTCAATCTCAATATATTCCGCCCCGTCTTAACCAGATTAATGGTCGGGATCTTCCTCATTTCCTTTCCCTCCTGTTCCGGCATCAGACCGGAACATTGGAAAGTCCTAGTCTGATGCCTTAAAATTATAAATTGGTTTCATCACATCAATGACATCCACCGATTCCTGAATCACATCAATGATATCCTCCAAAGACTTATATGCCATTGGTGCCTCATCGAGTGTCGCCTGATTGACGGACGTCGTATAAATTCCTTCCATGGCCCGTCTGTACGCTTCCAGATTCAGATTCTCTTTCGCCTTTTTTCTGGACATGATCCTTCCTGCCCCGTGGGGAGCGGAATAATTCCAGTCCGGGTTTCCTTTCCCGACTGCCAGAACACTTCCGTCTCTCATATTGATGGGAATCAGCACTTTTTCACCCTGATGGGCTGCAATTGCACCTTTCCTTAGAATCATTTCCTCTGTATCAATATAATTGTGAATGGTATGAAATGCATCCGTACCAGCCATCCCCGTTCGATCAAGCAAAATTTTCCCAATCTTCTCACGATTTCTTTTCGCAAATCTCTGGCAGATTTCCACATCTGCCAGATAATCTTCAAAATAGGTCCCATAGAGGAAACATAAATCTTCCGGAATTGTAGCTTCTCTCTGTTCCCAGGAAAGCGCTTTCAGTGCCGTCTGAATTTCTTTCCTCCGGCCTGCAGCCTTATATTCTTTGATAATGGCATCCCTTTGTGCAAAGTACGTTTCCTTGCCCTTATTCAAATCAATTGCCAACTGCTGATAAATTTCTGCCACTTGCTTACCGAGATTTCTGCTTCCTGTATGAATGACAAGATAATTGGTACCATCTTTGGAACGATCCACTTCTATAAAATGATTTCCTCCGCCTAATGTACCAAGGCTTCTCTCCAACCGCTTCGTATCTTTCAGGCTTCTGTAACATCGCAATTCTGTCAGATCGAACCTTTCCTGCCTTCCTTCCCAGACATTCATACCAGAAGGTACAAAGTGCGCTGCCTCATCCAATTTTTTGAAATCAATATCGCCTTTTCCGATATTTACCGTGTACATGCCGCATCCGATATCCACACCCACAATATTGGGAACTGCCTTATCCACAACCGTCATGGTCGTTCCAATGGTACAACCCTTTCCGGCATGAACATCCGGCATAATTCTGACTTTACTGCCTTCGGTAAACTCATAATCACACATCCTTCGGATTTGCTCGATTGCTTCCTCTTCTATCATTTTTGCATAACAAATTGCAGTGTTTACTTTTCCTTTAATTTCTAACATCTGCGTCATCTCCTTCCCGAATCACTTCTAATACCTGAGAAAAAGCCGCTTATCTTTTTCATATAAGATAAGCGGCTTCTAAAATCCATGTAAATGATTACAATCCATCGTATCAGATTTTCACACAGTTTCGTCTTCGCACTATCTTACAAGAACGTATCAAATGAAAGCCCTGACTTTTTGTCAGTGCCTCGTAGCGCCCACTGTTAAGATGTTCTAATACGAAACCTGTATTCATTATCCGAAGTTCCTTTCTGATTATTCTACATATCTATATTTTTCACTCTGCGTAATATATCCTGATTTGATCATGATCCATATTCATAAAACCCGCAAATGTGCTTTTCCAAATTGCACACATGCTGCCATAATTTCATCACGGCCCCATTCTCCACTCGTCAAATGCAGGCAAACTCCCATCTGACTCGCTTGCGTTCATTATACCACCCAAAAGTTAATTTGTCATTATACTTGTGGTATAAGCTCTCTTCTTCTGTCATAATTTGTCATATTTTCATATAGCAATTCAAATTACCTGATGACTCAGCCTTACTCCATATTGCTTAATTCCCGCTTCAATAACTGTACAAAAACAATGGCTGCAATTGCAAATACCGCACCGACTGCAAATACTGTATGCATTCCATATCCCTTTCCCACCACGATACTGGTAATCATCGGCGCTCCCAATGCAGCAAACACAATCCCCAACATCACCAGACCATAATTTTCACCGGAATGTTCCATACCAAAGACAGCGCTTGTAAAGGACGGAAAAATTCCCATAATTCCTCCATAACATCCATACATGATCACGATTGCAGCAACTGCTGCATACGAATAGGACATACTGAGCACCACCATCGCTGCAGCCGCTGCCACTAAAACTCCTCTGATACATCTGATTCTTCCGATTTTATCTGCCAGAGCAGGAAAAATCAACCTTGCCCCTGCATTTATCAATGAGCCGGCCATAACTGCACTCACAGCAATTGATGCTGGGATTCCCAGATCGATCTGGTGGCTCTGAGATACCGGTGATATGATAAAATAAGAGAGCAACCCCAGAAACATGATTGCTAACAGAAAATAAAAACGTTTTGTCCGTATCATCCCGGAAGCGGTATATTGTCTCGTTTTCTTATCTTCATTGAAACCTTTCTGATTCATCCGTGTTTCTTCCTCCTGCCCCCATACCGGATCCGGTACGCGAAAGAAAAGACTGCTCAAAATCCAGGCAACAGCAGATGCAGTTCCGACTACCAAAAACGCAAGCTTCGGTCCGCCTTTCTCTAATAGATAACGGCTGAGCGGTGCAAGAAAGAATCCGCACAGGCCATTTGCAGTCACGATTAAACCGGAAGCAAAACCAGTACGCCCGGGAAACCACTTCTGCGCAGTAGAAATAATCGCTGCATAAGTCATGCCCTGACCTGCCCCCTGCATGACCCCATAAGTAAAGTAGATCGGCAAGGGTGAGGAAACAACCAGAAATGCGGATAATAAGATACCCACTGTAGATATCCAGCCTCCTGCGAATACCACCAACCTTGGATCATACTTGTCTTGTATACGTCCGCCTATTATATTGCCAAATACAAAGATACATAATGCCAGATAAAAACACATTGATGTCTGTCCCCGGGACCATCCGGCCTGCTCCATCATATAAGGTTGATAAACGGACCATACGTGCGGGTAACCAGTAAAAAATATTGCCAAAGCGCCCGATATCATCATCCATCTTCGTTGTCTTGCCTGCAATTTTGTCAATTTTATATCATCCTCTCTTACCAACCAAACAGACCTGCGACACAGTCATTTCCAAACAGGAACGTTGATTGCTCCAGGTGTATTCTACAGATTCCCTTTTCATACCGTCTAAAACAGTTTTCTGCTATAGTATTCCCTCTTTCCGATATTTTATTAGAATTATCTCCTTCTCTCACAGCAAATAAAAAAAATAAACTACACTGGCAATAAAGAGGATTTTTCCATAGCTTACCATCACTGCAATTAATTTACAAAAAAATTAATAGGAAGAAGCATTTTCAAGAATAGTATGTTATAATAAGACCAATATTTAGTTTTGTCAGGATTACACCGGATACTAAATAAATTTATAGAAAAGGATAGATGATTACAATGGAGATTACGAGCGATATCAAGTATGTAGGCGTCAATGACCACAACGTGGATCTATTTGAAGGACAGTATGTCGTTAAGAACGGTATGTCTTACAATTCATACGTAATTATGGATGAAAAAATAGCTGTATTTGACACTGTTGACGCCCATTTCACACACGAATGGCTGGATAACATCGAAAACACTGTTGGTTCCCGCTGCCCGGATTATCTGGTGATACAACATATGGAGCCTGATCATTCAGCAAATATTGCAAACTTTATGCAGTTATACAAAGAAACCAAAATCGTTTCTTCCGCAAAAGCATTCTCAATGATGAAGCAGTTCTTTGGTACTGATTTTGCAGACAGACAGATTGTCGTAAAAGAGGGAGATACCCTTTCCCTCGGCAAGCATCTTCTCACCTTCGTTGCTGCTCCGATGGTACATTGGCCGGAAGTTATCGTTACCTATGACAGTTATGATAAAGTACTTTTCTCCGCTGACGGATTCGGAAAATTCGGTGCACTGGATGTGGAAGAAGACTGGGCAGACGAAGCCCGCCGCTATTATATCGGAATCGTAGGAAAATACGGTGCACAGGTTCAGAATCTCCTGAAAAAGGCAGCGGGACTGGACATCCAGACCATCTGCCCTCTGCACGGTCCTGTACTAAAAGAAAATCTTGGATACTATCTGGGACTTTATGATACCTGGTCCTCCTATACCGCCGAAACAGAAGGAATCCTGATTGCCTACACCTCTGTTTACGGAAATACAAAAAAGGCAGTGGAGACTCTGGCAGATAAACTGCGTACCAAAGGATGCCCGGACGTTGTTGTGATGGACCTTGCCCGCTGTGATATGGCAAAAGCCGTAGAGAACGCATTCCGCTACAGCAAACTGGTGCTTGCCACTACGACTTATAACGCCGGTATTTTCCCATTTATGCATGAATTTATCACGAATCTGACAGAACGTAATTTCCAGAACCGGATCATCGGTCTTATCGAAAACGGCACCTGGGCGCCGCTTGCCGCAAAGACGATGAAACAGATGCTGGAAGGATGCAAAAAGCTGACCTTCACCGATTCCACTGTTCGCATCCATTCCGCCCTTGACGAAACAAGCAGCGCCCAACTTGAAGCTATGGCCGAGGAGCTTTGCCGGGACTATCTGGCACAACAGGACGATACTGCCGACAAGAATGATTTAAGCGCACTATTCAATATCGGGTATGGACTTTATGTGATCACTTCAAATGATGGAAAGAAGGATAACGGACTGATTGTCAACACCGTTTCACAGGTTACAAACACACCGAACAGGATTGCTGTCACCATCAATAAGGCGAATTACTCCCATCATGTCATCAAACAGACCGGCATTATGAACCTCAACTGTCTGTCTACCGATGCACCTTTTAAAGTATTTGAAACCTTTGGTTTCCAAAGCGGAAGAACTGTGGATAAGTTCGCAAACATTACTCCTCTCCGCTCCGATAACGGCCTTGCATTCCTGCCCAAATATATCAATTCTTTCATGTCCCTGAAAGTGGAACAGTACATTGATCTTGATACACACGGAATGTTCATCTGCAGTATCACGGAAGCAAGAGTAATCTCAACAACAGAGACGATGACTTACACCTATTACCAGAACAATGTAAAACCGAAACCACAGACAGAAGGAAAAAAAGGGTTTGTATGTGTAGTCTGCGGTTACATTTATGAAGGAGAGGAATTACCGGAAGACTTTATCTGCCCGCTCTGTAAGCACGGCGCAGCTGATTTTGAACCAATTAGTTAAATGGCCAAAAGAAGGAAGCGGATACCGAACATTGTATCCGCTCCTTCTCTTTTCATATTGTTTAAAGTAATTTACGGCTGGCCCGCCCCGTATGCTGCAGCAAAACATAGATTACGCTTCCCAGAACGGCGACAATGCTTTCCGTCAGGGGCAGAGTAAACCACACCCCTGTGATTCCACACAGGGACGATAATAAAAATGCCATGGGAACGATCAGGAACAATCCTCTTAGTAACGAAATCATATGTGCCGGAACCACCTTTTCCGTTGCAGTAAAAAGCACAGAAAGAATGATATTAAATCCTGCAAATGCAATGGATGTAAAGTATATTTTCAGCCCCTTAACCGCAATTTCCTGTAACTGTGGCTGATGCTCACTGTTAAATGCACCCACAATTGGATCTGCAAATACAAACATCACAAGATATATCATCCCTGAAAGAATAAGCATTGTAAACAGCGCATATCGTAATACTTTTTTGATATTCACGCTGTCATTTTCTCCATAAGCCTTACTAAATAACGGCTGTATTCCCTGCGCAATTCCAGTATAAATGGAAACAACCACAAGAGACAGGTTCGCGATTACCCCATAAGCCGCAACCCCCACATTCCCGGATAACTCCAAAAGGATGATATTAAAAACAATCATCACAATTCCGGAAGAAACTTCCGAAATCAGAGAGGGAAAACCCAGTGTCAGGATTGATCTCACATTCTTTAAATATATTCCCATCTTCACGAATCGAAAACCGTTCCTCTTTCTGATCCAATGGTATGAAAGAATTGCCATACTGATAAGCGGCGCCAATCCCGTAGCCAATACTGCTCCAAGTATTCCCATGTGCAGCGGAAAAATAAAAATATAATCCAACAATACATTTGACAAACTTCCTCCGATCATTGCAGTCATAGACAATTGAGGACTCCCGTCATTTCTGACAAAGCAAATCAGAATATTGTTCATCAGAAATGCCGGCGAAAAGAAAAGTATCACTTTAATATAGGTATTTGTCATGGAAAAAACTTCCTGATCTGCACCCAAAAGAGCTGTCATTGGTTCAGAACAGAAAAGACCGCCAAGTACAAATACAATTGCTGCCATTACTGCCAGATAGACCGTATTTGTAAAAATTTCATGTGTACGCTCCAACTTTTGCTGACCTTTGAAGATAGAATACTTAATTGCTCCCCCCATCCCAAGCATCAGTCCGCAGCCATGGACAAAACTATATACAGGAATCGCAAGATTCAACGCCGTCAGACCATTCGAACCCAATCCCTGGGAGATAAAGAACGTATCCGCAAGAATATAACAGGAAATGCCCAGCATTCCAAGCACATTCAAAGACGCATATCTGACAAATTCTTTAAAATACTTTGAGTTCTCCATCATAACCTCCTTAAAACAAAAAAACGCCGGCATCCCGTATCTTCAAAGGCCTAACGATACGGCATCCAACGTTTCCCCTTACCCGGCGGCAAGTACATATATTCATAACTTTTTCATTCGCAATCTCACATTTTTATCTTTCTCAGTATAACATGGCATTTTAAATTTTTCAACTTCGACTTTCCCAGAACCTCTCTAAAATTTATTTCTACGCTTCCAAAACCCCAGTGTACATCGTTCCATTTATTTTTAGAATATAGCTGCAACCACCCATTCCGCTGGCACTACATACGTATTGCACAGTACACAGAAACACCGGGGAAGCGGCTCTTTTGCCGCGGCATTTGCAGACTGGAGCAGATGTTCTTAGAGAAAACGCGCATCGTTTTTGCAGATTGGAATGGGTTTACAAAACCCATTCCAAAGGAGCACTGAGGCGCAAAATCATCAGATTTTACGCCGAATTGCTCCGCTTCTGCAAAAACGATGCGCGTTTTCTCTTAGAACATCCTCCAGTCGAAACGCCGCAGCAAAAGAGCCGCTTCCCCGGTGTTTCGTCCGTCAATCACTAATTATGCCTAATCATTATACCCATTCGGATTCTTCGACTGCCAATTCCAGGAATCCGCACACATTTCCTCAATGCCGAATTCTGCCTCCCAGCCAAGTTCTTCTTTTGCCTTATCACATTTGGAATAACACGTTGCGATATCACCCGCTCTGCGCGGTTTAATCTGATAAGGAATCTCATGTCCGCATGCCTTCTCAAATGCCTTTACTACCTCAAGCACACTGTAACCATTACCGGTTCCCAGATTATAGACACTGACACCTTCTTTATCTGCAAGCTTACAGATTGCTTTCACATGTCCTTTTGCAAGATCCACTACATGGATATAATCACGTACACCGGTTCCGTCCGGAGTATCATAATCATTGCCAAACACTCCTAAACACTCCAGTTTTCCAATCGCAACCTGTGCCACGTAAGGAAGCAGGTTGTTTGGAATCCCCTTCGGATCCTCCCCGATCATGCCGCTCTTATGCGCTCCGATTGGATTGAAATAACGAAGCAGGATCACATTCCACTCCGGATCCGCAGTATGAATATCAGTCAGAATCTGCTCTAACATCCACTTCGTCCAGCCATAGGGATTCGTCGGCATGCCCTTCGGGCACTCTTCCGTAATCGGAATCTGTGCCGGATCACCGTAAACAGTTGCAGAAGAACTGAAAATAATATTCTTCACACCATGATTTCTCATCTCATCACAGAGATTCAATGTTCCGGTAATGTTGTTATGATAATATTCAATCGGTTTTGCCACAGATTCTCCAACAGCTTTCAAGCCGGCAAAGTGAATAACCGCATCAATCTTTTCCTGATCAAATATCTTTTTCATGCCTTCTTTATCCAGAAGATCAGTCTCATAAAATGTAACTGTCTTGCCTGTGATCTCCTGAATACGATCTACTGCCTTCGGACTGGAATTGTAAAGGTTATCCACAATTACAACCTCATAACCTTCATTCAGCAGTTCCACACATGTATGACTCCCAATATAACCGGCTCCGCCTGTAACTAAAATTTTCATCAAACTTCCTCCTACTTCTTCGGAATCTCAAATATAACTTGTACTTTTTTATCTCATTTAGAATAACACTTCATTCTAAAAACTGCAATCATCTTTCTTATAAAATCGTCAAAGTGTCTCCAAAAACCTTGCAAACGCTTTTCTTCCCTCCGTTGTGCACTTGTACACACCAGCATCTTCCAGAACCCCTACAAATACCTTTCCGATTTCTTCTTTCAGGATATCCATCACATTCCCGGCATTCAAATCCGGATATTTCGGCAGAAATTCATCCACCCAATCCGCATGTTTCACTAAACTTTCATTGGAACGTACATCTTTTCCCTCCAGCAGATACTCGGAGAGCAATTGCATCTCATCTTTCAGACGTGCCGGCAATACGGCGAGTCCCATCACCTCAATCAAACCGATATTTTCTTTCTTAATGTGATGATATTGTGCATGAGGATGATAAACGCCAAGAGGACATTCCTCAGTGGTGATATTATTCCGCAGTACAAGATCCAGTTCGAACGTATCTTCCACCTTACGGGCAATCGGTGTAATTGTGTTGTGCGGTTCTCCTTCGGTTTCCGCATAAATAAAAGCATCCTCATCCGTATAACCGCGCCACTGATTCAGGATATATTCAGCCAGGTCAATCAGACGATCCGCTTCTTTGTGACGGATACGAATCACCGATAACGGCCATTTTACAATCCCGGCCTCCACATCCTCATACCCTTTTATTTCCACATACGTTTCAATCGGTGCCTTCGCCATGGCAAATGTATAATTGCCTCCCTGATAATGATCATGACTCAGGATGGAACCTCCCACAATCGGAAGGTCTGCATTGGAACCGATAAAGTAATGCGGAAACAATTTGATGAAATCAAACAGCTTGACAAATGTGGTACGCTCAATCTTCATCGGAATATGCTCATAATTGAACAGAATACAATGTTCATTATAATAAACATACGGAGAATACTGGAAGCCCCACGGACTGTCATTGATCGTCAGCGGAATCGTCCGGTGATTCTGTCTTGCCGGATGATTGACTCTTCCTGCGTACCCCACATTTTCCTTGCAGAGCAGACACTTTGGATAACCGCTTTGTTTCGCCTGTTTTGCTGCGGCTATCGCCTTCGGATCTTTCTCCGGCTTGGAGAGATTAATAGAAATATCAATATCACCATAAACGCTTGGGGCTTTCCACCTTATATCCTTCTGAATCCGATAACGGCGGATATAATCAGTATCCTGACTTAGTTTATAAAAATAATCCGTTGCCGCCTGCGGACTTTCCCGGTACTGTTCAAAAAATCTGGCCGTAACCTCACTTGGACGCGGAACCAGACAGCCCATCAGCTTCGTATCAAACAAGTCCCGGAATCCTACGCTGTTACTCTCCAGCAATCCTTTTTCAGCTGCATAATCCAACAGTTCCTTCAACGTCTCTTCCAGATTTACATTTCGGAAATCCTCCGCAGGTTCCTCATACATATCCTCCTGTAAAACCTCCAGAATTCTGTTTACTGTATAAATACGATCCTCTTCGGTAATTAATCCCGTCTCCAGACCATACTGAACCAATTTTTTAATACTGTCAAAAATCATGATTCATCCTCCCAAACATGTACTGTTCCTGCGTACGCCTTAATCCGCAATCTCTTTCATGACACCCGCACCGTCACCGATATCTACTACATAAAAGTCTGCAGCATAACCGATTTTTTCTTCATATGCCGCTCCTACTTTTTCGATAAAACTTTCGATTGCCTCATCCTTAACGATGCTGACTGTGCAACCGCCGAATCCTGCTCCTGTCATACGGGAGCCAATCACACCCTCACATTTCCATGCCTCTTCCACCAATGTGTCCAGTTCAATTCCTGTCACTTCGTAGTCATCTCTAAGAGAAATATGAGACGCATTCATCAACTGACCGAATTTTTCAATATCATTGTTCTGCAATGACTCTACCGCCTGAATAGTTCTCTGATTCTCATAGACTGCATGACGCGCCCGTTTGCAGCGGACCGGATCTTTAATTGCATCCTTTACAGCTTCAAATTCCTCTATCGTAAGCGCTCCCAGACTGGGTACATCCTTCACTTTCTGAATCTCACTCAATGCCGTCTCACATTCACTTCTGCGCTCATTATACTTAGAATCACCAAGCCCTCGTTTCTTATTCGAACATGCAATGACAATCTTCGCATTCTCCAGTCTGATCGGCGCATACTGAAACTTTAAATCACTGGTATCCAAAAAGATTGCATGATCTTTCTTCCCCATGGCGATAGCGAACTGATCCATAATCCCGCAATTGACACCATTATACTGATTCTCAGAATACTGTCCGAACAATGCCAGATCTGTGTTCGTCAGTTCTTCATATCCGAACATATCTCTCAGCATAACTCCTGTAACTACTTCTACAGATGCAGAAGAAGAAAGACCGGAACCATTGGGAATATTTCCGAATAATACTACATCAAATCCATTCTTTACCTCATACCCCTTACGGATAAAGGTCCACATGACTCCTTTGGGATATGCAGTCCAATTGCTTTCACTTTCAGGTGTCAATTCTTCCAGAGAAGATTCTATCACACCGATCTCCTCAAAATTCATAGAATAAAAGCGAAGCTTCTGATCCTCTCTCTTTCTCGCAATCATATACGTTCCGATCGTGAGTGCGCAGGGAAACACATGCCCTCCATTATAATCGGTATGTTCACCGATCAGGTTCACACGTCCCGGTGCAAAATAACTACGGATATCTCCATAATTTCCAAATTTTTCCGCAAAACATTGTCTGATTTCTTTCATCTGCATAACCCAATTCCTCCCTGATACATTTTTCCAATATTCCTTTTGCTACATTATTCGCAGAATCTGCAAAGGCTATTCTGAAATACTGTGCCCGTTCCTTTTCAATAGCCACTTCTTTTCTCTTGATTTCTCTTGATTTCTTTTCATAGTTTCATTATAATGAGGAAAAGATTGGTCTGCAATAAATATATTTGTCACTATTTGCACTATATTGAGATTTCGAATAATGAAGGAGATAAGATAAGAATGCAGTTAGAGATCAATGAGACACAAAGAGAATTGAAATCACATGGATGCTTTGAGTTTCCTGTCTTTATCAGCCAGGAAGTTTTGTCCCGGTATGAACGCGGCTCATTTACCTGGCACTGGCATCCGGAAATTGAATTAACTTTAATTATGGAGGGACAAATCAGTTACCAGGTCAATGACCAGATTTATCAGCTCCATGAGGGAGATGGGTTGTTCTGTAACTCTAATGCCCTGCATACCGGGCATATGATTGATAACCAGGACTGCTACTATATCTCCACAACCTTCCATCCCCGGATCATCTATGGATTTGAGGGGAGTATTCTGCAGCGGGATTATGTCAATCCACTGGTGCATGACTCTGCGCTTGGTTCTATCCCCCTTTATCCTTCCGTGGACTGGCACCGTCCTATTCTGGAAGCGCTGAAACGACTCTACACGTTGTACTTGAATCACTCCGATGCCTTTGAGATGGAAATACAGCAATCACTCTCCGCTATCTGGCTGTCCCTTTACCGCCATACGGTTTTGGAAAATCAAGCTCTGGAAAAATCTGCAGCCTCTAACCGGGAGCTTGAACGTCTGCGGCATATTCTGACCTTTATTCAGGAACATTATATGGAGAAAATTACTTTGGACGATATCGCTGCACAGATTCATATCTGCAAAAGTGAATGCTGCCGTTTCTTCAAAAAGCACATGCGGGAATCCCTGTTCGATTATCTCCTGTATTACCGGGTGGAAAAAAGTCTGCCTCTGTTGGCTGAAAATCAGCTCTCCATTACTGAAATTTCCGCACAGACCGGGTTTTCCAGCCCCGGATATTTTTCAAGAATTTTCCGGGAGCAGATGCACTGTTCTCCAACACAGTACCGTGTGAGTAAAAAATAGACGAACCACCAACTTCTAAGAAGGGAAGATCCAGTTACCACGCTTTATTTTTTTCCGCCTTCTACACCGAGACGATTAATCTGCGCTGCCATATATCCTGCACCGAACCCATTGTCAATATTGACAACAGCAATTCCTTCTGCACAGGAATTCAGCATTGTAAGCAATGCGGAAATCCCATGAAGATTGGCTCCATATCCCACAGAAGTAGGAACTGCGATCACCGGCCGCTCAACCAAACCAGCGACCACACTGCCTAAGGCTCCCTCCATTCCGGCAATAGCAATCACACAATTTGCTCTCCGTATTTCTTCTGTTTTTGCCAAAAGTCTGTGAATTCCGGCTACCCCCACATCATAGATCCGATTGACATATGCTCCGAAAAATTCTGCCGTCTGCGCCGCTTCTTCCGCCACGGAAATATCAGAGGTTCCGGCAGTACAAACCGCTATTTCCCCCACAGGCGCAGGCTGATCAAACTGCAGCTTCAGTGTACGTCCCAACGGATCATATATGACATCCGGTATTACCTCTTTTACAGCTTCGTACTGCTCCTTTGATGCTCTCGTACCCAAAACATTACTCTTTCGTTCGGCAAAACACTGATATATTTTAACCAGATGCTCTGTCGCTTTTCCCGGACAATATACAACCTCACCAAATCCGGAACGCAGCGCACGGTGATGATCCAACCTGCAGAACCCTAAATCCTGATACGGAAGATCTTTCAGGTATTGCTCCGCTTCGCCAATCGTTATCTCACCGTCCTTTACCCCTTCTAATAATTTGTGTACATCCATTCCATCCGCACCTCCTTAAGTTTTTTCCAGTGATACGCTTCTTTTGCAGCCGCCTCAATGTTCACTTTGAATCCGGATAACCTCTGCGCTGCTCCTAATATACATTATGCACCCTCTCCGCAAAACACATCATATCTTTGATATTGAGCACCTCTCCATTATCCAAAATCGCTTTTCCGCTTATCTTGCCAAATACCTGATGCTGATCACTCATGAGAAATTTCACATCGATCTTGGCCGCCCGGTCGATGATCGGACGAAATTTCATCTCAAATCTTCCGTCACTGCTGGTAAACATCCATGGCTTCATATAATCCCCCGCCGGGATATAAAATGTCACATCATCCAGCTTATGTCCGACTCCGTTATAAAACAGGATATTCTCACTGGCAGCGGACGTATCACCAAATCCGTAACCAATATTAAATCCAAAAGGTTTTCCATTCACAAGTCCGTTACCGGAACCCCAGTACCAGGTATTATCGTAGGTCCAGACACCTCTTCCCCAGTCCAGTGTACCAAAATCATGCTCAGGATGATAATAATAGATTTTACCATTAAACTTCACCACACCGGATGCCCGCATGCAGTTTATTTTCTGATTATAATAAAAAGCCCGGCTGTCCTTCCAGGGCGTTGCAATCACCATAGTATCCATAGGCGGCTGTTCCAGAGAAATATCACAGGAAAACGGTGTTCCGTGATAGAACTCCTTGAATCTGTACTGAATCCGACGTTTTCCGGGCACTACCGTATATTTGATATGCATCTGTTTATTGCTGAATTCACAGTCTCCTTCGGAAGAATTCTCCGGCAGTTTTAATTTTCCCATCGGAAACGGAGTCAAAACGGTCTTTGTCTGCTCCATCGGCTTTGTAAAATCCAGAAAACTGACAGACTGCAAACCGATATAGCCGTTATCAGAAATAGTAAAAGCCACGGCAAATCCATCTCCCATTACCAGATAATAATCCCATTCTTTTATTCGGAAAGCCGGAGATTTAATCTCTTTACGCCTGTACTCCCATACTTGGGAACGTGCCCATCCCGGCTCCTGCAAATGCCCGTCTTTTGTCAGAAGCATCTGCTTTTTTGTCACCTCATGATTCCTCACTCCAATACCTCCGTCACATATTTCCTGTCTATCCGTTCTACCCCTCACATACCGTTTTATAAAATACTATTCTTCTTTTGCCCATCCATAGGCATACTTTACTGCCCGGTTCCAGCCATTTATCTTCTTCCTGCGTTCCTCCTCTTCAATTTCAGGCAGAAAGTTCCGGTCAATTGCCCAGTTCCGGATAACTTCTTCTTTGTTCTTCCAATACCCTACTGCGAGACCAGCCAGATAAGCAGCTCCCATAGCCGTTGTCTCCACACACCGGGGACGCAGTACCGGAGCGTCAGTCAGATCAGCCTGTACCTGCATCAGAAAATTGTTGGCACTTGCTCCGCCATCCACTTTCAATCCCTCCAAGGCGATTCCTGCGTCCGCCTTCATAGCTTCCAGTACATCATTAACCTGATAAGCCAGTGATTCCAAAGTCGCCCTTATTATATGATATTTATTGACCCCCCGGGTAATTCCTACAATCGTTCCTCTGGCGTATTGATCCCAATGAGGTGCGCCAAGCCCGGTAAATGCCGGGACCACATAACAACCGTTGGTATCTTTTACTTTCTGTGCCATATACTCCGAATCTGCTGCTGATTCCAACAGTTTCATCTCATCCCGCAGCCACTGGATGGCAGCTCCTGCTACAAAGATAGAACCCTCCAACGCATAATTGACTTTTCCGTCCAGTCCCCACGCAATAGTCGTCACCAGACCATTTCGTGAAAACACCGGTTTCTCTCCGGTATTCATTAACAGAAAACAACCTGTACCATACGTATTTTTCGCCTCTCCCGGCTCAAAGCAAGTCTGTCCAAACAAAGCCGCCTGCTGATCTCCTGCTGCTCCGCCAATCGGAATTTCTCCGCCGAAAAACGATGCATCACACATCCCATAAAGACAGCTCGATGGCTTTACTTCCGGCAGCATACAAGCAGGAATTCCAAATTCCTCCAGGATCTCCTCATCCCATGCCAGAGTTTGTATATTAAACAACATGGTACGTGAGGCATTGGAATAATCCGTCACATGAACCCTGCCTTTCGTCATCTTCCAGATCAGCCAGGTCTCCACGGTTCCAAAGAGAAGCTCACCGTTCCAGGCACGTTCCTGCGCACCCTCTACGTGCTCCAAAATCCATTTCAGTTTTGTACCTGAAAAGTAAGCATCAATCACCAGACCTGTCTTTTCCCGGAACTTATCCACCAGTCCTTTTTCTTTCAGGGCATCACAGTATTCTGATGTCCTTCTGCACTGCCACACAATTGCCGGACAGACCGGTTCTCCCGTCACTTTATCCCAAACAATCGTTGTCTCTCTCTGATTGGTAATACCGATTGCGGCAATATCCTCCGCAGCAGCCCCTGCTTTCTGCATAGCCTCCACTGCCACTCCAAGCTGCGTGGACCAAATCTCATTGGCATCATGCTCTACCCAGCCTGGCTTTGGAAAATACTGAGTAAACTCCTTCTGAGCCGCAGAACAGATTTTACCCTTTTGATTAAACAAAATACAACGATTGCTGGTCGTCCCTGCATCCAGTGCCATCACGTATCTGCCCATCTGCCTATACCTCCCTGCCTGTTTTTTAGTATGATCTTTCAATTCTTTCTCGCCCAATATCCATGACTCGCCGCATGCAAGCACGCACTCTTCATGGCCGCTGTCCGAGACTTTCATAATAAACTGACATGTCTGCTGGCGCAGACATCACCATTTATGAAAGCCGATTGCTCCGCACTTCGTGCTCCCGCAACCGCCGCCAGTATTCGTAATCCGGGCTGTCGCCCTACTTACTCATACTGGCTCGCCCGTCCAATATCCATGACCTTGCGCGTGCAGGCACACTCCGGTTCATGGCTGCTGTCCGGGACTTTCATAGTAAAAGAAAAAGTACAGCTTACCGCGGTATGCGCCGCCTAAACCATACTTCCCTCTCTCCAGTATACTTCTCCGTCACCTGCTGAAAATATCCGTCTTCCGCCCCACACTTTTGTTAGTTTTGTCTATTATTTTTTACAGAATCACTCTGCTTTTTATTAATTTTATCCTATCATACTCAAAGTAGTTTTTCAAGGCATCAACCGGTATTCTTATATAAAATTCATTCAGACACGTTTTAGGAAACCTTCACATCCTTCTTTCACATCCCGATATGTAGTTTCAAAATCTCCTGTATACCATGGGTCCGCAATCTCTCCGGAACGATCGGCAAACTCCAGAAACCGATAAATCTTATGCTCCGGATCTCCTCCCGTAATCCGGAGCATATTGCGGATATTCCAGTCATCCATGCCGATTAGATAATCATATTTATCGTAATCGGATCTTTTCATCTGAACTGCATATTTTCCATCAGTAGAGATACCAACAGAAGCCAGCTTCTTTCTGGTACCACGATGAACCGGGTTACCGATTTCTTCAGTACTGGTGGCTGCGGAAGCAATGTAAAACTCATGCTCCCGACCTTGTTTATTTACCATATCTTTTAACACAAATTCAGCCATTGGGGAACGACAGATGTTGCCGTGGCAGACGAATAATACTTTTATCATGTTCTCATAACTCCTCATATCTTCGTTTTTCCTTGAATTTAAAGGATTTTTACAACTTTGATTTTTCTTGTAGTTTATGTATCTTTTTATAAATTCACATATTTTCATGGGCAAAAGTTGTAAAACCACTCTGTTATACAACACTCCAAATTCTTCAGTATTAATTATTTATATTGTTTCAGAAGCCTTAACTTTTATTATTTTTTATATACAACCTTGCACTGCTCATAAAGCTTCTTCGTCAGTGATAAATTCCACGCATGTATTCTACTATTCCAGCGTTTATTTTTCAAAAATGTATTCCAATCCATTTCTAACACTGTCTGTAGCTCATAGTTATCATCAAACTTACATATAATAACATATTCAAATTTTTGACGATCAACCTTATCCGATTCTGGTTCTTCCAAACCATAAAATACTCCCGTTGTGTTATTACTGGTTGATTTTATACTGTACCTATCGCCTTTTCTACTAATAGCATCAATATTTTCTGCTCCAACAGGTGCCGGTGAAAGATTAGGCATACCCACCGTACTATTATATATTTCTATTGCTAAATATTACCAAGTTCTCCAACTACGTTATTTGTTCTAATAACTTTACGGCGTTTTAATTCTTTAATAGCCATACTGTATAATTGAATTATTTCCTTTGTTTCTTTTTCCTGTAAATTAATCATTTTATCATATTCGCTTTCGTCAATTATAAAATATGGGTAGTTAATCCTTTTTACTAACTACCCACATTTGTCATAATCTTTTCACTGCCTGCTCAAATTCCTGCTCTGTATCAACAAACCGATACGGTTCATATTCTCCATATGCTGATGGGCGGCTAATTGTAACTAGTTGCACTTTATCCGTTCCTATTTCGGCAATTAACTTTCTTTTAAAATCCACTAAATGCTGACCGTGAGCCGTCTGTAAAGCTAAACAGCCAATATCATTAATTTTTTTTGCGATCAGATAACACACGCTCCAACACCTCCTTGAATTCATTTTCTGTTCTGATTCTACCACTTTCATATTCTTTTCGCAACGTACAACCAATCAAATCATCATATTTGCGTTTATATACATATTTATGAAGCCAGTTATTTAATTATCTGTCATAATATGTATTGTACTGGATTTCTATTGGATAGTGATAATTACTTAGTTGAAAATAGACATGAATTCCTCTATATCCATCGTCATGTGCTTTCCCTTCTGACATATCAGCCACACGAAGATTTTCACAATTTCTAAGAGTCAAAATCTCTTCATAATTATCACATAATGCCCGAAAACCTAACATATCGTCAAAAACTTTTCTTGCCTGATGATCTGGAAAATATCGTTCATATTTTAACCGAGCAGACTGTATGCTCTTAATTCTATAGTCTATTGCAATATCATGTAAAATGCTACAAGAATCATACCACTCATTAATCTTATCTAATTCTTCAAACAAAACTTCCTTATCAAAATAATGCAAATTCTTTTTCAAATGAATACCTAGTACTATATCCGGTTAGTTTCTAAACTATAACCGGATACAGCCTGGCCAATTTAAT
>UQAW01000003.1 GCA_900539175.1 uncultured Lachnospiraceae bacterium
ATGGGGATGGTTATGCCTATGAAGCGAAGACTGCAGCTTCTGGCATGGGCGAAAGCCAGTTCTGGAAGATATATTATTGAAGATGATTATGATTCGGAGTTCCGATACAAAGGAAAACCGATTCCCGCACTTCAAGGCTATGATCAAAATGACACTGTGATCTATATTGGAACATTTTCGAAAGCGATTGCTCCGGCGATCCGAATCAGTTATATGGTACTCCCCCAAACATTGCTTGCAGCATATGAAGAACGGGGAAAGAATTTTTCAGTAACAGTTTCCCGTGTGGATCAGAAAATTATAGAGCTTTTTTTGAGAGAGGGCTATTTTGAACGCCATTTAAACCGAATGCGGGCACTGTATAAAGGAAAACGTGATCTGATACTAAAATTGCTGAAACCATTACGTTCTGTTTGCTGCGTATCCGGCGAACATGCAGGGGTTCATCTGCTGTTGCAGCTTTTGAATGGAATGACGGAAGAGGAGGCTGTAGAGCGCACAAAGGCAGTTGGGATTAAAGTCTATCCGCTTCATCAGTACTATGTAAATGGAGAAAGAAAACGGGAAACAGAAGGAATCCTTCTGGGGTATGCAACCCTGGAGGAATCCGTAATCGAAACGGCTATGAATGCACTGAACCGTGCCTGGAGCTAGTACAGCTCTCCCAGGATATTTCTGAACAGTTCCTTAAATTTAAAAAGAGAATGCCGGATATTGACAAACGGCATTCTCTTTTCTGTTAGGATCGTGCGGCATCTTTTACTTCTTCTGCGACTTCCCTGACAGTATCTTTTGCATCATCCACTAAAGTCTCAGCATTTTCTTTTAATTCTTCCGCTTTTGCAGCCACATCCTTCGGAATCGTGGTATAATTGCGTGCGCCTGTCTCAAATTCGTCTGAGAAATCATCAAAATCATCGTCAAGGGATTCACTGCACTTATTTACTGTTTTGAGATAAGCAATTACCGCACCAGCCGCAGCCCCGATACAAGCCAGCCCGACGATAGCTTTTCCAAATTTTTTTGACATAATCGTATCTCCTTCCGGTTGAAAAGGTCTTTGATGGTTGTTTCAGATGGATAAATACACCTTCCATGAACCACCATACGTAGATAGTATACACCGTTTTTGGAAAAAAGAAAGTAAAATGTGTAAATTTGCCTGTTTTTTTGGAAAAAGTTTTCTGGAACGTGTCTGTAGATTGCAGAAAGTAATGTCCAGACACGCTTCAGCAGTCCATAAAATGTTTAATAACCTCTGCAATTCCGCTGTGGTCACAATCATGGACGGTGATATAATCCGCACATTCTTTGACAACAGGAATTGCATTGGACATGGCAACACCGATTTTGGCTTTACGGATCATATCAATATCATTTTCTTCATCTCCGGCGGCAATTGTATTGGAAAGCGGAATGTTCAGATGGTCGCAGAGAATCTGAATGGCGGCACCCTTCGAAATGCCGTATGCCACATGTTCCAGATAAAATTGACTGGAATAAAAGATGGAAACCTTTCCCTCGGCCCAGTCTGCCATTTCCTGACGGTAAAGATCCAGAACTTCACGCCCCAGCTTCAAATCAATTGCCAGAAGCTTCACAGGGGCTTCTGTGAGATGGGAAAGCAGATCCGGATCTATCTGATAAGGAGTATGGGTACGTGAAGTGTAATATTGCAGTTCTTCTGTATCGCAAAGTGTCAATAAAGATTCGTCCGAATAAGTCTGACAGTAGATTCCCCTTCGTTGTGTTTCTGAAAAAATATGACGGACGTATGCAAGGGGAATTCCCTTTTTATAAAGAGTTTTCTTTGTATAGCAGTCGTAAATAAGCCCTCCGTTGTAGGTTATGGCATAACAGCCTTCCCGTTCTAAGCCCAGTTCCCTGATTTGCGCCATGCAGCCGCACAGTGGTCTTCCGGTATTGATCACTACTTTATGACCGGCAGTCAGAGCCCGGTCGATAGCGGCGGCATTTTCCGCTGTGATTTCTTTTTTTCTGTTTAGCAAAGTGCCGTCAAGATCTGTAAAAAGTATTTTAGTGTCCATATAATTACTCCTTGTGTGTAATGTCTATCATCGTAATCATTCTTAACATATAGTATAGTTTATAAAATATACATCGGCAATCGTTTTTGAAAGATTATGAAAGCGTTGAATCCTTTTTCTGAAGATGGTATAATGATCTTATGAGTCAGTAACTAGAGCAGACAGGAAGGTGAGACAGATGATAAGGGCATGTATCTTTGATCTGGATGGAACGCTTGCGGATACAGTGGAGTCCATTGCACATGGAGTGAATCATACACTGAAGTATTTTGGTATTGCTCCGCGGCCGGTTGAGGAATTTAATTTTTATGCCGGGGATGGGATTGATATGGCACTGAAGCGTGCATTGGCGGCTGCCGGGGATACAAAAGGCGTACATATGGAAGAGGGAATTCCGATAACCAGAGCGTTTTTTGGAGAAAATCCTTTGTATTGTGTAAAGCCATATCCGGAAATTGAGGAAACACTGGGGAAGCTTAAGGAGCTTGGGATGAAAATTGCCGTATTTTCCAATAAGCCTCATGGTGCGGCTGTACATGTAGTTGAGACTTTATTCGGCAGATCTTGTTTTGACTGGATACAGGGTCAGACGGATCAGATACCGAAAAAGCCGGATCCTGCAGGAGCATTGGCAATGGCGGAGCGGTTTGGGATGAAAACAGAAGAAATCCTGTATTTGGGAGATACCAATACGGATATGAAAACCGGTCTGGCGGCAGGGATGTATACAGTAGGCGTCACCTGGGGATTTCGACCGAGAAAAGAGCTGGAAGAGAATCGTGCCATGGCAATTATTGATCATCCCCTCCAGATTCTGGATTTGCTGGAGAAATTGAACCATGAACAGGATTAAGCTGATTGCCAGTGATCTGGATGGAACCTTGCTTCAGCATGGGACTCAGAGACTGCGGTCGGAAACCTGTGGGCTGATCCACCAGCTTCATGAGCAGGGAAGATGCGCAGGAGGGAATCAGAATACTCTGTTCTTAACAGGCAGAGTGGAAGATACATTAGAGGATGTATTGAGAAAGGGAGGTAGCGTGGAATGAATGAGTACAGTGAGGAGTGTATCTACACATTTTTAAAAGATCAGGGACGGCTTTTTGATGAGCCGGTGGCGGAGAATTATGATGAGGCAGAGGCTTTTCTGGAAGATTGTATGGCGGTTGTAGTAGATTCCCTTTCGGAAGTTCGGGAATATATGGAAGAGAGTGGTATGGATGTAGATGGGATGAGTAATGAGGAACTAGAAGAGGCTTCAGAAGTATTTGCATTGCCGAATGGTCAGTATTTGATTGTAGAAGGGTAAAAATGTTGTAAATTTACCGATTTTATAAGAATTTAATATTTTGTTTATAAAATAATTAGCACTCACTTCTAATGAGTGCTAATTTTCTATTGACATTTGGTCGGGTCCGTACTAATATATCATTTAGGATACATGTGGCAGACAAGTCTCATATGAAAATAAAAAAAGATTTGTCAAAAATGTCATATGACAAAAAAATAAAAGGAGTGTGAAAACCATGGCAGCAAAACATGGCAGTCTTTCAATTAACAGTGATAATATTTTCCCCATTATTAAGAAGTGGATGTATTCCGATCATGATATTTTCGTTCGTGAATTGGTTTCCAATGGATGTGATGCCATTACAAAACTGAAAAAACTGGAGGTTGTAGGTGATTATCAGTTCCCGGAAGGATATAAAGCCAAAATCGAAGTGATTGTCAATCCGGAAGCTAAAACTCTGAAGTTTATTGACAATGGTATCGGTATGACAGCCGATGAAGTGGAAGAATATATTACACAGATTGCATTTTCCGGTGCAACCCAGTTCCTTGAAAAGTATAAAGATAAGACAGATAAAGATCAGATTATCGGACATTTTGGTCTGGGATTTTATTCCGCTTTTATGGTTGCAGAGGACGTGCACATTGATACGCTTTCTTACCAGGAAGGTGCGGCTCCGGTTCACTGGGAATGTGACGGAAGTACAGAGTATGACATGAAAGATGGCAATAAAGTAACACCTGGTACGGAAATTACCCTGTTCCTCAATGAGGACAGCCTGGAATTTGCCAATGAATACCGGATGCGTGAGGTTCTGGAGAAATATTGTTCCTTCATGCCGGTAGAAATCTTCCTGTCCAAGGAGAATGCACCTCAGGAATATGAGACGATTGATGAGGCAGACTTAAAAGAGGATGATGTGGTAGTAGAGCATATTCACGAGGATGCCAAGACAGAAGAGAAAGAAAATGAAAACGGAGAAAAAGAGATTGTAGAAATCGCTCCGGCAAAGGAGAAAGTAAAGATTAACAAACGTCCGGTATCAATCAGTGATATTCATCCGCTTTGGACAAAGCATCCCAACGATTGTACCGAGGAAGAATACAAGAGTTTTTATCGTAAGGTATTTAATGACTACAGAGAGCCTTTGTTCTGGATTCATCTGAATATGGATTATCCGTTCAATCTGAAGGGAATTTTGTACTTCCCACGCATCAATACAGAGTATGATTCTATCGAAGGAACCATCAAGCTGTACAATAATCAGGTATTTATCGCAGATAATATCAAAGAAGTGATTCCGGAATATCTGATGCTTCTGAAAGGTGTGATTGACTGTCCGGATCTGCCGCTGAATGTTTCCAGAAGTGCACTTCAGAATGATGGATTTGTTAAGAAGATTGCAGATTATATCTCCAAGAAGGTTGCGGATAAGCTGAGCGGCATGTGCAAAACAGACCGTGAGAATTACGAAAAATACTGGGATGATATCAGTCCATTTATCAAATTTGGTTGTATTAAAGATGAGAAATTTTCCGGCAAGATGATGGATTATATCCTTTATAAGAATATTGACGGAAAATATCTGACGCTGGAAGATTGTCTTGAAGCGAATAAGAAGCCGGAGGATACCGCGGCAGAAGAGGCAGTTGTTGAAGAGATAATAGAAGAGACTGCGGCAGAAGAAAATACGGAGAGTTCCGAAGAAAAGGAACTGGAAAAGACCGCTGTTTTCTATGTGACAGATGAGGTTCAGCAGAGTCAGTATATCAATCTGTTCAAAGAGCAGGGGAAAGATGCAGTAATCATGAAACACAATATTGATTCTGCATTCATTTCTCATGTGGAGCGGATCAAAGAAGAGGTGAAGTTCCAGAGAATCGACGCAGATCTGACTGCAGATATGAAAGATGACTCCGTAGATCTGACAGAGGAGACAAAAACCTTAAGTGAGTTGTTTAAGAAAGCTTTAAATAAAGAAAATCTGGAAGTTAAAGTTGAGAATCTGAAAAACGAGAGTATTTCTTCCATGATTACGGTATCGGAAGAGACACGCCGTATGCAGGATATGATGAAGATGTATGGAATGGCAGGCATGGATCCGTCCATGTTCGGAGGACCGGAAACACTGGTTCTGAATGCAAATCATCCGCTTGTGAAGTATCTTTTTGAAAAATCAGATGCAGAGCATGCAGCCATGATCTGTGAGCAGTTGTATGATCTGGCATGTATCAGCAATAAGCAGCTGGCTCCGGAACAGATGACAAAATTCATCAGCCGCAGTAATGAAATTATGATGCTTTTGACAAAATAGGATTTTAAGATACATTTATAAAAAACCGATGTCCCATAGAAATGATATGCCCCTTGTCAAGTAGACAGGTGAAATATCTAAAATTTAGTGCAGATGATGCCTACATTTCGATTTAGAGTGTAGGCATTTTTCTATGCACACCATTTCTCTTTATATTTGTTTATTCGTTTGTTTTCCGGAATAGGATATTCTATTGGCATATCAGAAGCCAGTGCTTCCTGACGCACCTCCAAGGGTGTTTTGCAGTGATATCTGTCCTGTGGTCGTTCCTCACTGTAAAAACGCAGGTAATCTTTAATGGCATATCTCAATGAAGCCTCATCCGTTATTTTATACATCTGATACATTTCCGTTTTAATGATTCCCCAGAACCCTTCTGTTGGTCCATTATCAATGCAGTGTCCAACCCTGGACATGGATTGCTCCATGTCCTGTTTTTCAAGTTTCTTCTGAAACATCTTGCTGGTATACTGGAATCCGCGGTCTGAATGAAACATCGGTCTGGCATCGGGAAAAGCTGCAATCGCTCTGTCAAACGTTTTAAATACCAGCCTGTTATCATTTCTTGCACTAACAACATAAGCTACGGGATACCTGTCATACAAATCCAAAATAGCACTTAAATACAGCTTCTTTTGTTCACCAGGCACTTTAAATTCTGTCGCATCAGTAGCCCATTTCTGATTGGGGGCAGATGCATAAAAATCCCTTTGAAGTATATTTTCTGCCGTTTCATCAGGTTTTGAGTATGTATATTTTTTCTTCTTTTTACGGATCACCGAATGTATCCCCAGCTTTTTCATGATTCTATGAACTCTGTTTTTACTGTATTCAGTATGATTAAAATGATTGATCCAGGATGCCATTCTCCGATATCCCAGGATATGATGGAAACGTTCGTCAAACTCTTTGATCAGTTCTGCGAGTTTGATATTTTCGTGCTCTGCATCCGGCACTGTCCTGTGCAGCCATTTATAATAAGCAGCCCTTGATATCTCAAGGTGTCTGCACATCCACCCTATGCTCCATTTTTTCTCTGTATGGAAATGCCTGATTGTTAAATATTTTGATTCATGGCGTACTTTTCCAAGCCTCACATCCTTTCGAATTCTTTCACTTTTTTTAACAGTTCAACTACCATGTCCTTTTCTTCCAGCTGACGTTTTAACCGCAGGTTCTCACGTCTTAAGCGTTCCAATTCATCTACTTCATCATCTGTTTTGTGATGTCCCCGCTTATCGGTTAACCCGTCTTCACCATTAGCATCATATTTCTTTACCCAGGAATAAACCTGATTGTAAGAAACGTCATATTTTGCTGCCGTATTCTTATAATCACGGTTATGGTTTATACAATAATCAATGATTTCTTTTCGTTCTTCTATAGTTGTTTTTCTCCGTGCTTCTGCCATATAGACCTCCTGTTTTGGATCGTAATCCTTAAGTTCTCTATTGGCATTATACACCTTAATCCATTGTCTTAAAACAGAACGGCTGGATATTCCGTACCGGGCAATGATGTCATTAACGGAACCTTCGCCATTAATTACTGCTTCTACGCATTTTATTTTGAGTTCTTTAGAATAAGTTCTGTTCTTTTTATGACAGAATGCAGATATCCCATGAATCCTGTATTCATTAATCCATCCTACTAATGTCGAATAACCTATGCCATACTTATTGGCAAGGAATTGAATAGAACCTATTCCATCAATATATTCTTGTGATACCCTGGCTCTAAATTCGGGTGTGTATGTTGATCTTGGCATGAAAAATACCTCCAAAGCAACAGATTTTTATATTTAATCTGTCTACTTTAGAGGTATCATACCAAAATCAGAAGATTGTGGGGCATCGGTTTTTTGTTTTTAAACACGCTCTAAGGCAGCAGATAATCAATTGCCTGCTGATTCAGAAGCGTTTGGAGTTTTTGATCCCAGGCGTGTTCCAGAGATTTTTCAAGTGTAAAAATCCGAAGTGAGGTTCCGGTGGTCAAGGTCAGTGTTTCGCCGTTAAACTGACAGTTCAGATACAGTCCGTAAATATCATCTGAAGTGATGCCCGTATTATTTTCTGTAAGCAGCGTTTCTGTCTCATCTTTCGGAAGCATTAAAATAATCTTAAAGGAGAGCGGTGTACGTTTTCCTTTTATAAGCGAAAAACAGTAGTTTCGGATATCGCCCCAGAGGATTTGTGTCTGTCCGGTCTCCTTACGTTCTTTGGAATCTTCTGGTCCATAAAAATTATGATGAAGCTTTCCGTCAATAGAAAAAGTTGCAAAAGTGGTGATCTGAACTTCCGAAACCTGGAAACGGTCAAAGGTGTCCGACAGCAGTAACTGATTCATAAAATTTTTCAGGTTTTTTATCGTAATGGCAATCATCTTACAGCCATCCTTTCTTCTTAAAGTACCAGATTTCTCCAATCACAAGTGCAGTACACAGACCAGCTAAAATAAAATAAGCAAAGGGCTGCTGCAATTCGGGCATGTTTACAAAATTCATGCCATACCAGCCAGTGATAAGGGAGAGCGGGAAAAAGAGCGATGTCACCACAGTCAGGATCCGTATGGTGTCATTTTGACGGATATCAATCTGTGCCTGATGCATCTCCCGGATCTGATAGGCGTATTCGCGAAGCATCTGTGTGTTATCATACAGGCGGTCCGCTCTGGAAATGAGCCGCTGAAATTGCACCTGATATTCCTCCGGAAAAAAATGATTGATATTTTCAGAGAGAATTTCGAACATATCCAGAAGCTGTTGGTAGTAGGATTGGAAGAGCAGCAGTTCCCGCCTTCCGGTACTGACATTTAATTTTAGTTCTTTGGGAAGCGTATCAGTCAACGATTCTTCCATAGTTGCCAGTCTTTGTTCATAATTTTGGAGAAAAATTGTGTCACCGTCAATCAATGATTCCAATAAATCAAAGAAAAAGCGGTAAGTGTTGTCTGCTGTTTCCTGAAATTCGTCGATCAGGTGTGGCTGCACAGAGTTTAATTGCTTTCGGTCGTCAATAAGAACCAGATGCTGCTTCTCAAAGTAAAAGATCAGCGAAACTCCGGAAGTAAATGAGGCTCCTTTTGCAGGAACCAGTAAAGTTCCGATAATGGCATCGGAGAGCATTTCTACTTTGCAGCAATTTATGGATTCTCTCAGATTGCGGCAAAGGACTTTGTGGTGTTTCAGTCCCCGGCAGAATGTCTCCGCTTCCTCAAAATCCAGAAATTCCAGAATCTCGTCTTCCGGCTGCAAGACGGATGTTTCCGTCAGTTCTTGAAATTTCTTATTTAATAAATAACGCATGGAAGAATCCTTTCTGAGACTTAGGAACTGTAGGAAAATAACTTATACATCTTGACTTGCCTGTTTCTCCGATTGTGCAGGTCAAAAAGCCTCGCCGTAGCCCGCTGCGACTACATTTTTTGACCTACACCCTCGAAGAAATATTCTGCGCAATCTGCAAAAGTTATTTTTCTACAATTCCTTAATAGTAAAGCGGTCGTAATTTTTCAGACGCACTTTCACTTAGTATAACGTCAAACAGATCGTTGTGCAAGGGAAAACGGCAAGGAAAGGATAGAAAGAATATGAAAAAATCCTTTGCAAACACTATGGTAATATGATATAGTATATTTGACACGTGGTTATAAAAACTACATCATGAAATTCTGAAGAACAGAACGTGTGATTGAAGATAAAAGTATTTGAGTATGGAGGCCTTTCGTTATGAGTTTTAAGATTGTTGTTGATAGCTGTGGAGAATTGACCCCGGAGATGAAAGCGGATGAGAGAATCGTTTCCGCACCGCTTACCCTGGAAGTCGGAGGTGAGACCTTTATAGATGATCATACCTTTCGGCAGCAGATGTTTCTTCAAAAAGTAGCAGCATGTCCGGAATGCCCAAAGTCCTCCTGCCCGTCTCCGGAGGTATATCTGGATGTTTTCCGTTCAGAAGCGGAGCATTATTATGCGGTAACATTATCAGCAGAACTCAGCGGCTCTTATAACAGTGCGATGCTTGGACGTTCTATGGCACTGGAGGAGGAACCAGACAAAAAAATCTATGTGTTTAATTCCAGATCCGCCTCGGTTGGTCAGACATTAATTGTAAAAAAGATTATGGAATGTGAAGAAGCGGGAATGAGTTTTGAAAAGATTGTAGAGGCTGTGGAAGCATATATTTCCAGTCAGAATACGTACTTTGTTCTTGAAAATCTGGATACTCTGCGAAAAAATGGAAGGCTCAGTAATTTTAAGGCATTGTTTGCGTCCGCACTGAAAATCAAACCTATCTGCGGATCTACACCGGAAGGTGAGATCTGTCAGCTGGATCAGGCACGCGGGATCAATAAAGCATTGGTAAAGATGGTGGACTGTGTTGTTGCCAATGTTGTTGATTCGGAGCATCGTATACTTGCAGTTTCTCACTGCAACTGCCCGGAACGTGCGCAGATTGTATTGGAAGCGATTAAAGAAAGATTAAAGGTCAAAGATGCTTTCATACTGGATACTGCCGGAGTTAGTTCTATGTATGCAAATGACGGAGGAATTATTGTAGTATTGTAATATTTCTGAAAGTGTAGTATACTGTTACAATAACCCGGATAACAATGGGAACAGTCCGGAAAGAGGATTGAAGTACATTTAAAGGAGAAGATCAGGATGAGCCAGGAAAAAGTTGATCAATATAAAAAGGAGAAAGCGAATCGTCAAAAGATTATGCGCCGTGAGAAGTGGATCCGTCGAATTGAGTACGGAGGATCAGCAGTTGTACTTGTCGCACTTCTTGCTTGGTTCGGTTTTGCGGTGTATAAGAACGTAGAATCGAATAGGCCGGTAGTGACGACAACAACAGAGATGGATGTAACAGCACTGGACAGTTATCTGTCAGAACTTTCTTCGTCTGAGGCAGAGTAGAGTAACTTGGAATTAGAGCGTATTTGAAAACTGCGTTCCGTGAGACACACATCTCACGGAACGCAGTTTTCAAATACGCTCTGGAATAAAAAGTAAGGGACTGTTGCCGAAGCAACAGTCCCTTACTTTTTCAATGCATAATTAACATTTTACAACGTTAGCCGCCTGCATACCACGGTTGCCTTCAACCAAATCATAAGTTACAGCCTGTCCCTCTTCAAGAGATTTGAAGCCTTCACCCTGAATTGCTGAGAAATGTACAAATACATCTGCACCGTCTTCTCCTGTGATGAAACCATAGCCTTTTTCTGCATTGAACCATTTTACTGTTCCGTTCATGTGTGTTACCTCCATAACAATTAAAAAAATAAATAGTGAAGCAAGCGACTTTTCATAAAAAAATTCACTAGCTATTACAGACTATATTCGTGAACACCTAATATAATCTCTAATAACTAGTGACTCATATACATCCACAATTCGTTTGCTAAACTTATTATATTCTCTATAGTATGAAAAGTCAAGAAAAACAAAGGGATTTTCTGAAAAAGTTTTTCATCTGAGCCAGACATGATTCGGTGCTTGAAATGTATCCGTATTTCTTGTATACTCAATATAACGATAAACAGGCGATTGAGAAACTCTTTGGAAATCGCTTATACGATAAAGAAGGAGTGAAGTCTATATGAATTTACTGATCAAAAAAGGACGTGTCATAGACCCTGACACGAAGCTTGATGAAATATGTGACTTGTATATAGAAGAGGGTAAGATTGTTAAGGTGGGTAATCATCTGAAAGTAAAACCGAATCGTGAGATTGATGCTTCCGGATGCTATGTGATGCCGGGCCTGATCGATCTACATGTACATTTGAGAGATCCGGGGCTTACGTATAAGGAAGATGTGGAGTCCGGGGCAGCGGCTGCTGCAAAGGGCGGGTTTACCACGATTGTGGCCATGCCGAATACAAAACCGCCGATTGATTCCCCGGACAGAGTCCGTTATGTACATGTGAAAGCAAAACATGTTACACCGATTCAGGTATTGCAGTCCGGCTGCGTTACAAAGGGAATGAAAGGGGAAGAACCTTCCGATATTGCAGGAATGGCAAAGGCAGGGATTCCCGCTATCACTGAAGATGGCAAGTCGGTAATGGATGCAAACGTCTACAAAGAGGCTATGCAGCTTGCGAAGGAGAATCATCTTCCGGTTTTTGCACATTGTGAGGATCGGAATCTGGTACAGGGCGGCTGTATGAATGCGGATGAGGTATCCAGGGCATGGGGACTTCCGGGAATCAGCAATTCCGTGGAGGATGTGATTGTTGCCAGAGATATTTTGCTGGCACAGGAAGTTGGAGTACCGCTTCATCTTTGCCATTGTTCCACGAAAAATTGTTACACGATGGTGAAGGCGGCAAAGGAAGCCGGGGTTCAGGTAACTGCAGAAGTATGCCCGCATCATTTTACTTTGACAAGTGAAGATATGGTGCAAGGTGATACGAACTATAAGATGAATCCGCCGCTTCGCACAAAGGAAGATCTGGAATATCTGCGCCGTGGGCTGAAGGAGGATGTATTCGAGATCATCAGTACAGACCATGCACCCCACAGCAGGGAAGAGAAAGCGCAGGATATGGAACATGCACCGTTTGGAATCGTCGGTCTGGAGACCAGTGTGGCATTGACGATTACGGAACTCGTAAAGACGGGAATCATTACACCGATGCAGATGGCAGAGAAAATGAGTTATAATCCCGCGAAGGTGATTCATCAGGAAACAAAAGGCTCTCTTGCGGAAGGAAAAGATGCAGATATTGTAATTATTGATCCGGATGCCCAATATGTGATTGATCCGGCAGCATTTGTGTCAAAGGGTAAGAATACACCCTTTGCGGGGAAGAAAGTGAATGGTAAAGTCAGATATACGATCTGCGGCGGAGAGGTAATTTATCAGGAACTGCCGGAAAATGCTGGAGCGTGAAAAACGACCGCATTGGTATCTGCAAAACAGATAAAGTCAGAAAGAAAAACAGTCAAATTAGATAAGGAGAAACCCATTATGATAAACAAACTGATAGCAAATATTAAAAAGACGAAGGCTCCGATTGTTGTGGGACTGGACCCAATGCTTTCGTACGTTCCGGAACATGTGCAAAAAGCAGCATTTGATGATTTTGGTGAGACTCTGGAGGGTGCCGCAGAAGCAATCTGGCAGTTCAACAAGGCAATTATAGATGCAACCTATGATCTGATTCCGGCGGTGAAGCCGCAGATTGCCATGTATGAACAGTTTGGGATCGAGGGAATGAAAGCATATGAGAAAACGGTAAGCTACTGTCAGGAAAAAGGACTGGTGGTGATCGGTGATATTAAGCGCGGCGATATTGGTTCTACATCAGAGGCATATGCGGTAGGGCATCTGGGCAAAGTTCAGGTGGGCAGCAATACATGTTCCGGATTCCACGAGGACTTTGCAACGTTGAATCCTTATATGGGAGCGGACAGTGTGAAGCCATTCATGAAAGTCTGCAAAGAGGAAAAGAAAGGATTGTTTATCCTGGTGAAGACGTCCAATCCGTCCAGCGGTGATTTTCAGGATCAGCTTGTGGATGGCCGCCCGCTTTATGAGTTGGTCGGCGAGAAGGTTGCATCCTGGGCAGAAGAATTAATGGGAGAAGAATACAGTTATGTGGGTGCCGTGGTTGGAGCAACCTATCCGGAGCAGGGAAAAGTGCTGCGTAAAGTGATGCCGAAATCCTTTATTCTGGTGCCGGGTTACGGTGCGCAGGGCGGTCAGGGAAAAGATCTGGTTCATTTCTTTAATGAAGATGGTCTTGGTGCAATCGTAAATTCTTCCAGGGGAATTATCGCAGCATATCGCCAGGAGGCTTATGCATCCTTTGGAGCGGAACATTTTGCCGATGCGTCCAGACAGGCGGTGCTGAATATGGTTGCTGATATCAATGGTGCACTGGAGGCGGCAAAATGAAAAGAAAAGAATGGTGTACCGTCCTCTCTCAGGAAGAGCTGACGGCAGGGATCTACAGCATGTGGCTTCAGACGGAAACAATTGCGGCTGATGCAAAACCGGGGCAGTTTATCTCCCTGTATTGTCAGGATGGGGCAAGACTTTTGCCGAGACCGATTAGCTTGTGCGAGATTGATAAAGACGGGGGGCGTCTCAGAATCGTCTACCGGGTTGCGGGCAAAGGTACAAAAGAGTTTTCAGCGAAAAAAGCAGGTGACAAAATCTCCGTGCTGGGACCGTTGGGAAATGGATTTCCGCTATCCTTGGCGGAAGGAAAGACCGTGTTTCTGATGGGAGGAGGAATCGGAATTCCTCCGATGCTGGAGACAGCAAAACAGCTGGACGCAGATAAGAAAATCATTGTAGGATACCGGGATAAGAATCTTTTCCTGAAAGAGGAATTGGAGCAGGCGGGTGCTCTTTTTATTGCAACAGAGGATGGAAGTATAGGAATAAAGGGAAATGTTCTGGATGCGGTCCGCGGGCAGGCGCTTGCCGGAGATATCATCTTTGCCTGCGGTCCGACTCCGATGCTTCGGGCAATCAAGGCATTTGCCCAGGAACAAAAGATGGAGTGCTATATCTCTATGGAAGAAAAGATGGCATGTGGAGTAGGTGCCTGTCTGGCGTGTGTGTGTCAGTCGAAAGATGTGGATGCACATTCTCATGTGCATAATAAGCGTATCTGCAAGGATGGTCCCGTATTTAAGGCTTCGGAGGTGGAACTTTGATGAATACAAAAGTGAATCTTGCCGGTGTGGAATTGAAAAACCCGGTGATGACAGCATCCGGAACCTTTGGGTCCGGAGCAGAATACAGTGAATTTATAGATTTGAGCCGTCTCGGAGCGGTGGTAACCAAAGGTGTTGCCAATGTACCGTGGCCGGGAAATCCGACTCCGCGTATCGCTGAAGTACATGGAGGGATGCTGAATGCGATTGGTTTACAGAATCCCGGGATTAATGTATTTTGCCAGAGGGATATTCCATTCTTAAAGCAGTATGATGCGAAGATTATTGTGAATGTATGCGGCAAGACAACAGAGGATTACTGCGAGGTTGTGGAACGTCTGGCTGATGAGGATGTGGATATGCTGGAGATTAATATCTCCTGTCCCAATGTCAAAGAGGGGGGGATTGCGTTTGGGCAAGACCCGAAAGCAGTGGAAGCGATTACCAGAGCAGTGAAAAAATATGCGAAACAGCCGGTGATTATGAAACTTTCCCCAAATGTGGCAGATATTACGGTTATGGCAAAAGCAGCTGAGGCCGGAGGTGCAGACGTTTTATCCTTGATCAATACATTGACCGGTATGAAGATTGATGTCAACCGGAGGACTTTTGCGATTGCCAATAAAACCGGAGGAATGTCAGGTCCGGCTGTGAAGCCGATCGCGGTGCGTATGGTTTATCAGGTGGCGCAGGCTGTAAAAGTGCCGATTATCGGTATGGGCGGAATTACCACAGCAGAAGATGCACTGGAATTTATTCTTGCCGGGGCAACTGCCGTTTCCGTTGGAACTGCGAATTTTATTAATCCATATACAACAGTGGAAGTTGTGGAGGGAATCGAAGCGTATATGAAGAAAAATCAGGTTGCGGATATCTGTGAATTGATTGGAGCGGTACGGTAGATTCTTTCTGGTACATACCGGATGAGCACAAATGACAAATATACAGCTTATCAGGAGAATAAATTGAAAGTTTTACAAATTTATGGTAAAATGTAAAAGATATTTGGAAACCCAGTAAAATAAAGGAGCATTAAGAATTATGGAAGCATACAAGCAGGAGTTTATAGAGTTTATGGTAGACAGCCAGGTGCTGAAATTCGGAGATTTTACATTGAAGAGCGGAAGAAAGTCTCCGTTTTTTATGAATGCAGGTGCTTATGTGACAGGTACACAGCTTCGGAAGCTGGGTGAGTATTATGCGAAGGCAATCCATGATAATTACGGTCTGGATTTTGATGTGTTGTTTGGACCTGCATATAAGGGAATCCCGCTTTCCGTGGCAACAACCATGGCAATCAGTGAGTTATATGGAGTTGATATCCGCTATTGTTCCAATCGGAAAGAGGTAAAGGATCATGGAGATACCGGAATTCTTCTGGGCAGCCAGATCAAAGACGGAGACCGTGTGGTGATTATTGAGGATGTGACGACTTCCGGCAAATCAATTGAAGAAACATTTCCGATTATCCAGGCACAGGGAGATGTGGAAATTAAAGGTCTGATGGTGTCCTTAAACCGCATGGAGCGGGGCAAGGGTGAAAAAAGTGCACTGGAAGAGATTCAGGAAAAGTACGGGTTCCCGGCACATGCGATTGTAAGTATGGCAGAAGTTATTGAGGCACTGTATAATAAACCATGTAAAGGACAGATTATTATAGATGATGCGATGAAAGTGTCCATTGATGCGTATTATGAACAGTACGGAGTGAAGTAATCAAAAGGAGCGTGTGTATATGAGTGAGAAGACCTATAAGACGATGAGTACAGTCGGAGGCGGAAATATTGCACTTGGGATTGTCGTACTGGTAACCGGACTGGCAGCCGGAATTCTGATAATCGTGAGTGGAGCAAGGCTCCTGAAACGGAAAAGCGAGATTATGTTTTAGGCGGGAAGCAGTTTGACAGCGTTTCCCGCAGTGAAACTGACTCTGAATCATTGAGGACAGTTGCTGATGAACACGGCGCTCCCCAATTTTTCAGAGTCAGTTCTACGTATATATGAAAGGACAAGGTTTGAAAGCAGAGACGAAAAAGGTAATTCGCCTTCTGGGGCGATTTTTGTTTGTGATTTATATACTTGCACTGATTTATCTGTTGTTTCTGTCAGAAGGGTATGGCAGGCGGGAATTTCAGAATCAGGATTATCGTTATAATTTGGTGCCGTTTCGGGAAATCTGCAGATTCTGGCGTCATCGTCAGGCTGTAGGATGGATGGCGTCGTTTCTGAATCTTGGGGGCAATGTAATCGGTTTTCTCCCGTTAGGTTTTATTTTGCCTGTGATGCATCGGAATATGAAACGATTCTGGTTGGTAACGTTTCTGGGTTTTGCTTTAAGTCTGACCGTTGAGACGATTCAGCTGGTATGTAAGGTGGGATGCTTTGATGTGGATGATTTGCTGTTGAATACCATTGGTTCGGCACTGGGATATGTGTTGTTCCTGATCTGTGATAAATTCAGGAGGATACGATATGAAAAAGTATAAATACTCCTTTGCACCGGATGCAAATGCAAAAGGAGGCGTGGAAGCAACGATAGCGGCTGCTGTTTCTCTTGGCTTTTTGGTGGTCGCATCCATTATTTCCTTTGTATTTGAAGGACGGGGCGGTAATTATCTGGGGGCGATGGGGCTGTTTTCTTTTTTACTGTCCGCTTATGGCTTTTATTTGGGAATTAAAAGTTTCTCTGAAAAAAAAGTAAATCATCGGTACAGTATTGTTGGTTCGCTTGCAAGCGGCATTCTGGCAGTTCTCTGGTTGGGTATTTTTCTGACAGGAATTTCCTGAATGCAGTGAGATAGATTGGTGTGGTGAGGTGAAAGATGGACGAATTATTGAAAGAGCGCTATGCGTTATCGATGGAAAGGGTCTGCCAGATTCGGGAAGAAGAGGAAGTGGCAGAACCATTCAGAAGTTTTTTTCTACACGAAGCGAAATATCTGGTATTCATGGATGAATATCGCCGTGCCGTGGAAGCAAAGCAGTTTGAATGCATGACTCTGGAGCAGATGCAGGATTATAACCGGAGGATGTACGCAGAGATTTTACCGGAATATTATGGTAACTGTTACGGGAATCCTGCTTATGCAGTCAAGCGGTTTGGGCAGGAGTATGGACAGATTTTCAGCTTTCTTTATGCGGAACTGCGGGGCATGATCGTATTTGCCTGTGAGCAGCGAATCTGGGATATGGTGATTGTTCTGGAGTTGTTTCTTGAGATTTACCGTATGTTTGCAGATGCTCCTTATCCGGAAGTAAAATATCTGAAAGAGAGCATCTATTGGTACGTCAGTGATTATGCAGATGATCTGATGGAATTAAATGTGAAAAGTCAGGTGGACCCGGAAGATAATTTTGCTGTGGACCTGATCAGGAATGCTGATTTATCCGATCTTCGGTATCTTTATCGATTCGGAGAATATGTGACAGATAATGAGGAGAGAACGGCAGCATTTCTGAATACACTTTCTGAAAAAGAAATCAAAGATATGGCGCGTACCTTCACAGAAGGATACCGGATCGGATTTCTCAATGGACATAAGCCCCTTGAGAAGAAGAGGACGGTTAATATTCGTTACACGTTGGGATTTGAACGTTTGGTAAGAGCGGCGATCCGCCAGTTTGAAGATATGGGACTCCGGGCAACCATTTACCGTTCTGCAGTTCATGTGGTACAGAAGAGCCGTCATGGACGCATCGGTTATTATGGTGCGGTTCCAAATCCCCAGTTTGACTTTGATCATAGAAATGATGCCGCCCTTTTTCTGGATAAAGATTTTGTCACAAGGAAGCTCAGAGCGCTGCAGACTGCTTATGAAAAATACCGGGAACTGGCAGCGGTTCACGGCGGTCCGGCCTGTATGGAGATCTTCGGCAGCACTCCCTTTGAGCCCAAACCCTGCGGGGAGGCACTTGCCTATTCTGAGGAACAGCAGAAGCTTCAGGTACAGTATGACAATGAGGCAGGGCAGATTGTCAATCGCTATATCAAGGGTGAGGAACGCAGTTTTACAATTATAGCCTATCCGGTTCCGGCGATCGGTGGGAATTTTGAAGAAATTTTTCGTGAGACAGTAAAGATCAATACCTTGGATTATCAGAAATATCAGCGGATTCAGCAGTGTATCATTGATGTTCTGGATCAGGGATGCAGGGCGCATATACGGGGAATGAACGGAAATCGGACAAATCTGACCGTTCAGTTTCATAAGCTTGAAGACCCAAAGAAGCAGACGAATTTTGAGAATTGTGTAGCGGATGTCAATATACCAGTAGGAGAGGTGTTTACTTCTCCGCTTCTTACAGGAACGAACGGAATTCTTCATGTGAGCAAGGTTTATCTGGAAGAATTGAACTATGTAGATCTGGAACTTGAGATAACTGATGGGATGATAACGAATTATTCCTGTAAGAACTTTCCAGAGGAAGCGGAAAACCGCAGGTATATATTGGAAAACATCCTGTATCATCACAAGACCATACCGATGGGTGAGTTTGCCATCGGAACGAATACAACTGCTTATGTGATGGCTAAAAAGTATCAGATAGCGGAAAAGCTGCCGATTTTGATTGCCGAGAAGATGGGACCCCACTTTGCATTCGGTGATACCTGTTACAGCTGGCAGGAGGATACGCCTGTGTATAACCCGGATGGAAAAGAAATTATTGCAAGAGACAATGAAGTTTCGATTTTGAGAAAATCGGATGTGGCAAAGGCATATTTTGGGTGTCATACGGATATCACAATTCCTTACGATGAACTGGGAAGTATTGTCGTGGAGCGGGAGGATGGAACTATGACAGAGATTTTGAGGGACGGAAGATTTGTTCTGCCGGGAACCCTGGAATTGAATGAGGCATTTGACAAAATTTGAAAAAGATGTAGGGCAGCTGAAATAGCAGTTGACAACCAGTTACCAGTTCAGTAAAATAACTTATAAGTAGAGGTGAATTGATAAAATTTACTTATAAGTAATTCTAATGAATAGTTATGAGAAAAGGAGAGCAATCATGGCAAAAGTAGGTATTGTAATGGGAAGCGATTCTGATATGCCTGTTATGAGTAAGGCAGCAGATATGCTGGAGAAGTTTGGAATCGATTATGAGATGACAATTATCTCCGCACACAGAGAGCCCGATGTATTCTTTGAGTATGCAAAAAGTGCAGAGGAAAAAGGGTTCAAAGTAATCATCGCAGGCGCTGGTATGGCAGCTCATCTTCCAGGTATGTGTGCAGCGATTTTCCCGATGCCGGTAATCGGAATTCCGATGCATACCACTTCTTTAGGAGGACGTGATTCTTTGTATTCCATCGTTCAGATGCCAAGCGGCATTCCGGTGGCAACTGTGGCAATTAACGGCGGAGCGAACGCAGGAATTCTGGCTGCAAAGATTCTGGCAACTTCGGATCCGGAACTGCTCAGGAAACTGAAAGATTATGCAGCGGAACTGAAAGATCAGGTTGTGGAAAAAGATGCAAAGCTGCAGGAAGTCGGATATAAGAATTACAGCAAATAAAGCAATTTGAAAAAATTTTATGTGGCAGATTAAGATGAGATACTGCTTATTAGGAGGATGAAGATGGATTACAAGAACGCAGGTGTGGACATTGAAGCTGGTTACAAGTCAGTGGAACTGATGAAAGAGCATATTAAGAAGACGATGCGTCCCGAGGTATTGACAAATATCGGAGGATTTTCCGGTGCATTTTCAATGGAAAAGTTTAAAGAGATGGAGAAACCGACGTTGGTTTCCGGTACAGACGGTGTCGGCACGAAGCTGAAGTTGGCATTTCTGATGGACAAGCATGATACCGTGGGGATTGACTGTGTCGCAATGTGTGTCAATGATATTGCCTGTGCAGGAGGAGAACCATTGTTTTTCCTGGACTATATTGCCTGTGGAAAGAACTATCCGGAGAAGATCGCTCAGATCGTGAAGGGTGTGGCAGAGGGCTGTGAACAGTCCAGTGCGGCTTTAATCGGTGGTGAGACTGCGGAGATGCCCGGATTTTATCCGGAAGATGAATATGATCTGGCTGGATTTGCAGTTGGTATCGTAGACGAAAAAGACCTGATTACAGGAAAAGATTTGTGTGCAGGGGATGTTTTGGTGGGTATCGCTTCTTCCGGTGTGCATAGCAATGGTTTTTCGCTGGTTCGTAAAGTATTTGAGATGACGAAAGAATCTTTGGATACTTACTATGATGAGCTGGGTAAAACTCTGGGTGAGGCACTGATCGCACCGACCAAGATTTATGTAAAGGCACTTCGCAGTGTGAAAGAAGCGGGTGTGAAGATTAAAGCCTGCAGCCATATCACAGGGGGTGGATTTTATGAGAACGTTCCGCGTATGCTCAAAGACGGCGTAAAGGCTGTGATTACGAAGGACAGCTATCCGATTCCGCCGATTTTCACCTTGATGGCAAAGACCGGAAATATTGAAGAAAAGATGATGTACAATACTTATAATATGGGTATCGGTATGATCGTGGCAGTGAATCCGGAAGATGTCAATGTTGCAATGGATGCCATTAAAGCGGCTGGTGAGACACCGTACATCATTGGCCATATTGAAGCGGGAGAAAAGGGAGTCGAATTATGCTAAAGATGGCAGTTCTGGTATCCGGGGGCGGCACCAACCTGCAGGCCATTATGGATGCCATTGATCAAGGTACAATTACCAATGCAGAAATTTCCGTAGTCATCAGTAATAACGCAGGAGCTTATGCATTGGAGCGTGCCAAAGCGAAGGGAATCGATGCAGTCTGTATATCACCGAAGTCCTATGAGACGAGAGATGCATTTAACGAGGCGCTTCTGGAAAAAATTCAGTCTTACAAGGTGGATTTGGTGGTACTTGCCGGATGTCTGGTTGTGATTCCGAAGATTATGGTGGATGCCTATCCGAATAAAATCATCAATATCCATCCGGCATTGATTCCGTCTTTTTGCGGAACCGGATATTATGGGTTGAAGGTGCATGAGGCGGTTCTTGCCAGAGGTGCAAAAATAACTGGTGCAACCGTTCATTTTGTGGATGACGGTACAGATACCGGTCCGATTATTCTGCAGAAGGCGGTGGAAGTCCGTCAGGGTGATACACCGAAGGAGCTGCAGCTTCGGGTGATGCAGGAGGCGGAATGGGTAATTATGCCAAAGGCGATTGACCTGATTGCCAATGGGAAAGTATCGGTAGTGGATGGATTGGTTCAGATAAAGGAGTAGAGGACGATGAAGATTCTGATTGTAGGCAGCGGCGGAAGGGAACATGCGATTGCATGGAAGGTAGCACAAAGCCCGAAGGCTGAGAAGATTTACTGCGCTCCTGGTAATGCGGGAATCGCAGAGTATGCAGAGTGTGTGGACATTGGAGCCATGGAATTTGAAAAACTGGCTGCATTTGCGAAAGAAAAAGAGATTGATTTGACCGTTGTCGGTATGGATGATCCGCTGGTGGGCGGAATTGTGGATGTATTTGAGGCGGAGGGACTTCGGGTATTCGGACCGCGTAAGAATGCGGCAATTCTGGAAGGCTCCAAGGCGTTTTCCAAAGACTTGATGAAGAAGTATCATATTCCGACTGCGGCATACGAGAATTTTACAGATCCGGAAAAAGCGCTTGCTTATCTGGAGACAGCGAAATTCCCGATTGTACTGAAGGCGGATGGGCTTGCTCTGGGAAAAGGTGTTTTGATCTGCCAGAATCTGGAAGAGGCAAAAGCAGGCGTAAAAGAAATCATGTTGGATAAGAAGTTTGGTTCAGCAGGAAATGAGATGGTAATTGAGGAATTTATGACCGGCCGTGAAGTGTCTGTACTTTCTTATGTAGACGGAAAGACCATCAAGACAATGACTTCTGCACAGGATCATAAGCGTGCAAAGGATGGGGACCAGGGTCTGAATACGGGCGGAATGGGAACTTTCTCACCAAGTCCTTTCTATACAGAGGAAGTGGATGCGTTCTGTCAGAAGTATGTCTATCAGCCGACCGTGGATGCGATGGCTGCTGAGGGCAGAGAATTTAAGGGGATTATTTTCTTTGGACTGATGCTTACGGAGGAAGGACCGAAGGTTCTGGAGTATAATGCAAGATTCGGTGACCCGGAGGCTCAGGTTGTGCTTCCGCGTATGAAAAATGATATCGTTGATGTCTTTGAAGCTTGTGTGGATGGTACATTGGATCAGATTGATCTTCAGTTTGAGGATAATGCGGCTGTCTGTGTGGTTCTGGCAAGCGACGGCTATCCGGTTTCCTATGAGAAAGGTTATCCGATTCATGGATTGGAGAAGTTCAAGGGAAGTGATGAATACTTTGTATTCCATGCCGGAAGTAAATTTAAGGATGGTGAAATTGTGACAAACGGCGGCCGTGTACTTGGTGTGACTGCAAAAGGCGCTGATTTGAAACAGGCGCGTGCCAATGCTTATCAGGCAGTGGAACTGATAGAATTTGAAAATAAATATTATCGCCATGATATTGGTAAGGCGATTGATGAGGCATAAGAAAGCGTGAAGAATAGCAGCAATCGGAAGATTTGAGGTAAGCTGCTATGAAGGAGGGACTGCGGTTCGAAAGATGCAGAAATTGTATCTGCAGGTTCGGACTGTGGTCTTTTCTAGTATGATCCACGGTAATTAGCGATATGTTTTATGCAGGATAAATTTTCAGTCTACAAGGCGGAGGAATGAGGCGATGCGGTTGGTGATGAAAGGAATGATAATTGACGAGAGGAAAGTCTTGTGGCACAATAAAGGCAGAAACAGTTTTTGAAGATTGTTGAAAACGGAGATTGGAACATGAAGATTACTTATATTGAGCATAGTGGGTATGCTATAGAATGGGAGTCGTGTATTTGGGTATTTGATTATTACCGTGGAAAAATTCCGGACTGGGAGAAGACAAAGCCTCTGATCATTTTTGCAAGCCATGCACATAAGGATCATTTTGCTCCGGAGATTTTTTCACTATTTAAGGAGTTTGAGCATGTTACGTATCTCTTATCCACAGATATCAGAAAGAAAATAAAAAGGATGTCGTTGGATGAAAAGGTTTTAGCACAGATTCGTTATGCCACACCCGGAGAGCAGCTATCACTTCCCGTATCCGAGGGAAAAGAAATACTTGTAAATGTTTTTGATTCTACAGATTGCGGGGTATCCTTTCTGGTAACGTATGAAGAACGCAAGATCTTCCATGCCGGTGATTTGAACTGTTGGATCTGGGAGGAGGAGTCTAAGGCAGAGAGGAATTCCATGCTTGCCCGGTATCAGCGGGAGATTCAGAAATTACCGGAAAACTTGATTGACTGTGCATTCCTTCCGGTGGATTATCGTCTGGGAGCGTCTTATGATTACGGAGCCAGATATTTTCTGGAGCATGTAAAAGTGTCTCATGTATTTCCCATGCATTTGTGGGGGAGGTACAGTATTGTTGAAACGTTCCGGAATTCTTTTCGGGATCCGAAGGAGCGTGAGAAGATCGTGTCTGTAAAGCAGGCAGGACAACAGTGGGAGTTTGGAGTGGTGACAGAAATCGTGGAACCGGATTTTGGGTGCGAAGGACGGCCGGACGAAGGAAAGGTAAAGGACCAGGTTTTTGTTCAGTTGGAGAATGGAGAAAAACGTTTATTGGAAATTGAGGATCAGGAATTATATGAGCGCGGAATTGATGAAGGATCCTCTTTATTGATAGAAAGAGGAAAGGAGTAAGGGACATGATTCAGGATATTGCACCGCATCAGTACCAGGTGTGTTATCAGCCTACGGCACCTGGGGATATGGATGTGGTATTGATTTACAGGGACAATAAAATATTGACAGAATATTGTGACGGACAGCTCCGGTATCCTACGGTTGCAGAGATCCGAACTGTTTTTCCGCAGATCGCTGAGAAGGCGAAATTTCTGTTTCGCATCGACCATCAGGACTATTATGAACTGCGAAAACCGGTTGTTGAGGAATTCCATTCCTGGAAATACGAGAACACGGTGGTTTTGAGGGAAGCAAAGCCGATGTGGAAAGCCTTTGCGGGGATTACCGGTTATCAGATTCATAACTGGTACAGTGATACGAAATTTTGCGGACGCTGTGGGACAAAGATGCTGCCCCACGGACAGGAACGGGCGATGCGCTGTCCGGCCTGCGGGAAGATTACATATCCTACGATTGCACCAAGTGTGATTGTAGGTGTAACAGATGGAGACAGGATATTACTTACCCGGTATGCATCCAATCATAGTAATTACAAGAAATATGCATTGGTAGCAGGATATACGGAAGTGGGGGAAACGCTCGAGGAGACGGTGCGCAGAGAGGTGATGGAGGAAGTCGGATTGAAAGTTAAGAATATCCGATATTACAAAAGTCAGCCATGGGCGTTTACAGGAACGTTGTTGGCCGGTTTCTACTGTGAAGTAGATGGGGATCCGTCGATTCGTCTGGATGAAAGTGAACTGTGTGAGGCTGCCTGGTTTAAACGCAGTGAGATTCCGGTGAATCCGTCGAAAATCAGCCTGACCAATGAAATGATCGAACATTTCAGAAATTCTTAGAATAATATGATGATACCAGAGTCAAAAGGTTATGCGTTTCATGCTTGCATGAAAAAGCATGACTTTGGGACCCGTAAAACATGAGAAAGTAGCCCGAACAGGGCGGATTTCGAATGTTTTTCGGATTGCGGGAGCATGAAATGCGGAGCAATCCGTGTATCATAAGGGCCAAAAAGTTTCAGGAGGAATAATAGTAATGGAGAAAAAACAATTTGTCTGTGCAAAATGTGGATGTACAACTTATGAAAGCGATCAGTTTCAGGCAACAGGAGGTAATTTTGCTAAAATTTTTGATGTTCAGAATAAAAAGTTTATAACCGTTAGCTGCACACGCTGCGGGTATACGGAGTTGTATAAGGCTACTACTTCGGATGGATGGAATATACTTGATTTTCTGATCGGTAATTAAGCAGATATCTGTCCTCATTTTTCAGAAGGAGGATGCTGTGGTTGGTCGTTTGAATGGATGGAGTATACGAGGAGAAAGAGATGAAGATTTTAGTTGTAGTTGATATGCAGAATGATTTTATAACAGGTGCACTTGGATCGGCGGAAGCACAGGCGGTGGTTCCAAAGGTAAAGGGGTATATTGAACAATGGTTGGAGGAGAAGAAGGGAAGTCTTTACTTTACCAGAGATACACATCATGATAATTATGCCGGGACACAGGAGGGCAGGAATCTTCCGGTTCTGCATTGTGTCGAGGGCAGCGATGGATGGGAAATCTGCCGGGAACTTCAGGAATACACGTTGGATGTTCCGGTATTTGACAAGCCCACATTCGGATGTCAGGATCTGGCGGAATATCTTCAGGAGACAGAAGGACAGCCGGATGAGATTGTGTTAATCGGTCTTTGTACGGACATCTGCGTTATTTCCAACGCTATGTTGTTGAAAGCATTTTTCCCGGAAACAGTAATTACGGTAGTGGAAAAATGTTGTGCCGGAGTGACGCCCGAGAGTCATAAGCGTGCGTTGGAAGCCATGCAAGTCTGCCAGATTCGGGTCGTGTAACTGGAATATGAGCAGAAGGATCAGGATTCAGATTGGATGGGAGCAGGATGGAAGCACTATACAGTCTGTTTTAAGAGAGGCGGGATTTTCCAGACATCAGATTCGAAGTCTGAAATTTCGTGAGCGTGGAATCTGTGTCAATGGAATCCAGAAGCGGGTGACAGACTGTCTGAAAAGCGGTGACTGTCTGGAACTGCTTATTGAGGATGGGAAAACTCAAACAGATGGAGAACCGGGAGTGAAAGAAGTAACAGAAGAAAGAGCAGTGCATCCGGAGGTATTATATGAGGATGAAGATCTGCTGCTGATCAATAAGCCCGCAGGTATCCCAACACATCCGGGGAGAGGACATTATCAGGATTCTGCCGCCGATTTGGCAGGCAGGATAGAACAGAAGCGGGATGGTGCGGCAGCGGTCACAGCTCAGAGACGGGCAGTCGGAAGGCTGGATAAAGAGACATCCGGTGTGTTGGTATTTGCAAAACATCGGATGGCGGCTGCAAGACTGGCAAGGCAGAGGGAACAGGGACAGATGGTGAAAGAATATGCGGCGGTGGTGCACGGAGTCCCGAAATTGCCTGCCGGATGGATCGAATTGCCAATCGGAAAGGTTCCGGGAAGTCTGAATCGGATGGAGGTCCGGCCGGATGGGAAGTATGCTGCCACGTATTATGAAGTATTACGGAATAAGGCAGACAGTGCACTTGTTTTATGCAGATTAAAGACAGGAAGAACACATCAGATACGGGTGCACATGGCAGCGATCGGGCACCCGTTATTTTGTGATTCTCTATATGGAGCAGATGGTTCTAACGGGATGGCAGCTCTCCATGCATGGAAGGTGAGAATGCTGCAGCCTTTTACAGGAGAAGAGATTTGTGTGACAGCACCGATTTATAGAACAGAGTTTAAGGAGCAGGGATATGAATTATAAAATGGTTCTGCAATACGATGGAACACGGTATGATGGATGGCAGAAACAGGGAAATACAGCACATACAATACAGGGAAAACTGGAGACGGTGTTGTCGAGAATGATCGGAGAGCCGGTGGCAGTTCAGGGGGCCGGAAGGACGGATGCCGGTGTACATGCTTACGGACAGACGGCGAGTTTTCAACTGTCGGAAGAAAAGCCGGCAGAGGAAATCCGCCAATATCTGAATCACTATCTTCCGGAGGATATCGAGGTGTTGCGTCTGGAGGAGGCTCCCAAACGTTTTCATGCCCGGCTTTCAGCTATACGGAAAACTTATCTGTACCGTATTGGAACCGGAGACAGGAAGTATGTTTTTGACAGAAAGTATCTTTATCGGCAGGGTGGCAGGTTGGATATTTCTGCGATGAGGAGGGCGGCGCAGATTTTACTGGGCACCCATGATTTCCGAAGCTTCTGTTCCAATAAGCGGATGAAGAAATCAACCGTCCGGACACTTTACGATATACAAATCCAGGAAGATAAGGAGGGACAGGAGATCCGCATATCCTTCACGGGAAATGGTTTTTTATATAATATGGTGCGGATCCTGACAGGCACATTGATTGAAATCGGGCAGGGAGAACGGCAGCCGGAGGAAATCCGTGCGATTTTGCAGGCAAAGAATCGGGAAGCTGCTGGTTTTACGGCGCCGCCTCAGGGGCTTGTTTTAGTTTCTGCAGAGTATGAATAAGGAGTACAAGAGATGAAGATTTATGAAGGAGCGATTTTTGACCTGGATGGGACGCTTCTGGATTCCATGAATGTATGGAGAAAGATTGATGTGGATTTTCTGGGCAAACGAGGATTTCAGGTTCCCCGGGATTATCTGGAGGCGATTACCCCTTTGGGAACCATGGCAGCGGCAGATTATACCATCCGCCGGTTTGGATTACAGGAAAAACAGGCAGAGATTATTGAGGAATGGCTGTCTATGGCAAGGGATGCTTATGCAAATACGGTACCTTTGAAACCTTTTGTGAAAGAATATCTGGGGCAGATAAAAAGACTGGGAATTCCGGTAGCAGCGGCAACTTCATCGGAAAGAGAACTGGTCATACCTGCCTTGAAGCGAAACGGGATTTATGAATACTTTGATGTGATCGTTACCGTGAGTCAGGTGAAACGGGGAAAGGGATTCCCTGATATTTATGAAAAGGCGGCTTTTGAGCTGAACCGAAAACCGGAAACTTGCGTGGTTTATGAAGATATTATTGAAGGAATCCGCGGGGCCAATCAAGGGGGCTTTTTTTCTGTCGGAGTCTATGATCCGGAGTCTGAATTTTCCAGAGAAGCGATTATCAGGGAAGCAGCGCTTTATATTCAGGGATTTGAGGAACTGATGAAGCAGCATAAAGAAAAGTTTGTGTTCTACGATGAAGGTCCCGGACAGCAGCCATGAGGAGTGCGAAGGGCGCAGGCAAATTCAGAAAAACATTTGCAAGATTTGGAAGAAGGGTGTTATAATGCTTTGGTATGTGCAATTGAAACTAAAACAATAAAGGTGAGAATATGGCGAAAGAAACTTATGATGCCAGCAGCATATCGGTTTTAGAAGGACTGGAAGCAGTGCGGAAACGGCCGGGTATGTATATTGGCAGTACAACAAAAAAAGGTTTACACCATCTGATATATGAGATTGTAGATAATGCGGTGGATGAGCATCTGGCGGGGTACTGTGATAAGATTCAGGTGATTCTGGAGGCGGATGGTTCCTGTACGGTAAATGACAATGGGCGTGGAATTCCGGTGGGGATGCATGAGAAAGGAATGTCTGCGGAACGTCTGGTCTTTACCACACTGCATGCGGGCGGAAAATTTGACAATAACGCCTACAAAACCAGCGGCGGACTTCACGGCGTGGGATCTTCGGTGGTAAATGCACTGTCTACGTATCTGGATATCAAGATCAGCCGGGAAGGTTATATCCATCACGATTATTATGAACAGGGTGTGCCGAAGCTGGATTTGGAGCATGGACTTCTTCCAAAGATCGGAAAAACGAAAGCAACGGGAACCTGCGTAAATTTCCTGCCCGATTCTGAGATTTTTGAGAAAATAAAATTTTCGTCTGCGGATGTCAAATCACGTCTCCATGAGACGGCTTATCTGAATCCGAATCTGACGATTGAATTCGAAGACAGGCGGGAAGGCAGTCAGGAGCAGGTGACCTTCCATGAACCAGATGGAATCGCCGGATATGTAAAAGATATTAACAAGAAAAAAGAAGTGATTCATGAGCCTGTCTATTTCAAGGGAGAAAGTGAAGGAATCACTGTTGAGGTAGCGTTTCAATATATCAATGAATTTCAGGAAAATGTACTCGGTTTTTGTAATAACATTTACAATGCGGAGGGCGGAACCCATCTGACAGGATTCAAGACACAGTTTACTTCAGTGATGAACAGTTACGCCCGGGAACTGGGAATTCTGAAGGAAAAGGATACGAACTTTACCGGTGCGGATATCCGTAACGGTATGACGGCAGTCATTTCCATTAAGCACCCGGATCCCCGGTTCGAGGGACAGACAAAGACAAAATTGGATAATCAGGACGCCTCCAAGGCGGCAAGTAAAGTGACTGGAGAGGAAGTGGTTCTCTATTTTGACCGGAATCTGGAAGTGTTAAAAAATGTACTTGCCTGTGCGGAACGTTCGGCGAAGATTCGAAAGACCGAGGAAAAGGCAAAGACGAACATGCTGACGAAGCAGAAGTATTCTTTTGACTCCAACGGAAAACTGGCAAATTGTGAAAGCAGGGACGCTTCCAAATGTGAGATTTTTATTGTTGAGGGAGATTCTGCAGGTGGTTCTGCCAAGACGGCGAGGAATCGGAATTTTCAGGCGATTCTCCCGATTCGGGGGAAGATTCTGAACGTTGAGAAAGCGACAATTGACAAAGTGTTGGCCAATGCGGAGATTAAGACGATGATCAATGCATTTGGATGTGGTTTTTCCGAGGGTTATGGGAATGATTTTGACATTACAAAGCTGCGTTACCATAAGATTATTATTATGGCGGATGCCGACGTGGACGGTGCCCATATCTCCACGCTTTTGCTGACATTGTTTTATCGTTTTATGCCGGAACTGATTTACGAGGGGCATGTATACGTTGCGATGCCTCCTCTGTATAAGGCAATGCCGTCCAAAGGAACTGAAGAATATCTTTATGACGATAAAGCTCTGGAAAAATACCGAAAATTGCATAAGAATGAAAAGTTCACACTTCAGAGATATAAAGGTCTTGGCGAGATGGATGCCCAGCAGCTTTGGGAGACGACGTTAAATCCCAAGACCAGGATGTTGAAACAGATCGAAATTGAGGATGCAAGGATGGCTTCGGATATGACCGAAATTCTCATGGGAACCGATGTGCCGCCCCGGAAAGCATTCATCTACGAACATGCACAGGATGCAGAGTTGGATATCTAGAGAAGGGAGAGTGAACGAAGATGGAAGAACAGATTATAAAAACCGAGTATTCCGAGCTGATGCAGAAATCTTATATTGATTATGCTATGAGCGTTATCGTCGCACGTGCCCTTCCGGATGTGCGGGACGGATTGAAACCGGTACAGAGGAGAACGCTGTATGATATGCAGGAGCTGGGAATCAGTTATGACAAGCCTTATCGGAAATGTGCCCGTATTGTGGGGGATACCATGGGTAAATACCACCCGCACGGTGACAGTTCCATCTATGAAGCACTGGTGGTGATGGCACAGGATTTTAAGAAGGGCCAGCCGTTGGTGGACGGGCACGGAAACTTTGGCTCTATCGAGGGAGACGGTGCCGCTGCCATGCGTTATACGGAAGCAAGACTGCAGAAGATCACACAGGAGGTCTATCTGAAGGATATGGACAAGGATGTGGTAAACTTTGTCCCCAATTTCGATGAGACGGAGAAGGAGCCTGAGGTTCTTCCGGTACGTGTCCCAAACCTGCTGATTAACGGTGCAGACGGAATTGCAGTCGGTATGGCAACCAGTATTCCACCACATAATCTGGGAGAAGTGGTGGATGCGGTAAAGGCATACATGCAGGATGAAGATATCACCACAAAAGGTTTGATGAAATATATCAAAGGACCGGATTTCCCAACCGGAGGTATCGTAGCCAATAAAGATGATCTCCGTCAGATTTATGAGACTGGAAGTGGTAAGATCAAGCTGAGGGGAAAGGTTGAAGTGGAGAAGGGAAAAGGCGGTAAACAATACCTGATCATTACCGAAATTCCTTATACCATGATCGGCGCTAACATCGGAAAATTCCTGAATGATGTTGCGGCACTGGTGGATTCCAAAAAAACAACAGATATTGTGGATATCTCAAATCAGTCTTCCAAAGAAGGAATCCGGATTGTACTGGAGCTTAAAAAGGGTGCGGATATTGAGCGGCTGACGAACATGCTCTATAAGAAAACCCGGCTTGAGGATACGTTTGGCGTTAATATGCTGGCAGTTGCCCAGAAGCGTCCGGAAACCTTGAGTTTGAAGAAAATCATTGAGCATCATGTGGACTTCCAGTTTGAAGTCTGTACCAGAAAATATCAGAATCTTCTGACGAAGGAACTGGACAGGAAAGAAGTTCAGGAGGGACTGATCAAGGCATGTGATGTGATTGATCTGATTATTGAGATTCTCCGCGGAAGTAAGAATCAGAAACAGGTGAAAGATTGCCTGACCATGGGAATTACCGAAGGAATCAAGTTCAAGACAAAAGCCAGTGAAAAGGAGGCAAAAAAGCTTGCCTTTACTCAGAGACAGGCCACAGCGATTCTGGAGATGCGTCTCTATAAACTGATCGGATTAGAGATTGAGGCACTGATGAAAGAGCATCAGGATACCTTAGACAAGATTGCCCGTTATGAGGATATTTTGAACAATTATGATTCCATGGCACAGGTGATCATGAAGGATCTGGATGGAATCAAGAAGGAATACGGCAGAAAGCGCAGGACGGTGCTTGAAAATGCAGAGGAAATCGTCTTCGAAGAGAAGAAAATCGAGGAGATGGAGATCGTATTTCTTATGGATCGGTTCGGGTATGCAAAGACGGTGGATGTATCCACGTATGAGCGGAACCGGGAATCGGCAGATGCCGAGAATAAGTATGTGTTCCGTTGTATGAATACCGATAAGATTTGTGTCTTCACCGATCAGGGAAAGATGCATACCATAAAGGCGTTGGATCTGCCCTATGGAAAATTCCGGGATAAGGGAACGCCGATTGACAATCTTTGTAATTACAGCAGTTCTCAGGAGCAGATGGTATTTGTTTCCAGTCTGGAACAGGTTAAGCAGAATAAACTTGTATTTGTTACCAGATCCAGTATGTGTAAGGTTGTGGAAGGATTTGAATTTGATGTATCCAAACGTACCATCGCGGCAACCAAACTTGCCGATGAAAATGACAGCGTTGCACTTGTGGGCATCTACGGTGAAAGTGATTACCTGGTGCTTCAGAGTCATCTGGGATACTTTCTGCGTTTCCTGGTCAATGAGATACCGGAGAAAAAGAAAACGGCGATCGGTGTGCGGGGAATGCGGCTTGGAGAGAAAGACTTCATTGAACATGCCTATCTGTTGGCAAACCGTATGGAATATGAGATTGATTACAAAGAGAAAAAATTGGTTTTAAATAAATTAAAACTGGCGAAAAGGGATACAAAGGGAACAAAAAAACAATAATAAAAAGAGAGGGGCGGCAGTCATGTCATGTGGAACATGGTCTGCCGTCTCTCTTTTCCTTTATGGAAATCAGGAACATTTTGTGATAATCAGGGGTTTGGGTCATCCAAAACCAGAGTGGCCACTGCCTTTTCATTGTACTGGGAGGAGATGATTCCGCCGTCTGATAGCCGGGAATAAATGCCTGCGAATTCACCATTGTATACGAAGAGTCCGGACATATTCGTGTAAGGTTTAAAGGCGGCATCCGCATCCGGGAAATAGATGTTGGCTGTCTGATAAGGAGGACAGTATTCCTGATAAATATAGCCCTTGTTAAAATGACGTTCTACGATTTCATCCCATTCGGACTGCGTGTAGTCGATTCCTGCAAAAACACCGCGGGAAGCGTAAGAATCCAATGGTTTGATGATCCAACGGTCCTTTTCCTGGGTAATCTGATTCCGGCGGCAGAAACGGTTGTCCATCAGATTCGTATAGGGGATATGATCCAGGACAAATTGTTGTTCTTCTTTGGTGAGCAGGCTTAAGGTGGCTTTTTCTCTTAAGATCTTAAACAGCCATTTGTTGTGAATGATCTGGGTGCAGAAAGAGCCGATCACACAGACATCCTGATGCAGGACTGCCTGGACAAAATCCTGAACTTCCGAATAATGTTCCATGACATCAGTGGTAACTGCACGGCGGTAGATGAGATCTACCGGATGACCGGAAGGAGAGTACAGAATATGATCCTGGTATTTCATCTGGGTAATCTCACAGATTTCACACAGATATCCGGCTTTTTCAAACCGTCTTTTAAATTCCTCAAACTCTGTAATAGAGCAATGCTCCAGAAAATCAACAATAGCAATATAGGGCTGCTCTTTCTTTTTTTTATAGGTGCCGTATAAATCAAGGAGTGTCTGTACCCAGGTGTCGAATAATTCGAATGTATGAAAGGTATGACCTTCTTTTATATGAGAATGGGCAATATTTTGTTCAATCGCCTGATTCAGTACATAATCTTCATTCATGGCACTGGTGCCGTCTGTGTTGATTTCACAGAATTTGAAGGAATGATCCTCCTCATTAAAAAAGATATCAAAGCGGGCAATCGGCAGGAGGCTGTCATATAGATTCGGTACCAAAATCAATGCTTCCAGCTCCTTTGAAAAAGGAAAAATTTTTCGATACTCCGGATTATCCAGATATTCCCGAATGACCTTACAGAAAATTCCATAGGTGGTTTTAACAATCTCTTTATAGATGGTGATGACATCTTCTGTAAAAATTTTCGGAATATGGAGTGTGTGGACGCAGCGGCCATGATAGGCTACAGAGGAATGCTCCAGATAGTCTTTTACTGCCAGGGCAGAAGTCCGGTTTTCGTCAAAATGTTCTTTGATATAAGATTCGTATTCGTTTCGAATTGTTTTCATGTGATTCTCCATTCTATTTATTGCTTTCTTTTGTCATCAGGTTACAGCGTGATATGTAATTCACAAGTTTCTAAAAAAAATAGAAAAAAATAAAAAAAATAGTTGAAATTTTTGCAAAATGCGGTATAATAATCATTGTGTCATGCACAAGCCGAAATAGCTCAGTTGGTAGAGCACTTCACTCGTAATGAAGGGGTCGTCGGTTCGAGTCCGATTTTCGGCTTTTTCTTATTATCATCCGACAGCTTTTGGAAAAGCGGGTTCGGATGTTTTTTGCTTTATGAGTGCTTTCCATAGTTTTTTCTGTATGTTCTATTGACACTTCGATATTTTACGTCATATCACATCAGATGTCAAATCATGATGTGTATTTATTTCCAAAAGGGAAGAAAAATTCCGGTATGCCGCTGGCATAAGGGGCGATATCATACTGTTGATAGTAGATAACGATCCCACCGGGACGCAGATAATAATTTTCCGGTTGAAAGTGTTCCTGAAGAAGCGCTGCATAGTCAGGAAAATAGGCAGAAGGTGTGGCCTTCAGACGCCCGATGATCTGTCCCTCGATCTCATTTAAGAGGCTTTTCGGAAATGACGAAGTACGGGGATAGAACCGCTCAAGCGGAAGCTGATTGCCGGTATGAAAATCCCAGGTGGCGGATGTGCGGAGTGTCTCACCGTGAGCGCCGCCCATAAACGTATATTGATTCATGATAAGACTGGTGATACAATTACGGTTATAGGTAATCTGATAGTCAACAGTCAGTTCATAGCTGTGAAACGGCGGTTGATTTGTCTGGATATATTGGGCGCTTTCCAAAGCCATAGGGTAAAGAACTGTGCGGCAGTACGCTTCTGTTTTGCGGGCAGCAGATGTGTAATAAGCGTTAACCTTTTGTGCGCCATCTATACTGCATGTTGTTTGAAAAGAAGGGTAATGAATGGTATACAGGAATACTGGTATCTTATTGGAATACATGGTATCCTTCAGGGTTTGACGGATAATAGTCTGCATAAGATCCTCAATCAATAAAAAGAAGTTATTATAGTATATTACCGAAAATTAGGTAAAGACACAATTACATAGAGCTGCCGTATGAGAGATTTCCCTTACGGCAGCTTTTCTATCATATCATGAACTGACAGGGGAAATAAGACCATCGGTCAGATGCTTTTTTATGCAAGCATGAAAAAGCATAACCTTTTGACCCTGGTATCATAGATTACCAGGGCATGAAATCATCCCAGTCGTGTTGTCTGCGGTTATCCCGGCGATTGTCCCATCTGTCATTACGGCGGTCATCCCGTCTGTCGTCCCGGCGGTCATTGCGTCTGTCGTCCCGGTCACAGCGGCAGGGCGGGCAAGGAGGGCAGCCATTTCTGCGTCTGTCATCCCAAAAGCGTGGATCAAAGTCGTTCGGCATATATAAAATTCCTTTTTCTTTTATGGTATGTTAAAAAATGAAATAAGTGAGAAATCTGTAAAGATGCAGCTATCCGGTACTTTCACAGTTACGTGAATATTTACAATGGGACCACAGATATGATAAGATGTTAAACAATGGAATACCACAGAATCCTGAAAAGCAGGAAAAGGAGAATATGCTTGTATGAAAACATTAGTGATCGCAGAGAAGCCATCGGTGGGCAGAGACATTGCCCGTGTGCTTCATTGCAGTAAGAAGGGAAACGGTTGCCTGGAAGGAAATCAGTATGTTGTAACCTGGGCACTGGGGCATCTTGTAACGCTGCAGGACCCGGAAGATTATGATAAAAAATATAAAGAATGGAAGCTGGAAGTGCTTCCGATGATGCCTGAGAAGTTAAAAATTAAAGTCATTCCGCAGACAGGAAAACAGTACCATGCGGTTTTTGCTTTGCTTTCCAGAAAAGATATCAGTCAGGTAGTCATTGCCACAGACGCGGGAAGGGAGGGTGAATTGGTTGCCCGTTGGATTCTGGAAAAGGCACATAACCAGAAACCTTGTAAGCGGCTCTGGATTTCTTCTGTGACAGATAAGGCAATCAGAGAAGGATTTGCACATCTGAAAGATGCAAAAGAATATGACCATCTGTATCATGCGGCAGTTTCCAGGGCAGAAGCAGATTGGCTGGTCGGAATCAATTGTACCCGTGCCCTGACCTGTAAGTATAATGCCCAGCTCTCCTGCGGTCGTGTTCAGACGCCGACACTTGCCATGATTGATAAGCGGGAACAGGAAATCCGTAGTTTTGTACCACAGCCATATTATACCATTACAGCTGTGGCGGGCGGTGTCAGTTATACCTGGAAGGATCATAAGAACGGGGGAAGCAGAACATTTTCCAAAGAGCAGGCCGAAGAGATACAAAAAAAGGGGGCAGAGGGAACACTGGAGGTGACACGGGTAGAAAAGAAAGAGAAGAGAACCTTTGCTCCTCTTTTGTATGATCTGACGGAGCTGCAGCGGGATGCCAATAAGCGGTTTGGATATTCGGCAAAACAGACGTTGAATATTATGCAGAGATTATATGAGACACATAAAGTGCTGACGTATCCAAGAACAGATTCGCGGTATCTGACAGCGGATATCATTCCTACGATTAAAGAGCGTTTAGATGCAGTTGCTGTAGGACCTTATAAAGCGGCGGCAGCTAAGGCAAAGCAGAAAAAATTGACCGGAAAACTTCCTTTTGTAAATGATGCAAAGGTCTCCGATCATCATGCAATCATTCCGACGGAGCAGTTTGTGCAGCTTACTGCTATGTCTGTGGAGGAACGCAGAATTTATGATCTGGTAGTACGCAGATTTCTAAGCGTACTTTTTCCGCCCTGTGTCTATGAGGAGACAACTCTTACGGCGAAACTGGCAGAGGAGACTTATACAGCAAAAGGAAAAAGAATTGTAGAAAACGGATGGAGGGAAGCGTACGAAACCATCGGCGATATCGAGGAGGAAGAGACAGAGGAAGATTTAAAAGAACAGACTCTTCCACTTCTGTCACAGGGGCAGAAGTTCAAAAGTCCGAAAGTGATATTACGGGAAGGGAAGACAAAGCCGCCGGCACGCTTTACTGAGGCAACACTTCTTTCCGCTATGGAAAATCCGGTCCGTTATATGGAAGCTTCCGACGCCCGGATGGCAAAGACCTTAGGTGAAACCGGAGGACTTGGAACTGTGGCGACCCGCGCAGATATTATAGAGAAATTATTTAACAGTTTTCTGATGGAGAAAAAAGGAAATGAAATCCTGCTCACAAGTAAAGCGAAACAGCTGTTGAAACTGGTTCCCTCCGATCTGAAAAAACCGGAACTTACAGCGACCTGGGAGATGAAGCTTTCTGATATTGCAAAAGGAAAACTTCCCAGTCGGAAATTTATGACGGAGATTCGGACCTATACACAGGAACTGGTACAGGAGATCAAGACAGAGGAAGGAACCTTCCGTCATGAGAATCTGACCAATAAGAAGTGTCCTGACTGCGGGAAACGTCTGCTGGCTGTCAATGGAAAGAATGCAAAACTGCTGGTCTGCCAGGACAGAGCGTGCGGTTATCGTGAAACCATCTCCCGTACTACGAATGCCCGCTGTCCGGTCTGCCACAAGCGGATGGAACTGTTTGGCAAAGGAGAGGAGGCCACCTTTATCTGTTCCTGCGGTCACAAGGAGCGGATGAACAAATTCGAAGAACGCCGCAGGAAAGAGGGCGGCGGAGTATCCAAAAAAGATGTGGTAGCCTATATGGCAAAACAGAAAAAAGAAGCAGCGGAACCTGTCAACAATGCATTTGCGGCTGCCCTGAAAGGAATCAAACTGAATTGAAAAATTATCAGATCACACAGTGGTGCCATCACTTTATAAGAGAGCAGGTACAACCCGGAGATTTCTGCATTGATGCCACCATGGGAAACGGCAACGACACTCAGCTGCTCAGCCAACTTGCAGGTCCAAAAGGAAAAGTAATTGCCTTTGACATTCAATCCCAGGCGCTTACAAAAACAAAAGAACGCCTGGAACGTGTCAAGGCCCCTGAAAATTACCAGCTCTATCTGGAGTCCCACACACACATGGCAGACTACGCTGCCCCCGGAACGGTTAGCTGCATTACCTTCAACTTTGGTTACCTCCCCGGCGGTGACCACACCATGTGTACTCAGGCCGAAACAAGCATCACCGCTATCAAAACAGGACTGAATCTTCTGAAAAAAGGAGGAATCCTCTCCCTATGCATCTACAGCGGCGGTGATACCGGTTTTGAAGAACGTGATGCCATCCTCTCTTACCTGAAAACCCTGGACAGCCAAAACTATCTGGTCATCCAATCTGAATACCTGAACCGTCCCAACAACCCACCCATCCCAGCCCTGGTAATTCGGTTATAGGATGAAAGATAGCATGATTTAAAGATTAGTTATTAATTTATAAATTTTGCCGAGTGTACTGACATTTGGTGAAATATGAACATGTCACTACACGAGTACCAGCAGCAGGGAGCTGGTTTTGACATCCCGGATTTCTGGTATCTGCAGATCTGTTACAAGTTCTTAAACGAAAGCGGCACGGTTTTTACAGACAACATCTGGTGTACCACGCCAGATGTTGAAGGGCACTGAGCCGGAAAAACATCAGTTTTTCCAGCGAATTGCCCTGGTTCTGTAAAAATTGTGCTGCTTTCGTTTTTAGAACTTGTTAAGGTCGAAGCCAACACAGAAATCCGGGATGTCAAAACCTGTTCCTTGCTGCGTCCGTTATACTGCATTCATTTTGCAACTTTCACTTGATTTTCTGGAAAATCATGATAAACTCTAGTAGTGAGAAAGATTCAGCAAATCAGATATAGAAGAGGGAATTAAGATGGGAGAAATTATGATTCCGCAGGGATATGCTTCTGCATTGAACCTGCACGAAACCCAAGTAGCGATTAAGACGGTCAAAGACTTTTTCCAACAGGAACTTGTAAAGCGTCTGAATCTGCTCCGTGTGACTGCACCGCTGTTTGTCCGCCCGGAGACGGGATTAAACGACAATCTGAACGGCGTGGAGCGTCCAGTTGCATTCGAAATCAAAGATCCTGATCATACCACTGCAGAGATCGTACATTCGCTTGCAAAGTGGAAGCGGTTTGCACTTCAGAAATACGGTTTTTCAGCAGGTGAAGGCCTTTATACCGATATGAATGCGATTCGCCGGGATGAGGACACAGACAATATTCATTCTATTTATGTAGATCAGTGGGACTGGGAGAAAATTATTACTCCGGAAGAACGGTGCGAAGAAACTCTGCGTGAAACTGTGAGGGCTATTTACAAGGCATTGAAACATACGGAAAAGTATATGGCTATTCAGTATGAATACATTCATGAGATTCTGCCAAAGGAGATTTTCTTTGTCACAACTCAGGAATTAGAGGATATGTATCCTGAGCTTTCCCCGAAGGAGCGGGAATACGAGCTTGTTAAGGAAAAAGGTGCAATCTTTCTGATGCAGATTGGTGATAAACTGGCTTCCGGAAAACCCCATGATGGTCGTGCTCCGGATTATGATGATTGGAAATTAAATGGAGATATCATTGTATACTATCCGGTTTTAGATATTGCTTTGGAACTTTCCTCCATGGGTATTCGGGTGGATGCCGAGGCTTTGAAAGAGCAGCTTGCAAAGAGCAACTGCGAGGAGCGGGCAGAACTGCCATTTCAGAAAGCCGTTTTGGATGGGACACTTCCGCTGACAATCGGCGGTGGAATCGGTCAATCCAGAATCTGCATGTTTTTCCTGAGAAAAGCTCATATTGGGGAGGTACAGTGTTCGATCTGGCCGAAGGAAGCCCTTGAAGTCACTGATGCCTGTGGTATACAGCTTTTGTAAGGGATGAAAGTATTGTTGACAACTGACTTTCCTATATGGTGATGTCTGCGCCAGCAGATAGGTCTGTTTAGAGAGATTATTGTTTGGCAGGAAGGTCTGCCGCAATAATCTCTTTTGCATTTTGGAAGCAGAAAGAAGAGCTCAAATTGTTTTGTTTTGCAGAAAAGCCAAAAATTATCGTTGACAGAAAGAAAAAAACAAAGTAATATAGTAAAAAATCATTTACTTTAACAATTTACAATAGTGATGCGATTGTATACGATAATACAAAAAGGAGGAGATAAGGATGACAATGTCTTCGAACAAGCTGGAGGAGAAGCTGAATCAGTTAGTTGAGTTCAGTAAGAACTCCGGTCAGATTGATTTAACACTGTATACAGAGTATGATGTGAAACGTGGACTTCGCGATTCTACAGGAAAGGGTGTACTGACCGGATTGACTGAAATTTCAGATGTGGTGTCTTTTAAGTATGATGAATTCGGGCGTAAGGTGCCGGATGACGGACATCTGTATTATCAGGGTTACGATGTTGAAAAGTTAATACAAGGGTTCGAAAACAGACGTTTCGGGTTTGAGGAGATTACTTATCTTCTGATGTTTGGAGAGTTACCTTCAAAAGTACAGTTGGATGATTTTGTAGAAATCTTAAGTTATTACCGGGATCTGCCGGATACGTTCGTGCGCGATGTCATTATGAAGGCTACGAGCAAGAATATGATGAATTCTCTTCAGAAAGGTGTTTTGACGCTGTATTCTTACGATGAAGATCCGGACAATATTACAATTCCGAATGTATTGAAACAGGAATTGAGTCTGATTGCCAAGTTCCCGTTGATTGCAGTATATAGTTACCATGCATATCGTCATTATCATCTGAATAAGAATCTGGTGATCCGGAATCCGAGACCGGAACTTTCTTTTGCAGAAAATATTCTGCAGATGCTGCATCCGGACGGCAGTTATACGGAACTGGAGGCGAAGGTACTGGATGTTGCGCTTGTTCTTCATGCGGAGCACGGCGGCGGTAATAACTCTACATTTACCACCCATGTTGTATCTTCCTCCGGGACAGATACTTATTCGGCAGTAGCGGCATCTCTCGGTTCATTGAAAGGACCGAAGCACGGAGGTGCCAATTTGAAGGTTCAGGAGATGTTTGAGGACATCAAAGAGCATATTACGGATTGGAACGATGAGGATGCTTTGAGGGAGTATCTGAATAAGATTTTGGACAGAGAGGCATTTGACCATGCTGGTTTGATTTATGGAATGGGTCATGCGGTTTATACGAATTCCGATCCCAGAGCAGTGATATTGAAAACATATGCAAAAGCACTTTCGAAAGAAAAGCAAAAAGAGAAAGAATTTGCGTTGTATGAGACGGTGGAACGGATTGCAGGTGAATGTATTGCCAGAAAACGAAGACTTTTGAAACCTGTCTGTGCAAATGTGGATTTCTTCAGCGGCTTTGTATATACGATGCTGGGACTGCCGAAAGAATTATATACTCCGATTTTTGCCATTGCCCGTATTTCGGGATGGTCGGCTCATCGAATTGAAGAATTGGTAAATGCAGGAAAGATTATCCGTCCAGCATATAAGTATGTAGGACACCATAAAGATTATACGGAATTAGAAGATAGAAATTGGTAATAATGAATCAATAGAAGGTAATGTTCCTATTGATTGGTTATGAAGACGGATGACAGACTGGCAGCATGCAGTGTGTCTGTCGAAGGGAAAGAGCATGTGTGGAAAATAGGCGGCGCCTGTTTTTCTCATATGCTTTTTGCGTTTTGAAGTAGCCCGAACAGGGCGGATTTCAAATGTTCTTAGGATTGCGGGAGCATGAAATGCGGAGCAATCCGTGTATCATAGTGGTCAAAATACCTTTTGACCCCAACATCATTTATAGTGTTCCGGCAAAAAAAATGAGAGATTATGAATGAGAATAAACGAATATAAATAAAATAGACAAAAAGAAATAAAAACAATCAAATTTGTGCAAATTAAACCAAAATAATTCACTATATTTGTGAATTAAATTGATTGAAAATGAATGAATTTGGCTGTATAATAAGACCAACAGTTGAGAACAAAACGAAACTATGAAAAATCAGTCAGGAGGAGAGCACATGATTTACACGGTTACATTTAATCCATCCTTGGATTACATCGTATCCGTTGATGCATTTCAGCTTGGATTTACCAACCGCACCAGTTCAGAACTAATTCTTCCGGGGGGAAAGGGAATCAACGTTTCTACGGTTTTGAAGAACCTTGGAATCGAAAGTACGGCGCTTGGATTTACCGCTGGATTTACCGGAGATGAGATCCGTAGAGAGGTAGAGCGAATGGGTGTGAGAGCGGAATTTATTCGGATTGAAGAAGGAATTTCAAGAATCAATCTGAAGTTGAAATCGATCGACGGTACGGAGATTAACGGATGCGGACCGGTTATTGGTCCGGGAAAAGTGAAAGATCTGATGAAAAGACTGGATGCCTTGCAGAAGGGGGATGTTTTGATTCTGGCAGGCAGTATCCCGGCTTCGCTTCCGGATGATATCTATCGGGATATCATGAAAAGACTGGAGGGAAGGGAAGTGATGATCGTGGTGGATGCCACGAAGGATCTATTGTTGAACGTTCTGGAATATCATCCATTTTTGATCAAACCCAATAATCATGAACTGGGAGAAATCTTCGGGGTGGAATTGAGAAGCCGGCAGGAGGTGTTCCCCTATGCGCAGAAACTTCAGGAGATGGGTGCCAGGAATGTACTGGTTTCTATGGCAGGAGAGGGGGCGGTTCTGGCAGCGGAAGACGGATGTATGTTTGAGGCTCCGGCTCCCAAAGGAAAATTGATCAATGCAGTTGGTTCCGGGGATTCCATGGTGGCAGGCTTCATTGCAGGCTGGATAGAACAGAAAGATTACGGTCATGCCTTTAAGATGGGAATCGCCGCAGGAAGTGCCAGTGCTTTTTCGGAGTACCTGGCAACACAGGAAGAGATTGAAACGATCTATCATAAAATTGTATAGAAGGGAAGTGCGGTATGAGAATTACGGATTTGCTGGATAGACGGAGCATCTGTCTGGATGCTGCTCCGAAATCAAAAAGTGAGGCGCTTGATCAGGTTATTCATCTGATGGTCAAAAGCGGAAAGATTAATGATGAGGAGGCATACCGGAAACAGGTTTATGCAAGGGAAGAAGAAAGTACCACCGGTATCGGGGAGGGCCTTGCCATTCCCCATGGGAAATGCAATGCGGTAGACAGACCTGGTCTTGCTGCTATGGTGGTGAAAGACGGCGTTGATTTTGATGCACTGGACGGAGAACCTGTTACATTGATTTTCCTGATTGCAGCACCAAATACAAAGGATAACATTCATCTTGATGTTTTAAGTAAGCTGTCTGTCCTGATGATGGATGAAGAGTTTTCGAAAAATCTGAGAAATGCACGGACCGTAGAGGAATTCCTGGAGATCATTGATGATGCGGATCATGAGAAGGCAGATATTGATGAGCGGTTGGCAGATACCGGGGAAGCTAAGGCAGGACAGATCAGGATTTTGGCGGTTACCTCCTGCCCGACAGGAATTGCACATACGTATATGGCGGCAGAAGGAATTGAGAAGGCGGCAAAGGCAAGGGACTGTTTTATCAAGGTGGAGACCAGAGGTTCCGGAGGTGCAAAAAATGTATTGAGCGGAAAGGAAATTGAAGATGCGGATTGTATTATCGTAGCAGCGGATGCCAAGGTGCCGATGGAGCGGTTTGACGGAAAGAAAGTGATTGAATGTCCGGTGTCCGATGGAATCAGTAAAGCGGATAAGCTGTTAGAACAGGCGATTGCCGGTACCGTGCCCATATACCATGCAGGCAGTACGGCAAAAACATCTGCTTCTTCTACCCAAAAAAGCGGAGGAATCGCTCATCAGGTTTATACGCAGTTGATGAACGGAGTGTCTCATATGCTTCCGTTTGTCGTGGGCGGCGGTATTTTGATTGCGATTGCATTCCTGATTGACGGTCTGAGCGTAGATATCAATACACTTCCGGTAGAGGAGAGAGTTGCTTTTGGTACAATTACCCCGGCGGCAGCATTGTTCAAGGGAATCGGCGGAACCGCATTTGGCTTTATGCTTCCGGTGCTGGCGGGATTTATTGCTATGGCAATCGGTGACCGACCGGCGCTTGCAGTAGGCTTTGTCGGCGGAATGATGGCATCTCAGGGAAAATCAGGATTCCTTGGTGCATTGGTTGCAGGTTTTGCAGCAGGATATCTGATTCTCGGTCTGAGGAAATTGTGTGAGAAGCTTCCGCAGGCGCTTGAGAAGATTGCTCCGGTATTGATTTATCCGGTAGTTGGAATCTTGTTAATGGGAATTTTTATGAATTATGCAGTGGAACCGGTCATGGGCGGCATTAATACAGCCCTGAACAACGGATTGACGGGTATGAGCGGTTCCAGCAAAATAGTTCTGGGTACAATTCTGGGAGCAATGATGGCCATTGATATGGGTGGTCCGTTTAATAAAGCGGCATATGTATTCGGAACTGCGTCCATTGCAGCGGGAAATTATGAGATTATGGCGGCAGTTATGATCGGTGGTATGACTCCGCCTTGTGCAATCGCGCTTGCGACCTTGCTTTTCAAGGATAAGTTTACAAAAGAGGAACGGGAAAATGGTCCCATGAACTTCATCATGGGATTGGCATTTATCACAGAAGGGGCGATTCCATATGCAGCTTCGGATCCGCTTCGGGTACTTCCGGCATGTATGATTGGTTCCGGAGTGGCAGGTGCGCTGTCCATGCTGTTCAACTGTTCCTTGATGGCGCCACACGGTGGAATTTTCGTATTTCCGGTTGTCGGAAATGCATTGATGTACCTGGTGGCTTTGGTGGCAGGAACTTTCGTATCGACAGCATTGTTGGGCGCTCTCAAGAAAAAAATTGTGTGATTAAAATAATAAAAAAGGAGAATTGTATCATGAAAGAATTCAAGTATGTAATCACAGACGCAGAAGGAATCCATGCACGTCCGGCAGGGTTGCTTGTAAAAGAGGCAAGCAAATTTAAAAGTGCGATCAAACTGGTAAAGGACGGAAAATCCGGTGATTGTAAGCGGATTTTCGGAGTTATGGGACTGGCAGTGAAGGCAGGACAGGAAGTGACTCTTACGTTTGAAGGAGAAGACGAAGAGGAGGCTTTTGAGGCAATCAGCAGATTTATGAAAGAAACTCTTTAAAAGTTATGAAGAAGTAAGCGATTGCAGAACTCTTACAATATCAATTTAGCGTTTCGCAATCGCCTGTGAGGAAGCTTTGAGAGGAGAAGGATATGCGGATATATCAAGGTAAGAGTGTTTTTGGTGGAATCGCCATAGGGAAGATCAGCGTTTACAAGAAGCGTGAACAGCAAGTAAAGCGTGTGAAAATTGCGGATGCGGCGGCGGAAATTGCACGCTATGAGTCCGCAAAGAGCATGGCGCTCACCCAGCTTCAGGAGTTATATGAGAAGGCTTTGCAGGAGGTTGGAGAAGCAGACGCTGCAATTTTTGAGATTCATCAGATGATGTTGGAGGATGGAGGATACAATGAATCTGTTGTAAACATTATAAAGACGCAAAGCGTCAATGCAGAATATGCTGTTGCATCCACTAGTGACAGTTACTCCCAGATGTTTGCGGATATGGATGATGCATATATGAGAGAACGTGCCGCAGATATCAAAGATATATCAGAGCGGGTGCTTTCTGTCCTGAATGGCAGCAGTTCGGAAAAGATGAATATGTCGGAGCCTGTGATCATTCTGGCAGAGGATCTTGCGCCTTCTGAGACGGTTCAATTGGACAAAGAGAAGGTATTGTCTTTTGTGACCGTGCATGGCTCTGTGAATTCTCATACGGCGATTCTTGCAAGAACTATGGGAATTCCTGCATTGATCGGTACAGCGATTCCGTTGGATGAATCCGTTGACGGCAAGCTTGCAGTGGTGGACGGAATTCATGGTATGGTATATGTGGAGCCGGAGGAAGAGACTTTAAAGGAGATGGAATTGAGGCTTCGGGAGGAGCAGGAGAAAAAAGAACTGCTTCTGCAGCTGAAGGGCCGGGAGAATGTAACACTTGACGGGAAAAGAGTCATGTTATATGCTAATATCGGTGATATCAAAGACCTGTCCATGGTGCAGCAAAATGATGCAGGCGGTATCGGACTGTTTCGCAGTGAATTCATCTATCTTGAGAAGAATCATTATCCGACAGAAGAAGAGCAGTTTCTGATCTATAAAACGGCGGCAGAGACCATGGAAGGCAAAAAAGTGATTATTCGTACCCTGGATATCGGAGCAGATAAGCAATGTGACTATTTTGAGATGGAACAGGAAGAAAATCCTGCGTTAGGATTTCGGGCAATCCGAATTTGCCTGACGCATCCGGAAATCTTTAAGACCCAGCTTCGGGCGTTGTTTCGGGCAAGCGCTTATGGGAATCTGTCCATTATGTATCCGATGATCACAAGTGTATGGGAGGTAAAGCGAATCAAAGAATTGGCAGAGGAAGTAAAGGCAGAGCTTCAAATGCAGGAGATTGCCTATGGGAATCCGGAACAGGGAATCATGATCGAGACTCCGGCAGCGGTGATGGTCAGTGAAGAGCTTGCCAGAGAGGTGGATTTTTTCAGTATCGGGACCAACGATCTGACGCAGTATACACTGGCAGTGGATCGCCAGAATCCGAAACTGGATATATTTTATGATCCTCACCATCCGGCAGTACTGCGTATGATCTCTATGGTTGTGGAGAATGCCCACAAAGCGGGAATCTGGGTCGGAATTTGTGGCGAACTGGGTGCGGACCCGGAACTGACAAAGGAATTTCTGGCAATGGGTGTGGACGAATTGTCTGTATCTCCCGGAAGAATTCTGCCTATCCGTAAAACGATTCTTGAGACGGATGTGGAAGCGTATAAGAAGGAGAACATGAGATAAAGTATCGGGAGGAGAAAGATGCTGACGGAAAAGCGGTATGATGTGATATTGAAATTGCTGGAGAAGAAGAAAAGTGTTACCGTAACAGAACTGAAGGAGATTTTAAATACTTCGGAGTCCACCATAAGAAGAGATTTGAACACACTTGATCAGGCGGGGCGTCTGGTCAAGGTCTTCGGAGGGGCTGTGACAGCAGATGCTTCTTTTACGTCCGCAGAGCCTTCTGTGGCGCAGAAGGAAGGACTGCATAAGGAGGAAAAGCAGTTGATTGCCCGTTATGCAGCATCTTTGATTGAAGCGGAGGATTTTGTATATCTGGATGCCGGGACTTCAACTGGTCATATGATTCCTTATATTACGGAAAGAGGTGCGACTTTTGTCACGAATGCTGTGGATCATGCAAAGCGGTTGGCGGCTGCAGGTTTCCGTGTGCTGCTGATCGGCGGGGAACTGAAAGGAACCACAGAGGCAATTGTCGGAAATCAGGCAATTTTAAATATTCTGAATTACCATTTCAGCAAGGGCTTCTTCGGAACCAACGGTGTCAGCAAAAAGGCGGGATATACGACACCGGATTACAATGAAGCATTAGTGAAAAAAACAGCGTTGGAATCCTGCCAGAAAAGCTATGTGTTATGTGATCATTCCAAGTTTGGAAATATCAGTTCCGTAACATTTGCTCCCATGGATGCATCGGTGATTCTTACCGATCAGAAACCGCCGGAAATCTTCCAATCCTGTGATCATATAATTGTGATAGAAAAATAAAAGAAAGCTTTCAATCCTGAGTATCTGAGATAATCATGGTTGAAAGCTTTCTTTTATTTTGTATGTCAGGCAGACTTTCTGTGAAATATTCAAAATTGGGCTATAAATAGGCCGTAAGAAACAATTTAAAATAATACTTAGGTTATATACAGTACGAAATTTTGTGATGCCTGGTAAGAATGGAGAATTGTTTATATGGCAGATGAATATAGAGATGTGGTAAAACATCTGAAGGCCTATCGCAAAGAGATGAGTATCAATCAGGAAGAGATGGGTAAAAGAATGGGGTTGACGCAGAGTCATTATTGTAAAGTTGAGAAAGGGCAGTTAATTATATCTTATAAGAGTCTGCAGGAACTTTTGAAAAATAATATGGATATTGATTATCTGATTACAGGGAAAAAGTCTGCAACCAGTGCATTGGATCATTTGATGGACCGCTGTTCGCAGGACGAGCGGCCGGAATTGATGGAGTTGATTGTCTGGGCTGTGACTCAGGGACTTAAGACTTTGGAGAAAGAGGTACAGATGGATTATATGCAGCAGGTAGAAATTCTGCATCAGCATGTGCATACGAATAAACCAATCTGGTATATTCTGCGTTGGGTAAATAGGCTGACACAGGAGGAGATGGCCTCCCGGCTGGGTATGAATATCAAGAGATATCGAAAGCTGGAAAAATCTCAGACAGTGGCAGACGCGGCTGATTTTGCGGTTTTGTATAAGAAAATGGCTTATCCCCCTTCTCTGGTCATGAGCGGAAAAGCATATTCTCTTGGAACCGTGAATGAAATCTGGAATTGTCTGGACCCGAAATTGGCAGAAACCTTATACTCTTATATCGAGCGTGGATTGGTTATTATGAAAAATACCATTGGCAACAGCGGGGAGGAAAAGAAATAAAAAGAAGATACACAGGAAACTGCAGAAAGTCAAGTGATTTTACGGTTGACAAGAGAGTCTACACATGTTATCTTATTAGTTAAGAAAAGGAAAAGCAAAATGCTAGGACGAGGATTAGTACATCAGTATTTCGATTCCAGAAAGCTGCTGGGTGATGTGAAGCAGTAGAGAGAACTTTTGGAACTGCCCTCTGAGCGGCTGCCTGAAATTCTTTGGAAAAGTAGGCGCAGACGGAAGCCCACCGTTACACGGGCAGGATATAAGATTGATAGAATCCGTATCCCCAGAGTGTGTGAAGCTTTCACAAATAAGAGTGGTACCGCGCAGGACTTGAATAGCAGTCGTTCGTCTCTTACAGATAAACTGTAAGTACGAAGGGCTTTTTCTTTTGCAGGCAGCGGGTGCAAGAGCTGCAGAAACAGAAATAGAATAGAAATAGGGAGGAAAATGAATCATGATGAATCCGAACAAGTATAAGAGACAGTATTATATGCCGCCAGCAGGTTATCAGGAGTGGGTGACAAAGGAATATGTGGAGAAAGCTCCGATCTGGTGCAGTGTTGACTTACGTGACGGAAACCAGGCACTGGTAATCCCGATGAGTCTGGAACAGAAGATTCAGTTTTTTAAATTACTGGTAAAAATCGGTTTTAAGGAGATTGAGGTCGGATTTCCGGCTGCGTCAGAGACTGAATATGAGTTTTTACGTGCGCTGATTGAGCAGAATCTGATTCCAGATGATGTTACCGTGCAGGTATTGACACAGGCAAGAGAGCATATTATCCGTAAAACCTTTGAGGCACTGGATGGTTGCAAGCAGGCAATTGTTCACGTTTATAATTCTACTTCCTTTGCACAGCGTCAGCAGGTATTTAAAAAATCTAAGGAAGAGGTTTTGAAGATTGCCGTTGACGGTGCAGAACTCTTGAAAAAGCTGGCAGATGAGACTGAGGGTAATTTCCGTTTTGAGTATTCACCGGAGAGTTTTACAGGAACAGAGCCAGAATATGCGCTGGAAGTATGTAATGCGGTGCTGGATGTCTGGAAACCTACGGCGGACAGAAAAGCAATCATCAATCTGCCGAGTACCGTACAGCTTTCCATGCCCCACGTTTATGCAAGCCAGATTGAGTATATGAGCAAGAACCTGAAATACCGTGAGAATGTGATTCTTTCTCTTCATCCTCACAATGACCGTGGATGCGGTGTCAGCGATGCAGAGATGGGTATCCTGGCAGGCGCAGACCGAATTGAAGGAACCTTATTCGGTAATGGAGAGCGTACTGGTAATGTGGATATTGTAACGTTGGCTATGAATATGTATTCGCAGGGCGTAGATCCTGAGTTGAATTTCTCTGATATGCCGGATGTCTGTGAAAAATATGAATCTTATACAGGAATGAAGGTGGATGAGAGAAGTCCGTACAGCGGTGCACTGGTATTTGCTGCATTTTCCGGTTCTCATCAGGATGCGATTGCAAAGGGAATGCATTGGATTGAGACAGAAGATCCAGAACATTGGACAGTGCCGTATCTGCCGATTGATCCTACCGATGTGGGAAGAAATTACGATGCAGATGTCATCCGGATCAACAGTCAGTCCGGAAAAGGCGGAGTAGGTTATATACTGGAGACAAAATACGGTCTGAATCTGCCGCCGAAGATGCGGGAAGCTATGGGCTATGCAGCCAAAGCACTTTCCGATCATCTGCACAAAGAACTCTTGCCGGACGAGATTTTCACGCTCTTTAAGCAGACCTTTGAAAATGTAGTGACTCCGTATCATGTCAACGGTGTTCACTTCAGACAGCTTCCGGACGGCGGAATTGAGACAGAGGTTACTTCCGGATTCAATGGAAGTAAGGAGATTACAACTACTGCAGTCGGTAATGGCCGTCTGAATGCAGTAAGCAATGCGATGAAGAAAGCATACAACCTGAAATTTGATCTTGTTACGTATCAGGAACATGCATTGGAGCAGAGTTCCAGTTCCAAGGCGATTGCGTATGTGGGTATCCGGAAACCGGACGGCAGCCTTGCCTGGGGTGCAGGTGTGGATGCCGATATTATCCGTGCAAGTATTGATGCGTTGATTACGGCGATTAACAATCGATAAGAAAATTTTTGAAAATCCAGAAAAATGTGTGCAGTAAAAAACAGCAAGAAAGAAGCTACTATAAATTAAGTTTATAATATTAATTAAAATTAGAGTAAGGGGCTGTCGGTTAGTAACAATTTTTAGTCCCATTAACAAAGAATAAGAACATTCCCACAAAAATCAAGAGTTTTTAATACTTGATTTTCTTGTGGGAATGTTCTTTTCTGTTTCTCGAAAGAACGGTAATAAAATTTTCATTTTCCTTGATATTGCCAAAATAACCTTCCGTCTGGAAAGACTGTATCTGACGGTTCGAGATCCCGTATGTTCGCATGGGATTTCTCTTTCCGTTCTTCTCATTGATTTTCATGACTTTCTTTTTATCCCCGTCTTTTTCGGCATCATATTTATATAAGCATCTGGCTTTGCGCTCACATCCGCTGCAGTCGTCGCATCCATACATCTGGAAGGTCTGGGTATAGCCTTCCTGCTGTCTGGTTTCTATGTGGATATGCAGCAGTTTTTTTCCGTTAGGGCAGATATAATAACGTTCATCCTCATAGACTATCCACTTTATGGTGTAGTATTTACTGATATCTTCTACATACGCACGGGCCTTTCTCTTTTTATGATCCTGAAGCTTGATATAACCAGAGACCTCATTCTGTTTCTGATACAGGCGGAATTATGATAGATGATGAATATGAGGACTTTATGATGGGAACACCGAAAGGAGGAAATCTTTCACCATTATTAGCGAATATCATGCTAAATAAACTTGATAAGAAAGTAGGGAAAAGAGACCTGAATTTTGTGCGGTATGCTAATTTAAGAAAAATTCTTCCTACTCGATCGGTTCGGGCATCCGGCAGAGTGTGAAGGATTGGGGGAGAAAAGTTTTAACTTCTGGTAGCTATTGAAGAAAAATTATTGTATAATTAGAAAAAATGAAATTTCTGGGGGCAGATTTTTGTTTTGATGCACTATCTTTGGTGGGGCGATAATTGTGAAGATTATGAACCGTTATGAAAAATGGATGTATGGAAGGGAGAAAGGTGATAGGATGAGAAGGACAGGTGAAAACAGCCGTGTTTCCAGCCAGCATAACAGGGGTCTGATTTTAAGACTGATTGCTACAGGTCGATGTCATTCCAGGATTGAGTTGGCCAGAGAAACAAAGTTAACAAAGATGACAATTACGAACATTGTTGCGGAGTTCCGCCGGAATCATATTTTAGAAGAAGCAGAAGAACGGCCCAATGATATCAGAGGCCGTAATCCAATTACCGTCAAGGTTGCACCTGAGGCGCCGAAAGTGATTGGTGTATTGATCGGTAAAACTTATTGTGAAACTGTGCTCTGCGATTTAAATCTCCAGATATTAGAAAGGGAAAAGAAAACTTTTGGTTCAGAATTGACGGAATCCGCTCTGATTGAGAATATCTGTCATTTGATTGACCAGATGCTTCAGAAAGAGCAGAAAATTTTTGGGATCGGTATTGCAAGTATCGGGCCGATTGATGGAACCCGTGGAACAATCCTGAATCCATCTGATTTTTATGGTATTCAAAATGTCGAAGTAACAGAAGCATTACGAAATCGTTATGATTATCCGGTATTTATGGATCGGGATGGGAATAGTGCTGCTCTGGCAGAGGCTCTGTACGGAGAGGGAAAGGAAGATCACGATTTTATTTATCTGGGAATAGCGGATGAAATCAATTCTGCTGTAATTACAGAAGGAGAATTGTTCCGTAATCGTAAGGGGTATGCGCCTGAGATTGGACATGTATGTATTAATCCTCATGGGAATTCCTGTATTTGCGGGCATCACGGCTGTCTTCAGGCTTACGCGGGAAGCGGTGTTGTGTTGGAGAAGATGAAATCGGCGACAGGAGAAAACAGGACATTTGAAGAATTTTGCAGTCATGTTTCTGAGGGGAAGACAGATCAGATTTTGAAAGAAATGATGGAAGATATTTCCGTTGCTTTGGTCAGCAGTATTAATCTGCTGCATCCGGAATCAATACTTATTGGAGAAGAGGGGGTATATCTCCCGGATCAGTATCTGGAGTATCTGGAGTGTAACATCAATGCCAATAAGTTTATACAAGGCCAGTCTGATATTGCAGTGAAGCGGGCAGGCTTCCGAAAAGATGCCCGGCTGCTGGGAGCGGCATGTAACGTGATTCTGGAGGTGTTTAACGGTAATATTCTATTTCAGGCCGAGACGGAGTAACAATCAAAAATAAAACAACGTGTGTCTGTTAAAAAGAAATCGGAAAGTACATCGAGAAAGATGTTCTGTCCGATTTCTTTTTTAATTGCGTACGGGAACGTGTTTGAACAAAGATCCTGCGCATTTCGTTCGATTATTTTAAAGTGAAGCAGATTTTAGGGAAACCGGGATTTTCTGGTCAATAAGCATCAAATCCGGTTTCACCAGGCAATCATAAGCCAGGATACTGACTCCCAGTTCTGCTGCTTCCCGGAGTGCATCTCCAAAGGCAGGATGGGTGGTATCGTTTGGCTCTAAGTGATCGATTCCCTTCATCTGAATGACAAAGAGAAGATAGGATTCGTATCCTTGTTTCTGACAGGAAATCAATTCCTGGATATGTTTGATTCCGCGTTTGGTTGGAGCATCCGGAAATCGGGCAACGCCATGATCTTCCAGTGTGACACCTTTTACTTCCATAAATGCTTTACGGTCACCGTCTTCAATATAAAGATCAAACCGGGAGCTTCCGAAAGTGACTTCACGGCGGATGACAGCATTTGCAGAGAACAGATTTCCGTTCGCAAGCCATTCCGCAGCGGCAAGATTGGGGGCTTGAGAATCCATGTTGATCAGAGTTCCGTTTTTATTTACGGCTATCAGATCGTATTTGGTTTTGCGGGAGAGATTATCAGATTTCTGAATAAATACTTCGGTGCCTGGTATCAGCAGTTCCCTGCAGCGTCCGGTATTTTTGACATGGCAGATTTCAGTAACTCCTTTTCGGGAATTTAATTCAATATGGGCGATAAAACGGTTGGGGCGGGAAAGAAAGATCCCTTTCTCAATATGATGATAAATCATAGCAGTATACATCCTTTTTTGTAGTTAATCAATAGGCGATTGCGAAATTCTTCGAGAATCGGTGTTCTTTGCGGATGGTGCCATTATACAGGAAAGAGACGTATGGATGCAAGTGAAAGAAAAATCGGATGTTGGTGTCTTTGTATTTTATAATTTTCGAAAATAAATAATATAAAAAATATTAAATAAATTTTGAATTATGGCAAATGAGGGGAGTTCACGATGTCTGTGAACTCCTCTCATTTGCTGCAGGGTCTTTTATTTCATAGACTCTGTTGTAGTCTTTGGTTTCCGGATCTTTGCAGGTTTCGGAGCGGTTTTGTGCCAGAAAACGAGTCAGCTGATAGCAGTCGATCCAGATTTCGTTATTCCCGTCTTTCTGTGATTCGTCAAAAATCAATTGTAAGCCCCAGTGAAGATGAACCGTTTCGATATTGTTTACATTTTCAGTGGAACTGTATCCGGTATGCCCCATATAACCGATCACATCACCGGCCTGTACGATACTTCCTTCTTTCAGTGTCTGATAGTAAGGAAAATTCTGGCGTAGATGTGCATAGTAATAGTACCGTTTTTTATCAAAACTTCGGATACCGATCCGCCATCCGCCATACTGATTCCAGCCAAGTGCTTCTACATAACCAGATTCTATCGCTGTAATTGGAGTACCAATCTGTCCCATCATATCATGTCCAAGATGAGGTCTGCTGTATCCATAGGCCCGTGGTTTTCCGAAATCATCATAATCATAGTATTCGAACCCTTTTGCAATAGGAGAAAATGCTTTTAAGCCGTATTTGGTTTCCCAGGTTTTTTCACCGTTTTCCCCATCAATCTGAATTTCATAGGTTCCAACCATACCGTCAAGTACTGCTGTATAGGCTTCCAGATAGTAGGAATAATATTTCTTATCTTTGGTCATCTCTTCCAGTGTGGTTTCATGATTGATCAGAATTTCTGCTATGGTATCCATATCAGAAGAATGATAATCAGAAAAATCTCCCCCGTTTCTGCAGGCGAGATAGGCAAGCAGAGAGATCCAGTGTAATTCCACTTCCTGTCCGTGCGTTTTTACATCCCACAGATAGGCATCTTCCAAAGCCTGATAGCAGACGTTGAAGTCCACCCATTTTATGTAATCTTTCTGTTCGTTTTCCGTGTCCTGTTGTTCAAGATCGCTTACTTCCGAGTGTACGAAGACAGGGAAATTCAGGTTCTTAAGTGTATTGCCGATTCCAATGCACCCCAGGAGAAATCCGGACCCGAGGATCAGTACAATTCTTTTTTTCTTCCAATATTTTTTCAAACAGCTCTCCAATATTAGGAAATCTCATTTTATATTTACGCTGTTTTGTAAATAATATGAATGTTCAGAATGGATTTACAAGTCGGGGCAGCACATTCTCGGGTTTGTCCAGGATCACCAGATCAGCACGATAATCCTGATGGTGGGGTTCCTTATGGATGAGTACAAGGTTGCTGCCGCTGAAATACTTGATATAGTGGTGAAAAACATCTGACTCCAGAGTGGTTCCAAGCAAAAGAAGAGTGTCTGCTTTTTCAACCTCCAATGCAGTTCTTGTCATAATCTGACTGTCAAGCATCTCGCCGTAAAGCAGAAGCTTGGGGCGGATTGTATAGCCGCAGGATTCACAGCGGGGCACTTTCTCGGAGTTGAGCACGTAATCTTTGGCGTAGATACGTTGGCAATGAGGACAGATGAAGTGATTGGCTGTTCCGTGAAGGTGAATCACATTCTGGCATCCTGCTTTTGTATCCAGCTCAAAAACGTTCGTTGTAATAATGCACTTGAGAAGCCCCAGACGTTCCAGTTCTGCCATTGCATAAGAGGATGGACCGGGGGTCAGGTTTAAAGTGAGCATTTCCTCTTTGAAAAATTCATAAAATTTTTCAGGTCTCGTGTTAAAATAAGCGCTGGTATAGATATATTCCGGGGATACTCCATATTTTTCTTCGATTTCATAGCTGTAATTTGGAGATTTCAGGCTGGAGAGACCGCATTCTTTCAGCATACCAGAACCGCACAAGGCTACGGTATGAGTGCTGTTGTTAAGGATTTGTTTTAGATAGGAAAGCTTGTCCATCGACATAAAAACACCTCGTTTCTTTTGAAAGAATAAATTTTCTCTTGTTTTGCTTGTGATGACATTATTATGCTATAATAAAGGAGAAAATTCATCAAAATTCTTATAAAAATTTAAAAAATATTATATTGTTGTAGACATAACAGAAAAAAGATAAATTTACAGAAAAGTCTTTTATTGCTTCTGTAAATGGTATATACTTACAATATAGTAAGTAAACGGACTCCATGACCCTGCGTGTGCCAGCACACTCCGGTTCATGGCTGCTGTCCGGGACTTTCATAGAAAGGTATTACAAGGAGATGATCGTTTCATGATTTTCAGAACATTTGTAGGAGCAATAGACAGGGTGTAATGACAGAAGCAGGGATTCATAAGAATGAATAGGAGGGAGTTCTATGCTGGAACAAATTGATTTGACCAAAAAGATGACGAAGAAGGACTTTAAAGAGCGTATGGAGGTGTTGGAACCCGAATTGGGGCGTCTTCAGCGGAGATGCAAAGAACTGGGGATTCCGGTTATGGTCGTCTTTGAAGGGTTTGGTGCGGCGGGGAAAGGGTATCAGATCAGCAGATTGATACGTGCGTTGGATCCCCGGGGATTTTCTGTGTATGCGGTTGGAAAGGAGACAGAAGAGGAACGTATGCACCCGTTCCTGTGGCGTTTCTGGACAAAGACACCTGCAAAAGGACAATTTGCACTTTATGACCGGAGCTGGTATCGAAAAGTACTGATTGATCGGTTTGATAAAGTTACACCGAAGAGTCAGCTTGCTTCTGCCTATGAGGAAATCAATTCTTTTGAACGGCAGTTGGCTGATGGAGGCACGGTGTTGATAAAACTATTTCTCTGTATTTCAAAGAAGGAACAGAAAAAAAGATTTCAAAAACTGCAGGATTCACCATTCAGTGCATGGCGGGTGACGAAGGATGACCTGAAGCGTAATCACCAGTTCGATGAGTATAAGCAGATGAATGATGAAATGTTGGAAAAGACGGATACCGACTATGCCCACTGGACGTTGATTGAATCTATGGATCGGGAATTTGCCACAGCAAAAATCTATACGGCAGTGATTACAACACTTCAGGCGGCAGTTCAAAAAAAGGATACACAGCTTGCTGAAAAATCAGTCCGGAAAACAAGGCGGGTAAAAAAAGAGGAAGAACAACCGGCAGCAGAGCCGATACAGAAAGATGAGGTGCTTCGGACCTCCAGTCTTCAGAATGTAGATTTGTCTCTGAAATTGACACAGGCTCAGTATAAGAAAAAGTTATCGGAGCTGCAAAGTGAGATTGCAAGACTTCACGGGGAATTGTATCGGCGGAGAATTCCTATGGTAATCGGGTTTGAAGGCTGGGATGCCGGAGGAAAGGGCGGTGCCATCAAACGTCTGACAGAAACCATGGATCCGCGCGGTTATCAGGTAAATCCTGTATCTGCACCAAATGACATAGAGAAAGTGCATCATTATCTCTGGCGCTTCTGGCAGCATATGCCGAAGGATGGTCATATTGCCGTCTTTGACCGAACGTGGTACGGAAGAGTAATGGTGGAGCGTATTGAAGGTTTCTGCAGTGAGCATGAGTGGCAGCGTGCTTATCAGGAGATCAATGATATGGAGAAAAATCTCCATCAACACGGGGCAATTGTTTTGAAATTCTGGATGCAGATTGATAAGGATGAGCAGGAACGCCGTTTCAGAGAAAGGATGGAGAACCCTGAAAAACAATGGAAGATTACGGATGAAGACTGGAGAAACCGGGAAAAGTGGGAACTCTATGAGACGGCAGTGGATGAAATGCTGGTTCGAACCTCTACCACATATGCTCCGTGGATTATTGTGGAAGGGAATTGTAAATATTATGCCCGTATCAAAGTGCTTCAGTCAGTAGTGGATGCTGTACATCAGCGTTTGTCAGCTGAACAGAAGGCGGAAGAAGAGAAAAACTAAAGAAAGAATGCCGCTCATTAATATTTTATAAAGTCGTCGGGAATTGTTGACTTCCGAAAAAAAGATGCGTATTATTCATAAGTAAGAGAACTGTGAAGGGAGGCAGCATATGAAAGAAGTGAAATCACCGAAGAAGCCGATGGCTTTTTATTATCTTGTAGCCATTGTAGCCATACTTCTGATGAATGCATTGTTTTTTCCAAAAGTTTTGGAACGGCAGGTGAAAGAAGTTGATTACGGTGTCTTTAAAGAGATGATAAGGGAAGGTGATATCGGTGCCGTACAGATTGAGAAGGATGATAAAATCACATTCACGGATAAATCCGGAGAAAATTATTATAAAACAGGATATCTGGAGGATGCGGATCTGATTTCTCAATTGGAGGAAAAGGGGATTTCCAGATACGGAACCCCGATTGTGGAGAAAGCTTCTCCGATTCTTACGTTTTTGATTTCCTGGCTTTTGCCGATTGTGCTTATGATTGCGGTGGGACAGCTGTTGATGCGCCAATTGACAAAGAAGATGGGCGGAGGCATGGGAAATGCCATGAGTTTCGGCAAAAGTAATGCGAAAATTTATGTACAGTCGGAGACCGGTATTAAGTTCCGCGATGTAGCCGGCGAAGATGAGGCCAAGGAGGTTTTGCAGGAAATTGTAGATTTTCTGCATAATCCGCAGAAGTATACGGAAATCGGTGCCAAGATGCCGAAAGGAGCACTGTTGGTGGGACCTCCGGGAACCGGTAAAACATTACTTGCAAAAGCTGTGGCAGGCGAGGCAAATGTTCCGTTCTTTTCCATCTCAGGTTCTGAATTTGTAGAGATGTTTGTGGGTATGGGCGCCGCCAAGGTTCGTGATCTTTTTAAACAGGCGAATGACAAAGCTCCTTGTATTGTATTCATTGATGAGATTGATACAATTGGTAAAAAGCGTGACGGCGGCGGATTCAGCGGAAATGATGAACGTGAGCAGACGCTGAATCAGCTGCTGACAGAGATGGATGGATTTGACGGGAAGAAAGGAGTGGTTATTCTTGCCGCCACCAATCGTCCGGAGTCCCTGGATCCGGCATTGCTGCGTCCGGGTCGTTTTGACCGCCGGGTTCCGGTGGAGCTTCCGGATCTGAAAGGTCGTGAGGAGATCCTGAAAGTACATGCAAAGAATATCCGGATCAGTGACAATGTGGATTTTGCATCCATTGCCCGGGCAGCTTCGGGTGCAAGCGGTGCAGAATTAGCCAATATGATTAACGAGGGGGCCCTGCGGGCAGTCAGGGATGGACGGAAGTTTGTGACTCAGGCTGATCTGGAAGAGAGCGTGGAAGTTGTCATAGCCGGATATCAGAAGAAGAATAAAATTCTTTCGGATAAGGAAAAACTGATCGTTTCTTATCATGAAGTAGGACATGCGCTTGTGGCTGCTTTGCAGACGCACTCTGCACCGGTTACCAAAATTACGATTATTCCAAGAACATCGGGCGCATTGGGATATACGATGCAGGTAGATGAGGAAGATCATAATCTGATGTCGAAAGAGGAATTAGAGAACAGGATTGCAACATTTACCGGAGGACGTGTGGCGGAGGATCTGGTATTTCATTCTGTCACCACCGGTGCATCCAATGATATCGAGCAGGCGACAAAGATGGCTCGTGCTATGATTACCCGGTTCGGCATGAATGACGAAATCGGAATGGTTGCTTTTGAGACGGTAAATAATCCATATTTGGGAAATGATACGACTCTGATGTGTTCAGAGCAGACGGCATCTGAGATTGATAAAAAGGTAATTCAGGTTGTGGGACAGGCATATGAGAAGGCGGAGCATCTGCTGAAAGAGAATATGGCGAAGTTACATGAACTGGCAAAATTTTTGTATGAGAAGGAAACGATTAACGGGGAGGAATTTATGGAAATTCTTCAAAGAGAGCCGGAGAAATTGACTTCTTTAACAAAAGAATAAAGTGAGAAAACATCCGGCTGTATTTGGGCGGATGTTTTTTCGTGAAAGGAAAAAGTATGATAATGAGGAGTTGTTACGAAAGTGTGAAAAAAGGGTAGAAAGGATTATTGAAAATAACGGATTCCGGATCGAAATTTCATGAAAAAAGTATAAATTTAGGGGTGTCGTATTTTAGAATTCTATGATATAATAAATGCCATGGAACGTTTTGTAATATAAATGTAATAAATTGTAAAATATTAAGTTTACATAAGAGGAGTAGCAGGGAGTATGAGGAATAAGAAGATGAGGAATACGAAGGCGGCAGGGATTGTGCTTGCATTGGTGCTGACAATTTCCAATGTTTATCCGGTTATGGCAACATCGGCCGCCGGAGGAAAAATGCAGGAGCAAGTGCAGAGTGGGAAAAAGGAAGGAAAGGTTATTTTTCTTGATACCAAGGCTGGAAAGGATGAAGCGGACGGAGCTTCAGAGAAAAATGCGGTAAAATCATTGGATCAGGCACTGAAACTGACAGGTGAGAAGGGCAGGATCATACTTTGTGGGGAGACAAAGTTGGATGAAGCGGAAAAGACAAAGATTCCCGCAGGAATTCAGGTTCAGACTTTAAAAAATTATCAGGACTCTCTGGTTGTGACAACACCGGAGGCAACGCCGACACCAGAGGCTGCAGCAACGCCGGAAGTGACGCCGACACCGGAGGTTACGGCAGCACCGGAAGCGACGCCGACACCAGAGGCTACAGTAACGCCAACACCGGAGGTTACAGTAACGCCAACACCAGAGGTTACGGTAACACCAACACCACAGATTACACCTCAGCCGGGAGTGACACCGACACCGGAACCAACGGCAGGACCGGAAGATATGGAAATTCCGGAAGAAAGCCCGATTGTTTCAGACAACAATACGGAGGGGCAGCAGGAAAAAGATAAGCAGCAGGACGGTGGATTGGAAGAAGAGAGCACGGAAGATAAGAAGCAGGAGAATGAGACGAAAGTAAGTGATATTGAAGACCAGCAAGTTGAAGAGAAGAAAATGATGGCACTTTCTGCAAATGTTGCTTATGAGTCTGAGAACGAAGGTGACGAGACCAGTTCGGTGGATACAGAAGAAGAACGCACAGCAAAAGCAGCGGAAACGGCGAAAGAGGATCAATTGTCAGCGCTTGCCACAGCAGCTAATACAGCAGGATCCGGTAAACGTTCAATTGGAAGCATTCTGGTAGGGAATACAGATGATTTTTATCAGAGTGCCAGTGCAGGAAACAGCACAGGAAATAATAACAATAGCTCTAATAAAGGGAATACTTCATCAGGCGGTGGAAGCAGTACATCAGGGAATGGAACGAAGTCTTCAAATAAGGGGAGTAATTCTGGCTCTTCCACAACAAAAAAGAGTTCTTCCGGAAGTACTGCCAAGAAAGTGACAACACAGACGCCGTCGAGAACCTCAGGCAGGTCCAGAGCATATGTGAAGACCGGTGATACGAATCAGGTGCTGCCGCTTACTGTATCTTCTGTGATGGCATTGCTGATGGGTGTCTCACTTGCAGGAATGAAGATGGAAAGAAAGCGTAATTGTATGCGCGCGCAGGCAGCAGAAGAATGGAATACGTTCCATGAGGCATGCAGATTTTGAACAATTCCTAACATATTGTGAACAACCCTCCCATATAGTATAAATATGGGAGGGACTTTTTATGAATCAGACACAGCCGGTTGTACAAAAGATGTTACGTGTATTGAAAGCACTTCTGGCAGCATATCTATTGACTACTGTTTGTCTGATGATTCTTGCATTTCTTCTGCTGAAACTGGACTTGAATGAGGGGAATGTGAATATTGGAATCATCATAACGTATCTGCTGTCTTGTTTCCTCGGGGGCTTCATTTTGGGAAAGACCATGGGAAGGAGAAAATTTCTCTGGGGCATGGGGCTTGGTGCGGCTTATTTTGTGATAGCGCTGGTGATTTCAGCAATTGCATATCAGGGGATGCCCTCTGTAGCTACCCATGTGATCACTACGATGTTGCTCTGCGTCGGAGGAGGCATGGGAGGGGGAATGCTATCATAAAAAAACACTTTAAAAATTGAGAAGGCTATGTTATAATCATATCTAGCTAAAATATAAGGAGGAACAAGCGATGAAGCATATCAAAACTTTGAATACCAAAAGTTTACAGAATACAGTGAAAAAAGGCGGATGCGGCGAATGTCAGACTTCCTGCCAGTCTGCATGCAAGACTTCTTGTACTGTAGGAAACCAGAGCTGCGAACATAAAAACTGATTATGCGACCAGACCCTGATTGGTCTGGTGACAGGTCTGTGGGAGAATTCCTGCAGACACGCTCTAGTGAACGGGACAGTACACTAGTAATAGAACGCAGAGAAAGAATCAATGTTCCCAGGCCGCAAGGTTATGGGAACATTGTCTTGAAGGGAGAAGGCTTTTGATACATCAATATAAAAGCAATGGATACAACATCGTGCTGGATATTAACAGCGGTTCGGTTCATGTAGTTGATGATCTGGTATATGACGTGCTGGAACAGATGCAGAAGTCCGATGACGGAGAAGAAATCAGCCGTAATCTGGAAGTCAGGTATCCGTTGGACGAGATAAGAGAAGCAGTGAAAGAATGCGAAGAATTGAAAAGACAGGGAATGTTGTTTACAACAGATATTTACGAAAAGGCCGTGGATGCTTTTCGGGACCGGCCGGTCGTTGTAAAGGCACTTTGTCTTCACATTGCGCATGACTGCAACCTTGCCTGCCGTTATTGCTTTGCTGAGGAAGGTGAATATCACGGAAGAAGGGCTTTGATGTCCTTTGAAGTGGGGAAAAAGGCTTTGGATTTTCTGATCGCCAATTCCGGAAGCAGAAGGAATCTGGAAGTGGATTTCTTCGGCGGAGAACCGCTTATGAACTGGCAGGTGGTGAAGGATCTGGTTGCATATGGCAGGGAACAGGAAAAAGTACATAATAAGAATTTCCGTTTCACATTGACAACCAATGGAGTTTTGTTAAATGATGAGATCATGGAATTCTGCAATCGAGAAATGGGAAATGTCGTTTTAAGCATTGACGGAAGAAAAGAAGTTCATGATTTCATGCGTCCCTTCCGGAATGGAAAAGGAAGCTATGATCTGATTATACCGAAATTCCAGAAATTTGCGGATAGCCGGAATCAGGACAAGTATTATGTGCGCGGCACATTTACACATTTCAATCTGGATTTTGCGAAAGATGTCCTGCATCTGGCAGATCTTGGCTTTAAGCAGATTTCTGTGGAACCGGTCGTGGCTCCGCCGGAAGCCGATTACGCCATCCGGGAGGAAGATTTGCCGATCATCTTTGAACAGTATGACATTCTGGCAAAAGAGATGATTCGGCGGGAGAAAGAAGGAAGAGGGTTTAATTTCTTTCATTTTATGATTGATTTGACAGGAGGTCCCTGCGTGTACAAACGTTTGTCCGGCTGTGGTTCGGGAACGGAGTATCTGGCGGTCACGCCGTGGGGAGATTTCTATCCCTGTCATCAGTTTGTGGGGAATGAAGCATTTTTGCTCGGCAATGTGGAAGAAGGTGTCGTGCAAAGAGATCTGATCTGTGAATTTCAGCAGTGTAATGTCTATGCCAAAGATGAATGCAGAAACTGTTTTGCGAGATTTTACTGCAGCGGTGGGTGTGCGGCAAATGCCTATAACTTCCATCAGAAGATTACCGCTGTTTACGAGGTTGGATGTAAGATGCAGCAAAAGCGGATTGAGTGTGCATTGATGATAAAGGCAGCATTAGCTGAAGAATAAATCTCAAGACAAAGGGGAAAAAAGACATGAAGAAAAATCAAAGTATCATCACTCTGATTGTGACGTTGCTGGTGACCGTTCTTCTGGGATTTACGGTGGTTGCAGGCTGGGGGCCTACAGGAACCGGTTCCATGAAGAATATTCGTACCGGGCTGGATCTGTCCGGAGGTGTCAGCATCACCTATCAGGCAAAGGAGAGTAATCCTTCATCAGAAGATATGCAGGATACGATCGGAAAACTTCAGAAACGTGTAGAACAGTACAGTACAGAGGCTCAGGTTTACCAGCAGGGAAGTAACCGGATCTGTATCGAGATTCCGGGAGCATCGGATGCCAACACAATTCTGCAGGAACTGGGCAAGCCAGGTTCACTGCTGTTTCAGGATCCGGACGGAAATACGGTTCTGGAGGGAACGGATATTGCCGATGCGCAGGGAGTAACGCAGTCAGATCAAACTACAAATCAGAGAGAATATGTTGTTGATCTGACGCTGAATGACAGCGGCAAGAGCAAATTTGCAGAGGCTACACAGGCGAATATCGGAAAAAGTATTTCCATCGTTTATGACGGAGAGGTGATCAGCGCACCTACTGTCCAGACGGCAATCACTGATGGGAAATGTCAGATTACCGGTATGGAGAGCATTGATGCAGCCAGAGAACTGGCTTCCACCATTCGTATCGGTGCATTGTCATTGGAACTGGAGGAGCTGTACTCCAACGTTGTAGCTGCACAGCTTGGCCAAGAAGCGCTTAGTACCAGCGTTGTGGCAGGGTTGATCGGGATTATCCTGATCGTTATCTTCATGATCTGTGTTTACCGGATTCCTGGTATTGCGGCAGGATGGTCGCTGATTCTTTATACATTCCTGATGCTGGGGGCTTTGAATGCGTTTGATTTAACACTGACATTGCCGGGAATCGCAGGTATCATCCTGTCGATTGGTATGGCAGTGGATGCAAATGTGATTATTTATGCCCGTATCCGTGAGGAAATTTCAGCCGGCAGAAGTGTACGAAACGCTATTTTAGCCGGTTTTCAGAAAGCTTTTTCTGCAATTTTGGATGGCAACGTTACAACACTGATTGCAGCAGGAATTCTGTATTTCATGGGAACAGGAACAATCCGCGGATTCTCTATCACACTTGCGCTTGGTATTGTGTTGTCTATGATTTCCGCACTGCTGATTTCCAGAATGCTGATCAGTGCTTTGTATGGTGTTGGGTTTAAGGATGAAAAATTCTTTGGGCGTCAGAAAGAACGCAAGATTGTAAATTTTGTTGGAAAGAGAAAAATCTTCTTTATACTTTCGGCAGTGTTGGTTCTGTCTGCACCGGCGGGAATGGGTGTGTTCCAGGCTAAGGATGGACACACGCTGAATTTCAGCCTTGAATTTATCGGAGGTACTTCCACAACAGTAACTTTCCCGGAGGATATGAGTATCAGTCAGCTGGACAGCGATGTGCAGCCAGTGGTTCAGGAAGTAACCGGTGATGCCAATATTATGTTCCAGAAGGTTGTTGACAGTGAAGCCGTTATTATTAAGACACGTGAACTTACCGTAGAGGAGAGAGAGACGCTGAATCAGTCTCTTGCAGATAATTTCGGTGTGGATAAAGCAGCAATTACAGCAGAGAATATCTCTTCTACCATGAGTGATGAGATGAGATCGGATGCGATACTTGCGGTGATCGTGGCTGTTATCTTTATGTTGCTGTACATCTGGTTCCGGTTCAAGGATATCCGGTTTGCTTCCAGTGCCGTACTTGCATTGGTACATGATATCGTCGTTGTAATTGCATTCTATGCATGGTTCCGGTTCTCAGCAGGTACCACATTTATTGCAGTGCTGCTTACTATTTTAGGTTATTCTATCAACGGAACAATTGTTATCTTTGACCGTATCCGTGAGAATCTGCCGATTATGCGCAAAGATGATCTGGATGTGATTGTGAATACATCAATCACACAGACGTTGACAAGAACGCTGTACTCATCACTTACAACGTTTGCAACAATTTTTGTTTTATATCTGATGGGTGTTCCGGCAGTCAAGGAATTTGCTCTGCCTATCATCATCGGAGTTGTCTGCGGTACTTATACATCTGTATGTATCACGGGTCCGCTTTGGTATGTGTTCAAGACGAAACTGGGCAAAAAGGTTTCCGCTCCGGCGAAAAAGAAATAAGAAAGACAGGGCTGCTGCAGATATTGCGGCGGCCCTTTTTGAGGTAATTAGATGGAAAAATGGGTAGTAAAGGCAAAAAAAGCTGATTTTCAGAAAATCGGAGTGGATTTTCACATTGATCCAGTGATTGCAAGGCTGATACGAAACAGGGATGTTATCGGATATGATGCAATGGAAGAATACCTTCATGGCGATTTGAAAAATCTTGCAGATGTCTGGCAGCTGAAGGATATAGAAAAGGCTGTGGAGCTGCTGAATACAGGTATTCGTGAAAAAAAGAAGATTCGGATTATCGGTGATTATGATATCGATGGGATTATGGCAACATATGTCCTTTTGCGGGGTCTGGAACGGGTAGGGGCCAATGTAGATACACAGATTCCCAACAGAATTACAGATGGATATGGCTTGAATGAATCCCTGGTTCGTGAAGCGGCCCGGGAGGGTGCTGAGATGATTCTTACCTGCGACAACGGAATCGCTGCCTCAGAGCAGATCAGAATTGCCAGGGAATTGGGACTGCAGGTAATTGTAACAGATCATCACGAGGTACCATATGAAGAAGGAGAGGATGGAGCACGTAAGTTTATTCTGCCTCCCGCAGATGCAGTTATTAATCCCAAGCAGGCTGATTGCGGGTATCCGTTTAAAGGACTCTGCGGAGCTGCAGTGGCATGGAAAGTAATCTGTGCCTTGTATGAACAAATGGGGATCCCAAAGTCTGAGACAGAAGAATTTTTAGAATATGTGGCCATTGCCACAGTAGGAGATGTAATGGAACTTCAGGGGGAAAACCGTATTCTGGTAAAGGAAGGGCTGAGACGTCTGCATACTACAGAGAACCAGGGACTTCTGGAATTGATGCGGGCCAATAATCTGGAACCGGAGCAGATAAATACTTACCATATCGGTTTTATACTTGGACCATGTCTGAATGCCAGCGGACGTCTGGATACAGCAAAGCGTGCGCTCGAAATGCTTTGTGCCAAACAGCCGGAGGAAGCTGCCCGGTTGGCGGGGGATCTGAAAGCCCTGAATGACAGCCGCAAAGAGATGACGGTAAATGGAACAGAAGAGGCAATACGTCTTGTGGAAGAATCTGATCTGAAGAAGGATCGTGTTCTGGTTGTATATCTTCCAGAGTGTCATGAAAGTCTGGCAGGTATCATTGCGGGAAGACTAAAAGAACATTATCATAGACCTGCGTTTGTATTGACAAAAACGGAGGAAGGGATAAAAGGGAGCGGTCGTTCGATTGAAGCTTATTCAATGTATGAAGAACTTTGCAAATGCAGGGAAGTGTTGACAAAATTCGGCGGACACCCGATGGCAGCAGGGATATCTCTGAAAGAAGAAAATATTCAGATACTACATAAGAAATTAAATGAAAATTGTACGTTGACGGAGGAGGATCTTGCGGAAAAAGTGGTAATTGACATGATGATGCCTATTGCTTATATCAGCAGAAGACTAATTCAGCAAATAGATCTTCTTGAACCCTTTGGGGCTGGGAACAAAAAACCTCTTTTTGTGCAGAAAAATTTGAATGTCAGTCGTGTCAGAATTCTGGGCAAAAACCGGAATGTGGCAAAAACTCAGGTGGTTGATGAGCATGGTTATGCTATGGATGCGTTGTATTTCGGAGATGTGGAAAAGTTTCAGGAATATGCGGCAGGACATCGCCGAATGATGCTTACTTATTATCCCACAATTAATTCTTATATGGGGCGTGAGACACTTCAGATCACAATACAAAATTACCGATAACAGGAAAAAAGTTGATTCCATCAGAAAAGAATGCTATAATTTGTATTGTGATGTCAAAAATAACATTTTAACGAATAAAAGGGGTGCCTGATATGAAAAAGTTAGAAGATTATGTAGTAAGTATTCCGGATTTCCCGGAGGCCGGTGTTGTTTTTCGGGATGTGACCAGTATTCTTCAGGATGCTGACGGATTGCAGCTTGCGATTGATTCGCTGCAGAGACTGCTTGAGGGAGTTGAGTTTGATGTGCTTGCAGGAACTGAATCCCGTGGTTTTATTTTCGGCGTTCCGGTTGCTTATAATATGCATAAGCCTTTCGTACCAATTCGTAAAAAGGGCAAGCTTCCCCGGGAGACAATAGAATGCAGTTATGAACTTGAATATGGAAGTGCCACGATAGAGATGCACAAAGATGCCATCAAACCGGGACAGAAAGTAGTCCTGGTGGATGATCTGATTGCAACCGGAGGTACCATCGAAGCGTGTGCAAAGATGATGGAGGCTCAGGGTGCAGAAGTAGTCAAGATTATATTTCTGATGGAGCTGGCAGGTCTGAAGGGCAGGGAAAAACTCCAGAAATATGATGTTGCTTCTGTAATTTGTTATGAAGGAAAGTAAAATACGAGTTACCATTCACTGAATTAATTTTGGCATAAGTGAGGAAATGTATGGACGCTGATACAAAGATTCTGGAAAAGGAAAAACTAAAGCAGGAGATTGAAGCCGTGGATGCCGGCGTGAAATCCATGAAGGATTTTACCAGTCCTGATGTGCTGTATCAGGAGTTAATTGCCAGTGTGAAAAGGTATCATCCATCGGCAGATATTTCGCTGATTGACAAAGCATACCGGACAGCCTATGAAGCACATAAATCACAAAAACGCAAATCAGGGGAACCTTATATCATTCATCCGTTGTGCGTCGGAATCATTCTGGCAGATCTGGAACTGGATAAAGAGACCATCGCCGCAGGACTTCTGCATGATGTGGTGGAAGACACCATTATGACAGTGGAAGAACTGAAGGTGGAATACGGAGAAGAAGTTGCTTTGATCGTGGATGGAGTCACGAAGCTGGGACGTCTGAGCTATTCGGTTGATAAGGTGGAAGAACAGGCCGAGAATCTGCGTAAGATGTTCCTGGCGATGGCAAAGGATATCCGGGTGATTCTGGTGAAACTGGCTGACCGTCTTCATAATATGAGGACGGCAAAATACTGGTCTCCACCCAAGCAGAAAGAAAAGGCAAGAGAGACGATGGATATTTATGCTCCCATTGCCCAGCGTCTTGGTATTTCCAAAATTAAAGTGGAACTGGATGATCTTTCTCTGAAATATCTGGAGTCGGACGCTTATTATGACCTGGTAGAACAGGTGAATATGAAAAAAAGTGAACGGCAGGACTTTGTGGATGCGATTGTAGAGGAAGTGAAGCATCATATCGACGAGTCGGGAATTGAAGGGCAGGTTTCCGGACGGATCAAGCATTTCTTCAGTATTTATAAAAAGATGGTCAATCAGCATAAAACATTGGAACAGATTTATGACTTATTTGCTGTGCGGATTATTGTGGAAAGTGTGAAGGATTGTTATGCGGCACTTGGAGTTATTCATGAAATGTATACTCCGATCCCCGGAAGGTTTAAGGATTATATCGCGATGCCGAAGCCAAATATGTATCAGTCTTTGCATACGACGCTGATTGGACCCAACGGGCAGCCTTTTGAGATACAGATCCGTACTTTTGAGATGCACCGTACTGCAGAATACGGGATTGCCGCCCATTGGAAATATAAGGAGGCATCGGACGGAAAGACATCCGGTCCGGAGCAGGAAGAAGAGAAATTAAGCTGGCTGCGCCAGATTCTGGAGTGGCAGCAGGATATGTCAGATAATAAAGAGTTCATGAGCCTGTTGAAAAGTGATCTGGATCTTTTTGCTGATAATGTTTATTGTTTCAGCCCGGCAGGGGATGTAAAGACACTGCCGAGCGGTTCCTGTACCATTGATTTTGCATATATGATACATTCGGCTGTCGGCAATAGGATGGTGGGGGCGCGTGTAAACGGGAAAATGGTTCCGATTGAATATCAGCTCCGCAACGGTGATCGTGTAGAGATTCTCGTTTCCCAGAACTCCAGAGGTCCCAGCCGCGACTGGCTGAAAATTGTAAAAAGTTCACAGGCAAAGAACCGGATTAACCAGTGGTTTAAGGCACAGCTCAAAGAGGATAATATCTTAAAGGGCAAGGAGATGCTGACGAATTATGCGAAGCTGAAAGGAAAGACGCTTGGGATTTATCTGAAACCCCGGTTTATGGAAACAGTTATGCATAAGTATGGTTTCCGTGACTGGGATTCGGTATTAGCAGCTTTGGGGCACGGAGGCCTGAAAGAGGGACAGATTTTAAATAAGCTGATGGAGGCTTATGAGAAGGAGCATAAGGCGCAGATTACCGATCTGGAGGTGCTTCAGTCTGTTGCCGTAGAGGGAAAGACAGAAATACCGGTAACAAAATCCAAAGGGGGGATTGTTGTACGCGGCATTCATGATGTGGCAGTCCGCTTTTCCAAATGCTGTTCTCCGATTCCGGGAGATGAAATTGTGGGCTTTGTTACCAGAGGGCGTGGAATTACGATCCATAGGACAGATTGTATCAATGTGATGAATCTTCCGGAACAGGAGCGCGCCCGTCTGATTGATGCGGAATGGGAACCGGACAGCCTTCATGGAAAGACGTATACGGTAGAAATTAATGTCTATGCCAATAACCGTACGGGATTGTTGGTTGATCTTTCTAAATTGTTTGCAGAACGCAAGATTGATATCAGCGCAATGAATATCCGTACCAGTAAACAAGGGACGGCTACGGTTGATATGGCATTTGATGTGAAGAGTAAGGAAGAATTAAACAGCCTGATCGAGAAGATACGTCAGGTGGAGAGTGTGATTGATATAGAACGTTCGAGAGGATAGTAGAATGGCTAAGATTGAGATTCGTAATCTTGTTTTGGGAATGGTGGCAACAAACACTTATTTCGTGATGAATCAGCAGACGAAGGAGATGCTGCTGATTGATCCGGCGGATGAACCGGAGACGATGGAACAGCAGGTGCTCAGGATGGAGGGAGAACCGAAGGCGGTGTTGTTGACACACGGGCATTTTGACCATATGATGGCTGCATCTGCTTGTGCCGCGAAGTATGGAATTTCGGTTTATGCCCATGAATTGGAGGAAGAAGTGCTGGAGAATGCGCAGTATAATCTGTCTGGCCGATGGATGCATGCATATACGATGAAGGCCGATCGGCTGGTAAAGGACGGCGATATCCTGAACCTTGCAGGTTTCAGGATCTGTGTGTATCATACACCGGGGCATACCCAGGGAAGTGTCTGTTACTATCTGCCGGAAGAAGCCGTATTATTTTCCGGAGATACGATATTTGCCCAGTCTTATGGCAGGACGGATTTTCCAACGTCCAGTATGAAAGATATGCAAAAAAGCGTGGCAAAGATTCTCCTGAAATTGCCGGATAATACGGACATTTATCCGGGACATAATGAAGCCACAACCATTGCCATAGAAAAGAGGTACAATCCCCTTGCTTAGCATGAGTCTGAAGTTTAATAAAAAAGATTTTGAATATGATATCTATTCTCTGATCCGGGCATTTTACCCGGGCAGTGAAATTAAAATCTGGTATGATGGGGAAGAACCTCCGCAAGGAGAATATGTATACACCTATGAGATGGAATACAGACCGGATTCTGTGATGTTTGCAGTCGGTAAGGAGGGCAGTCTGATTGGCAGTGAAACCATTGTTCTTTCGGAAGGTGCACAGAGGACAGACCGGAAAAATCAGATAAAGAATCTGGTGTACCGTACTCTTGTGGACATTACGGGGACAGAGCTTCCATGGGGGAATCTGACAGGAATCCGTCCAACCAAGATTCCCATGCGTTTGCTGGAAGAAGGCAAATCGAATGTGGAGATTGCCAGGTTTATGCGTGAGACATACGGAACCAGTAAAGAAAAGACTGCACTTGCGATTGCCACTGCCAACAGAGAACGTGCAATTTTAAAAGAGATTGATTATGAACAAGGGTACAGCCTGTATGTAGGGATTCCATTTTGCCCCTCCATCTGTCTGTACTGTTCTTTTGGCTCCCATGTGCTGAAAACCTGGTCTCATATGGTAGAGCCGTATCTGAAAGCGTTGTTTCAGGAATTATCCTTTATCAGCGAACAGATGCGAGGAAAAACCCTGGATACGATCTATATTGGCGGCGGAACCCCTACGACACTGGAAGCAGATCAGCTGCGCAGACTTCTGGTGCATATCCAAAGGGAGTTTCCGATGGAAGAATTAAAGGAATTTACGGTGGAGGCAGGAAGACCGGATACCATAACACGGGAGAAGCTGGCTGTTCTGAAGGAATTTCCAGTGAGCCGTATCTCCATCAATCCTCAGACGATGAATCAGGAAACACTGGATCTGATCGGCAGGAAACACACGGTAGAGGATATCAGAGAAAAGTTCTGGACTGCCCGTGAACTTGGGTTCGATAATATAAATATGGATTTGATTGTAGGGCTGCCCGGGGAGCACAAGGAGCAGGTAGCTCATACATTAGAAGAAATGAAAAAGTTGGATCCTGACAGTCTGACCGTTCATTCGCTTGCTTTGAAGCGGGCAACCCGATTGAATCTCTTTAAGGATCAGTATGAAGAGATTTCCTTTGAAAACAGCAGGGAGATTATGCAGATGACGGAATCTTGTGCCCGGGAGATGGGAATGGGTCCGTATTATCTGTACAGACAAAAGAATATTGCTGGCAATTTTGAGAATGTGGGTTATGCAAAGCTTGACAAAGCCGGAATATACAATATACTGATAATGGAAGAGAAACAGACGATTATAGCGGCGGGAGCAGGGGCTTCCACGAAGTTTGTCTTTCAGCATGGAGAGCGGATTGAACGGGTAGAGAATGTGAAGGACCTGAAAAATTATGTGGAGAGAATCGATGAAATGCTGGAACGAAAACGTGACGGAATCAAAAAATATTTATGATGCTGGAAACCGTAAGCATATGCTTCAGTATACGTTGTCTGAGCAGATCAGCCATGGAATGGATGTCAGTAATCTGGCATATGATGTGGCGCGTGAATTGGGGCTGGAGGAGGCAGTTTGCCATGAACTTGCAATTGCAGGAATTCTCCATGATGTGGGAAAGATTATTCTGATGGAAGAAGTTGATGAACAGGAAAATCCGTTGGTTGTAGAGGAAATCAGATTCGTCCGCATGCATGCCGCACAGAGTTACGAGGTTGCAAAAGCTCACGGTTATTCGGATTTTATCCAGGAAAGTATCTTGTACCATCACGAGAATTTTGACGGAAGCGGTTATCCTTATAATCTGTCCGGGTACAAGATTCCCTTTGGCGCCAGGATCTTAAGAGTATGTGATGTTTACTGTGCATTGACTTCTGACCGGCCTTACCGTAAAGCATTTGACAGAGATGTGGCGGTGGAGTTGATGATTGATGATATTAAAGATTTTGATGTTGGAGTATTTCTGGCTTTCCAGAAAGTGCTGCATGAAAAAGAGCGGACGTCCGCCAGGATCGGCGAACTGACTGTGAATGAGAGAGGAGAGATAGAATAAATGGCTTTAAAGAAAAAACCTGTAACGGGTATGAAAGATATTCTGCCGGCTGAGATGGCAATCCGGGATTATGTGATCCGTCTGATTAAAGAAACTTATGGTACTTTTGGATTTTCTTCCATGGAGACTCCTTGTGTGGAACACATTGAAAACCTGAGCAGCAAGCAGGGAGGGGAAAATGAAAAGCTGATTTTCAAAATTTTAAAACGTGGTGAAAAGCTGAAATTAGAGGAAGCTTCCTGTGAGGCTGACCTGGTGGACAGCGGTCTGCGCTACGATTTGACGGTCCCGCTCTGCAGATATTATTCCAATCATGCCAATGAATTACCGGGTCCGTTCAAAGCACTTCAGATGGGAAATGTGTGGAGAGCAGACCGTCCCCAGAGAGGGCGCTTCCGTCAGTTTATGCAGTGCGATATTGATATTTTAGGAGAACCGACGAACCTTGCTGAAATTGAGTTGATTCTGGCAACGACTACGCTGCTGGGAAAACTGGATTTTAAGAATTTTACGATTCGTATCAATGACCGCCGGATTCTGAAAGCTATGGCTGCTTACAGCGGATTTCCGGAAGCGTCTTATGACACGGTATTCATCATTCTGGACAAGATGGATAAGATTGGTCTGCATGGTGTTGCCGAAGAGTTGGAAAAAGAAGGATTTGCAAAAGAATCCATTGATAAATATCTGGAACTTTTCAAAGAAGTGACGCCGGATATCAGGGGTGTAGCATTTGTGCAGGAAAAATTGGGCGAGTATCTGGATGCTGCTTACGCGGAAGGGCTTCGCACGATCATGGAAAGTGTGGATGCAGTGAAGAGTGCCGATTTTAAAATTGCTTTTGATCCTACGTTGGTACGCGGAATGTCTTACTATACCGGACCGATTTTTGAAATCTCCATGGATGAATTTGGCGGTTCTGTAGGCGGAGGCGGCCGTTATGATGAAATGATCGGAAAATTTACAGGAAGTCAGGTTCCTGCCTGCGGTTTTTCGATTGGTTTTGAGCGTATTGTAATGCTTTTGTTGGAACGGAATTATCAGATTCCAGGTGCAGCATTAAAGAAGGCATATCTGGTGGAAAAGAATATGCCGTCCGATAAGATGCGGCGTATTATCACGCAGGCATGTGAGGAACGAAAGAACGGCATTCAGGTGAATATTGCGGTCATGAAGAAGAATAAGAAATTCCAGAAAGAACAGCTTCAATCCGAAGGATATGAAGAGATCGTGGAGTTTTTCGCTGATCGTATGTAAAAACAGGAAGCGTTAAATACTTCAAAGGATAGAATCTGTAAGAGTACAGATAAAAATGATTGACGGAAGTTTGGAGGAAAAAAAGAATGGCAGAGTCTATGAAAGGCATGAAGAGAAGCCATCGCTGTGCAGAGGTTACAAAGGCTGAGATTGGTCAGAAAGTAACATTGATGGGCTGGGTGCAAAAGAATCGTAACAAAGGCGGAATCATCTTTGTGGATCTGCGTGACCGTACCGGTATCATGCAGTTGATTTTCGAGAATGGAAGTATTGATGAAGAAGGATTTGAAAAGGCTGCGAAGCTGAGAAGTGAATTTGTAATTGCTGTGACTGGTACTGTGGAAGCACGTTCCGGAGCAGTGAATCATAATCTGAAAACCGGTGAGATTGAGGTGCGGGTGGATTATTTAAGAATCCTTTCCGAGTCTGATACGCCGCCGTTTCCGATTGAGGAGAATTCCAAGACGAAGGACGAGATTCGGCTGAAATACCGTTATCTGGATCTTCGCCGTCCGGATATCCAGAAAAATCTGATGATGAGATCTCAGGTTGCCATGCTGACACGTCAGTTTATGGCAAAAGAAGGATTTCTGGAGATTGAGACACCGATGCTTACAAAATCCACACCGGAAGGTGCCCGTGATTATCTGGTGCCAAGCCGTGTGCATCCGGGTAAATTCTATGCATTGCCTCAGTCGCCGCAGTTATTTAAGCAGCTTTTGATGTGTTCCGGTTATGATCGTTATATTCAGATTGCAAGATGTTTCCGTGACGAGGATCTGCGTGCAGATCGTCAGCCGGAGTTTACACAGATCGACATGGAGCTTGCATTTGTGGATGTGGACGATGTGATTGATGTCAATGAGAGATTGTTGGCTTATCTGTTCAAGGAAGTACTGGATGTGGAGGTACAGCTTCCGATTCAGCGGATGAGCTGGCAGGAGGCAATGGATCGTTTTGGTTCTGACAAACCGGATCTGCGTTTCGGCATGGAGCTGCAGAATGTCTCAGATGTAGTGAAAGACTGTGAGTTCGTAGTCTTTAAAAATGCCCTTGAAAATGGCGGATCAGTCCGTGGTATCAATGCCAAAGGACAGGGTACAATGCCAAGAAAGAAGATTGATAAGCTGGTAGAGTTTGCTAAGGGTTATGGGGCAAAGGGTCTGGCTTATGTGGCGATTCAGGAGGATGGAAGTCGTAAGTCTTCTTTTGCAAAATTTATGACCGATGAGCAGATGGATGCTCTGGTACAGGCAATGAATGGACAGCCGGGGGATTTACTTCTGTTTGCTGCTGACCGGAATAAGATTGTCTGGAATGTTCTCGGTGCACTGCGTCTGGAACTGGCAGAGCAGATGGGTCTGTTGGATAAGAATGAATACCGGTTTGTATGGATTACCGAATTCCCGTTATTGGAGTGGTCGGATGAAGAGAACCGCTTTATGGCGATGCATCATCCATTTACCATGCCGATGGAAGAGGACTGGGATAAGATTGATACCGATCCCGGTGCCGTTCGGGCAAAGGCATATGATATCGTGCTCAATGGTACGGAACTGGGCGGCGGTTCTGTCCGTATTCATCAGGATGATATACAGGAGAAGATGTTTGAGGTTCTTGGATTTACCAAAGAGCAGGCGTGGGAGCAGTTTGGATTCCTGCTGAGTGCATTCCAGTATGGGGTACCGCCTCACGCAGGACTGGCTTACGGTCTGGATCGTCTGATTATGCTGATGGCAAAAGTGGATAGCATCCGTGATGTAATTGCGTTCCCGAAGGTGAAGGATGCGTCTTGTCTGATGTCGGAAGCGCCGAATGTGGTTTCGGAGAAACAGTTGGAAGAATTAGGGATTGGGATTACAGAATTAGAAGAAGAATAGAAATTGACGGCGCCTGCGGGGCTTTGCCCCTCGGGCGCGTTTTCGGTATGGGGACGAGCCTTGCGGGCTTTTGCAACCGTCTCATTCCCACCGCGGATTCTGCTGACAGGCACGGGGCGGTTTCGCGGAATGGGAAGTTCTAAGTGAAGCGGCGGCGCCGAAAGATGTGAACCAATGCAATTCGCACCAAAGCCTGTATGGCTTTGCTGCTTAGTGCATTTTGGATGCAGGACTTGTGGTCCCGCATCCATCACATCTTTCGGCGCCGCCGTTTCACTAAGAACTTCTGCAATCCGCTGCAAATGCCCCGTGTCTTGTCAGCAGAATCCGCGGTGGAAATGAGACGGTTGGAAAGCCGCAAGGGCTCTGGGAGGTGAGTGGGTTATACTATAGTATGATACAAGCGTCAAAAGGCATGACTTTGGGACGCGAAAAACACCGAAAAGTAGCCATTTTTCGTAGAAAAATGAGCGAATTTGAGGTGTTTTAGGATTGCGGGAGCATGAAATGCGAAGCAATCCGTATATCATAAGCGTCAAAATACCTTTTGACGCTTTCATCATAGTATATATTAGTACATGTGGAGACAAGTTGTTTGAGGGGGATTTTGAGATTTCGTGGTTGACGGGAGGGGGTGGATTTTTTATACTGAAGGTGGAGGTATAGGAACGGCAAGTGAAAATACAAGGAGATGAAGGTATGGCGAATTTAAAATTGAAGAAGACAATATTGGAAGTGGTTGATAATCAGTTAAAGGCGAATGATCCTCCATGTACGAAGGATGCTTATGAAAAATTGCTGAATGCCGGGTATTCAGATTCAGAAGCAAAGGATAAAATCGGTGCAGTAGTATTGACCGAAATTTATGACATTATGAAAGTGGGGGAATCCTTCGATGAAGAGAAATATAAAAACAGTCTTGAGGAGTTGGTAAAGCAATGTATTGATTATGAAGACGTTCATCACATAGAGACAGAATGGGATGTGTGGGATGATTTGACTCAAAAGGGATATGAATGCTTTATAGAAGAAAGATCAGCAGAAGGTTTGTCTTTCTGGCAGGATGCATGGGAAGTATTTTGTTCTATTATGGAACGGAATTTGGAAATATATACACTCTATGAATTTATGGATGTACTGGATTATGCATATCCGATTGACGGCTGGCTTGAGGATTATGAGATGGAATTGGGAAATGCCGGGAAATATGAGGAAAGAATGGAGTTTTGCCAGAAAGTATTGGAAGTGTTTGACTGGCAGGAAGAGGATGACAGTTGTTTTAGGTGCGGTATCGGCGAATCCCTTTTTCGAGAGGGAAAGGTTGCAGAAGCATATGAGTATTATGAAAAGTGGCTGGCAGAAGATCCGCAAAACATAAACGGAATCAATAGTTTTAGCTGGATTCTTTTTGAAAATGGAGAGGTTGGGAAAGCGTATGAAGTGGTAAGAAGAGTGATATGGGGTACTTCATGCTACGCGGACAATTCGGTTCTTTTTATGCGTGCGAAACAATTGGCTGAGTATGTTGGAAAAGAAGATGAGAGTAAATGGTACCAGCAGCAATTAGACAAGTTTGAGAAATCCATCGGAAAATGGGAAATAGATGAAGATGTACTTTTTGATGAATTTACGGCACCGAAGCAGATTCCGGTTGTAAAAGAGAAGAAACCATATCCGAACGATCCCTGTCCGTGCGGCAGCGGCAGGAAGTACAAGAAATGCTGTGGAAAGCGGTAGTTATAAAATTGAAAAAGGGTGATTATATGGAAGGGGATTTGTTGGAGGAGGTAGATGGGATGCAGATTAAGGAGCGGAAGGCGATGGAAAGGAGAGGGGGAAAGAAAGGAAGGGAGAAGATTGAGGTTTGGGTTGAAGGGGTCAGATTGGATGTGCTGAGATTGTTGGGGGAGTGTTGGGCTTTTTTTGTATTGGTTGGGGTTGCTAATTTGTTGGGGATGATTGTTGGAGGAGTGATTTCTCATTTTACGTATATCAATTTTTATGTAAGGGATGCGGGAGAGGGGGTTTCGGAATTCAATCTGGCTTGTGTATCAGTTGTTCCGATGGCAATTGTGGCTTTGGTGGGAGGAGTGGCTTTTTTTGGTTTTCGCAGGAAAATCAGGAGAGGAAGCAACAGGCTGGCTGTTCTGGTTTTTGATTTGTTTGGGGTTTTGACTGTTGGGGTTGAGATTTATTTTATTGTTGAGCGGTTTGCTTATTATGTGGGGGAGAATTTTTTTAGTAATTATTCTTTTTGTGCGGAAGCGGTTTATTTTACAGTATGTCTGATGATGGGCTTGCTGCTCGGTGGTATTGCGGGTGAGAAGAAAATGGTTGTCGGTGCGGTGGTGGTCGGAGGGATGATGGCAGTTTTATTACTTACCGGGGTGAATTTGTATCTGGTGTATCGGGGAGAGGAATTCGAATGGTTTTTTGGGACTTATGAGTATGGGATGCAGTTATTTGCGAGCAGTGTCCTGATGAATTATTCGATTCTTTCGCTGGCCAGTATCTGGGGAATGGTGGTCAGGACGGCTGGTCTTGTGTTGGCGGGTATTTGGTTAAAGGAAGTATGGAAACGATGTGGGGAGCAGGAAGCGTTGGTGTTTCAAAGAATGGAGATGATGGAGCAAGCGGAAAGGGCTGATGATAGAGAGAAAGCAGAATTTTGGGACAACGACAGTGATGAGGTGGAGGAAATGGAATTGTATGGGGGAATGGCAGTACCGCCGTTTAGTCCGGGGGACAACAGGGAGTACGAATGATGGTTTGAAAAAAATGGTTTGTACCATCCGAAGCGTTTGTTTTAGAAACGTTTGGGGATGTACAAACCATTTTTATGATAAGGGTTGTAGTGAACAGTATCAACCGTTTGGAATTTAGATCGTACCTTTTGATTTGGCTACCTTATCGAATTCATCCTGGATTTCCTGGGATGGAGATTTGGTTGCAAGGCTGAAGATGACAATCATCAGGATACTGATGGCAAAACCGATGGCCAGTGAATAAAGGCCTGTATATGTACCGAGTGTCTGACCGCCGATAAGGGGGATGTAATCCCAGATAATAACGGTAAGACCGCCGGAGATAATTCCGGCAACTGCTCCGGCAAGATTGGTGCGTTTCCAGAACAGTGACAACAGAACGATTGGTCCGAAGGCGGAACCAAGACCGGCCCAGGCATTGGATACCAGTCCCATGATGCTGCTGTTCGGATCCCAGGCAATCAGGAAAGCCAGAACTGCCACAACCAGAACCGTAATCCGGCTGATCTTCAGAATCTTGCCGCTGTCGGCATCTTTGCTCACAAAGTTATGATATAAGTCTTCCGATACAGAAGAAGCAGTAACCAGAAGCTGTGAATCGGCTGTTGACATAATAGCAGCCAGAATACCGCAAAGGAAGAGGCCTCCAATAAAAGGAAGAGCGAGGTCCTGAGTAAATATCTTTATAATCATTTCGATGAAAACATTTTCAGTAGAAGCGGCACCATCTGTACCTAAAAGAGTAGGATACAGATAAGCTCTTCCGAATACGCCGATTACACAGGCAGCGCCGAGGGAGATAACAACCCAGATAATGGCGATAACTCTTGATTTTTTCAGTTCTTTTTCGTTGCGGATCGCCATAAAGCGGGTCAGGATATGGGGCATACCGCAGTATCCAAGACCCCAGGCAAGCTGAGAGATGATTTCAACGGCGCTGTATGATCTGGTTCCGTTGGAAAAGAAATTCAGGTAGCCGTCGGCTCCGCCTTCCACACCGCTTTGGTTCAGCAGTGAGATAATATTTCCGTCCATCAGAACATAAGCTACGATTGGAACAACCAGAAGCCCGATCAGCATCAGAGTCCCCTGAATAAAATCTGTTGTACAGACAGCCATGAAGCCGCCCATAAATGTGTAGATCAAAATTACGGCTGCCCCGATTGCCAGAGCAATGTGGTAATCCAATCCAAAGACGGAATTGAACAGTTTTCCGCCGGCTGCCAGTGCAGAAGCAGTATAGACCAGGAAAAAGATGACGATGACGATTGAAGAGATCAAAAGTAAGATCCGCTTTTTGTCCCGGAATCTGTTCTCAAAGAACTCCGGCAAGGTGAGAGAATTGTTTGCCGTGATCGTGTAGCGTCTGAGTCTGGATGAGATGCATACCCAGTTAAAGATCGTACCGAGCAACAGACCGATGGCAATCCAGGACTGACCAGTGCCAAGTGCGTATATCGTACCGGGCAGTCCCATAAGTAACCAGCCGCTCATATCGGATGCCTGAGCCGAAAGTGCGGCGATCCAGCCGCTTAGTCCGCGGCCCCCAAGAAAATAGTCTTCTGAGTTATTGGTCTTCTTCATATATAGCGCACCGATGATAATCATCAGCAGCAAATAGATGACGAAGGCAGCAAGAACTGCTGTTAGTGTTCCACCACTCATAATAGATTCCTCCTACTAAAATTATACTATTATACTTTATCATAATGCAGTGTGAAAAACAACAAAAAATATCATGGATTTTGGCTCAAAGCAGGTTATTTTTCTGATTGGCATTTATCGTGTTTTGGCATATCATACAGTATATCTAACAGGAGGCAGTATGATCTATGCATCCACTTTTGGAATTGAAAAATATTTCTTTTGCTTATCACAGTATGAGCGGTGAGACGCCGGCGCTGTCTGATATAAATTTTACAATAGAGGAAGGGGAATTCGTAGCGGTCGTCGGACCGAGCGGATGTGGCAAGAGTACGATACTGAACCTGATTTCCGGACTGGTGAAACCGGAATCCGGTTCTATTTTCGTTAAGGGGGAACCTCTGGAGGAATCCGGTCTGAATATTGGATATATGCTGCAGAAGGATCATCTTTTTGAATGGAGAACGATTTATCGAAACGTGATCCTTGGACTGGAAATCCAAAAAAAGCTGAATCAAAAAACCAGGGAAAATGTGGAGGAAATGCTGAAAACGTACGGTCTGGATGAATTCCGTGATGCCAGACCGTCTCAATTATCCGGTGGTATGCGGCAGAGAGCGGCCTTGATTCGGACACTGGCCCTTGAGCCGGCATTACTCCTTCTGGACGAACCATTCTCTGCCCTTGATTATCAGACTCGATTATCGGTGTCAGATGATATTGGCCAGATCTTGAAGGAACAGAAAAAGACAGCACTTCTTGTTACCCATGATATTTCGGAGGCGATCAGCATGGCAGATAAAGTAGTGGTGCTGACCAGTCGGCCAGCTTCCGTAAAAAGCGTAATTCCGATTGATATCAAGATTCCGGACCGTACGCCGATGACCTCGCGTAATGCACCTGATTTTAAAATTTACTTTAATCAAATCTGGAAGGAGTTGAACAGTCATGAAGCAATGTTCCGCGCAGGAAGCGTATCTTAAAAAACAGTCCATGCGGAAATTCCAGGTTCGTTTTCTGCGGGTATTTTTGTTGTTGGTATTCCTGGGACTGTGGCAGTGCGCCGCGGATTTCGGTTGGATAGATTCTTTCATCTTCAGCAGTCCGGTAAAAGTGGTGCGGACTTTCTATAATATGTGTCTGGATCATAGCCTTTCTCTTCATATCGGAGTGACTTTGGCGGAAACGTTGATCAGCTTTGGACTGACAATTCTCTTTACCGTTGCAATTGCTGTTTTACTGTGGGGCTTTCCTAAATTTGCGGATGTGACCGAGCCATATTTTGTGGTACTCAATTCCCTGCCGAAGTCAGCATTGGCACCTCTTTTGATTGTCTGGCTGGGGGCGAATAGAACTACCATTATTATTGCCGGTATGTCAGTAGCTATCTTTGGTTCGATCATCAGTCTGTATCAGGGATTCCAGGAGGTCAGTCAGGAGAAGATGAAACTGATTTACACATTGGGCGGAAAAAAATACCAGGTTCTGTTAAAGGTAGTGCTCCCTGCATCTGTTCCCTACTTGCTCAGTATTTTGAAGGTCGATATCGGACTTTGTCTGGTGGGTGTTATTATCGGGGAATTTATCGGTGCCAGAGAGGGGCTTGGTTACCTGATTATCTATTCCAGTCAGGTGTTTAAATTAGATTGGCTGATTATGGCGATCGTGATTCTTTGCATTATAGCGATGATTCTATATCAGATTTTATGTATATTGGAAAAATGGTATGCGAAAAAGAAGTAAGGATATCTGTCGACGGCATGGGGAAATATGTATGGGAAAATCATTAATATGATACCAAGGTCAAAAGGTTATGCGTTTCATGCTTGCATGAAAAAGCATGACTTTGGGACCAACATCTTAATATTTTTATAAGTTTTTTAAGATAAGCGAAAATTACTTGTGCATCGCAGCATGAATTGATATACTAGAGGTTATCTGAAAATGAATTTTTGCAAACTGTGCATTTCGGCTTACTGCGAATAGGGTTTAAATCTACGCGAAGAGAAGTGTACAGGTTGCAGGAATCTATTTTCGGACACGCTCATGGACCAGGATTTTTAAAATTAAGCAGTGGTGCATGGGAATTATTGGATGCAAAAGAGAGGCTTATGGACAGAAATGAATAAAATACGTAAAATGATTACCAGAATTCTGCCGGAATATGGCTTTTTGCCGGTGGTGTGTGCTTTTATGTTTAATAGTCTGGTATATGGAGGGGCAAAACTGATTGCAGGAGACTGGTATCACCACAACATAGAAAGTAGTTTTGACCGAAGCATTCCGTTTATTCCTGAGACATTGGTGATTTATATTGGATGCTATCTGTTTTGGGCAGTGAATTATATTTTGATTGCAAGACAGGACAAGAAGCAGGTTTATCAGTTCTTTGCAGGAGATATGCTTTCAAGAGTGATATGTCTTGCTTTCTATCTGCTGTATCCTACTACAAATACCAGACCGGTGCTTGCGGATGGAGGATTCTGGAACACGGCGATGTCCTGGCTTTATGATATTGATTCAGCATCGAATCTGTTTCCCTCTATCCATTGTCTGGTAAGCTGGTTCTGTTTTATCGCTATTCGGAAAAATGAAAAAATTCCTTTGTGGTATCGTGTGTTTTCCTGTATAATGGCTGTAGCGGTGTTTGTTTCGACACTTACTACAAAGCAGCATGTTCTTGTGGATGTGGCAGGAGGAGTACTGTTGGCTGAACTGTGTTATTGGTTGGGAAGGCATACCAGAATGTATATTGGTTACGGAAGATGTTTCGACCGGGCAACCACCTGGTTGTTCTCCAGAAGAAAAGGGGAATGCTGAAAAGTGTTTCAAAATGGACCTTTGCATAAGAGAAAGAAGGGGATTAGAGAAGTGATTGGTTTTTATGATTATACGGTTATACTTACATATGTAAGCTTTGCTTCATCAATTTATGGAATGATTTGTGCTATGACCGGACATTTTCGCTGGGCAATTTTCTGTCTGGCGCTTTCGGGATTGTGTGATATGTTTGACGGCAAGATTGCAAGGCGTAAGAAAGACAGGACGGAAGATGAGAAGCGGTTTGGGATTCAGATTGATTCCCTCTGTGATGTGGTCTGTTTTGGTGTGTTTCCAATTGTATTATGTTATAATCTGGGAATGAGGCATGTATTGAGCATTGCGCTTCTTGTTTTTTACGGATTGGCAGGCGTGATCCGTCTGGGGTATTTTAATGTTATGGAAGAGAAGAGACAGGAAGAATCTTCAGAGGTACGGAAGTATTATCAGGGGCTGCCGATTACTTCTATGTCAATTGCACTTCCGCTGGCATTTGTTGCAGCACCTCTGCTGCAGGGGTATTTTCTGATTGTACTGCATCTTCTTGTATTGGTAATCGGAATTTTGTTTATCACAGATTTTAAATTTCGGAAACCGACCAATAAAGAGTTGGTGGTACTTGTTTTACTTGTGGCACTGGCAGTTGGATGGATTTTGATTTTTGGGAAAGGAACTCCGGGAATATGGTTAAAGTGGCGGACAGGTTTGGGAAGATAACAGAAGAGGAGACAATACAGGACCGGTTTCTGCGTCGGATGTACGGGAACATGGCGGGCAGGTTTATGATAAGAGCGCTGGTGCGTCCGGGAATTTCTGAAATCGGCGGGAAACTGCTGGAAAGTAAAGCATCTGCACTGGCAGTCCGGCCTTTTGTGAAAAAGAATCAGATTGATCTGTCACAGTGTACGAAGCAGTCATTTGATTCTTATAACGATTTTTTTACCAGAAAGCTGCGGCCGGAAGCGCGTCCGGTATGCGGCGGACAGGAAACGTTTATCAGTCCCTGTGATGGAAGACTTACTGTCTATGAGATACGGGAAAACTGTAGTTTTGAGATTAAGCATACAAGATATCATGTAGAAAGCCTGCTTCGGAATAAAAAACTGGCGAAAGAATTTTCCGGAGGGTACGTATGGGTGTTCCGGCTCTGTGTGGATGATTACCACAGATATATTTATGTGGATGATGGGGTGAAGTCCAGTAATTATCGGATTCCCGGGGTATTTCATACAGTAAATCCTGTGGCGAATGACTGTTATCCCATATATAAGGAGAATACCAGGGAGTATTCCCTTCTGCGATCCAGGAATTTCGGCACAGTATTGATGATGGAAGTAGGTGCATTGTTGGTGGGGAAAATTGAAAACCGGCACGGCGCCTGTGCAGTACGCCGGGGACAGGAGAAAGGTAATTTTGCGTTCGGCGGCTCCACGGTGATCCTGATTACCGGACAAGGAAAAGTAACCCCGGACAGAGATATTGTAAAAAACTCCCGGCATGGAATCGAGACCAGAGTGCGGATGGGAGAAAAAGTGGGAAAGAAGAGTGAGTAATAATGGCGAATGCAAGAAATTACCAGAGAGAACTTGAGCGGATGATTGAGCGGCAGCAGGCGGAGGGGAAAGTCCCGACCCTGCTGCTTCATAGTTGTTGTGCACCCTGCAGCAGTTATGTGTTGGAATATCTGTCACAGTATTTTCAGATTACGCTGTATTATTATAATCCGAATATTGCTCCGGAATCGGAATATCGTACCAGAGTTTTAGAGCAAAAGCGATTAATTGAGGAAATGCCGGTGGTACATCCGATCCGCTTTCTGGAAGGGCAATATGACTCGGAGAAATTCTATGAAATTGCCAGGGGATTGGAAGAAGTGCCGGAAGGCGGTGAACGGTGTTTTCGCTGCTATGAACTCCGTCTGCGGGAGGCGGCCCGAATGGCATATGAACAGGGGAGTGATTACTTTACCACAACACTTAGCATCAGTCCTTTGAAAAATGCGGTGAAGCTCAATGAAATCGGAGAGCGGCTGGGAGAGGAATTTAAGGTTGCCTATCTGCCTTCTGATTTTAAGAAAAAAGAGGGTTATAAACGTTCGATTGAACTTTCCCGGGAATATGGACTGTATCGCCAGGATTATTGCGGCTGCATCTATTCGCGCAGATAAAAGATTTGACGGCAAAGAGATCAGATGATAAAATAACCATGAATTACGTGAGAAAAGAGGGATAAATACATGGCACAGCTTTGGGGCGGACGTTTTACCAAGGAGACGGACAAACTCGTATATAATTTTAATGCATCGATTGGATTTGATCAGAAATTTTACAGACAGGATATCCGGGGCAGTATTGCCCATGTCACGATGCTGGCAAAGCAGGGAATCCTTAATGCGGATGAAAAAGAACAGATTATCGGCGGTCTGGAGGGGATTCTGGCTGATGTGGAAAGCGGAAAACTGGAAATTACCAGCGAATACGAGGATATTCACAGTTTTGTGGAGGCAAATCTGATTGACCGTATCGGAGATGCAGGAAAGAAGCTTCATACGGGCAGAAGCCGCAACGATCAGGTGGCTTTGGATATGAAGTTATATGTCAGGGATGAAATTACGGAACTGGATGGTCTGGTAAGGAACTTGCTGGAAGTTATTGAGAAGATTATGGAAGAAAATCTTCATACCTACATGCCGGGATTTACGCATCTTCAGAAGGCACAGCCGATTACGCTTGCCCACCATATGGGTGCATACTTTGAGATGTTCCGGCGTGACAGAGGCCGTTTGCAGGATATATATAAGCGGATGAATCTTTGTCCGCTGGGTTCCGGTGCGTTGGCAGGAACCACCTATCCGTTGGACCGTTCTTATACGGCAGAACTTCTGGGATTTGACGGACCCACATTCAACAGTATGGATTCCGTATCGGACCGGGATTATGTGATAGAACTTCTGTCGGCGTTGTCTACGATTATGATGCACCTTTCCAGGTTCTCAGAAGAAGTGATTATCTGGAATACGAATGAATATCGGTTCGTGGAGATTGATGATGCCTACAGTACCGGAAGTTCGATTATGCCGCAGAAGAAGAATCCGGATATAGCAGAACTGGTGCGCGGAAAGACGGGAAGAGTGTACGGCGCTTTGATGTCGATCCTGACAACAATGAAAGGATTGCCTCTGGCTTATAATAAAGATATGCAGGAGGACAAGGAGCTTACGTTTGATGCGATCGACACAGTAAAAGGTTGTCTGGCATTGTTTACAGGAATGCTGGATACTATGAAATTCCGACGGGAAGTGATGGAAGATTCTGCGAAGAACGGATTTACCAATGCTACGGACGCTGCTGATTATCTGGTAGGCAAAGGAGTTCCTTTCCGGGATGCACATGGCATCGTGGGTCGGTTAGTTCTTTACTGTATTGATAAAAATATTTCTCTGGATGATATGAGTCTTGAGGAGTATCGGTCCATCAGTCCGGTGTTTGAAGAAGATATCTACGATGCAATCAGTATGAAAAACTGTGTGGAGCGCAGAAACACCATTGGAGCACCGGGGGCGGATGCGATGAAAGCCGTTCTTGCAGAAAATCAGAAATATTTAAAGGAAAATTGAAAAAATAGTTGCATTTTCCCTGTGACTGGTATATTATAGTTTGAGTGGCGCACAAATGTGCGCGGTGTAAATACAAAATGTGCGGAGCCTGGAACTATGGTTTCGGAAAATGAGGAGAGAAAGATGGAAAATAAGTTAAGAGTTGGTATTCTTGGCGCAACAGGTATGGTTGGACAGAGATTTATCGCATTGCTTGAGAATCATCCGTGGTTTGAAGTAGTGACAGTGGCAGCCAGCCCGAGAAGTGCAGGTAAAACATATGAAGAGGCAGTTGGAGGAAGATGGAAGATGGATACTCCGATGCCGGAAGCAGTAAAGAATCTTGTAGTTATGAATGTTAATGATGTGGAGCATGTAGCATCCACGGTTGATTTTGTATTTTCTGCCGTAGATATGACAAAGGATGAGATTAAGAAAATCGAAGAGGAGTATGCAAAGACAGAAACTCCGGTTGTGTCCAACAACAGCGCTCACAGATGGACACCGGATGTACCAATGGTTGTTCCGGAAATCAATCCTGAGCATTTTGAGGTTATTGAGCACCAGAAGAAACGTCTGGGAACCACCCGCGGTTTTGTGGCTGTAAAGCCAAACTGCTCGATTCAGAGTTATGCTCCGGTACTCACTGCATGGAAAGAGTTTGAGCCGTATGAAGTGATTGTTACTACTTATCAGGCAATCTCCGGTGCAGGAAAGAACTTCAAAGACTGGCCGGAGATGGTTGAAAATATCATTCCCTTTATCGGCGGTGAGGAGGAGAAGTCTGAGATGGAACCCCTTCGTCTCTGGGGCAAGATTGAAGACGGCGTGATCGTAAAAGCACAGGAACCGAAGATTACCAGTCAGTGTATCCGTGTTCCGGTACTGAACGGTCATACAGCTGCCGTATTTGTAAAGTTCAGAAAGAATCCTACCAAAGAGCAGTTGATTGAGAAAATGGTAAACTTCAAGGGCATTCCGCAGGAACTGGACCTTCCGAGTGCGCCGAAGCAGTTTATCCGTTATATGGAAGAAGATAATCGTCCGCAGGTAACTTTGGACGTAAATTATGAGAATGGAATGGGCGTATCCGTAGGACGTCTTCGTGAAGACAGCATCTATGACTGGAAGTTCGTGGGACTGTCACACAATACCGTACGCGGTGCCGCAGGCGGAGCTGTACTCTGTGCTGAGACATTGAAGGCGAAAGGGTATATTGTGGCTAAATAGGAGATATTCAGGACGGACGCAGGAAGGAACCGGCTTTTACAGCTCGGCTTTTTGTGCGGGCTTCGACCTTAACACATTCTAAAGGGAGCAGGTTGCTTCTGTTGCAGAACCAGGGCAATTCGTGGGAAAAATTGATATTTTTCCCGCTCAGTGCCCTTCAAAATCTGGTGTGGTACACCAGATTTTGTCTGTAACAGAAGCAGCCTGCTCCCTTTAGAATGTGTAACAGGTCTGCAGATGCACAAAAGCCGAGCTGTAAAAGCCGGTTCCTTCCTGCTGTATGTTGGTATGTTTACTATGAAAGTTCCGGACAGCGGCCATGAGGAGCGCATGCTTGCATGCAGCGAGTCATGGACATTGGACGGGCAAGCCGGTATGAGTAAGGAGGGCGACAGCCCGGATTACGAATACTGGCGGCAGATGCGGGAGTGCAAAGCACGGAGCATCTGGCTTTCATAAATGGTGATGTCTGCACCAGCAGACACATCCGTTTGCTATGAAGGATGTAAGGAGATTTTTGGGTTCTGTGTTGAACTTTGGGGCATAAGATGTTATAATGGGAGCAGAGTGAGCGGAAACACTTGTGTGTCATTTCGTGGCAGGGGGTGATGCACCAGCCTTTGTAAAAGGAGGAGGATTTTATCATGCCGTACGAAGACGTTCAAAAGTTTTCAAATGCTGCAAAGGGAAAGGCTGGTATGCTGAAGGAGCATCCCGGGAAATATTTGATCCGTGCGATCATGGCTGGTTTTTTTATTGCTGTTGCTATGATCTATAACAATGTGGTCGGTAATGTATTCGCGGATTCGGCTCCGGCTTGGGGTAAGTTTTTGGGGGCGTTGGTTTTCTCGGTTGCAGTGCTTCTGATAGTGTTTATCGGAAGCGAATTGTTCACAGGCAATAACTTTGTGATGGCTTTCGGAGCATATGACAAGGCAGTGTCCTGGGGGCAGGTAGGTAAGGTGTGGCTGGTCAGCTATCTGGGGAATTTTGTGGGGTGTGTGGTCTTTTCCCTGATTTTTGTAGCAGCCGGTGCATCGGGAACCAAAGAGTATTTTGCAGGTTATATCCAGAACAAATTGACGATACCTGTGGATCAGATGTTTTTCAGGGCTGTTCTCTGTAACTTCTTCGTCTGTCTTGCTGTGGCATGCGGTACGAAATGTAAGGAGGAGGCAGCAAAGTTTCTGATGATTGTGATCTGTATTTCAGGGTTTGTAATCTCAGGATTTGAGCACTGTATCGCCAATATGGCAACTTTTACGACAGCGTTATTCCTGGTACCAGGGCTGTCAATCGGAGCGATGCTCAAAAGCATGCTCATCGTAACAATCGGAAATATCATCGGCGGAGCTGTCTTGCTGGCGTTGCCGCTGAGGAAAATGAGTGCAGATAAGTAATGACAAAATCGTTATACATAGCTGAGAAGCCCAGTGTTGCGCAGGAATTTGCGAAGGCTTTAAAAGAAAATATGGGCAGACGTGACGGTTACGTTGAGTCTGAAAACTTTGTAGTGACCTGGTGTGTCGGACACCTGGTCACTATGAGTTATCCGGAAAAATACGATATGAAGTTTAAAAGGTGGAGTTTAGAGACCCTGCCTTTTTTACCGGAAAAATTTAAATACGAAGTGATTCCGGCGGTTCAGAAGCAATTTACGATCGTAAGCGGTCTGCTGAACAGGGAAGATATTGATACTATTTATGTGTGTACCGACTCCGGGCGGGAGGGGGAATATATCTACCGTCTGGTTGAGATGATGGCAGGGGTAAAAGGAAAGAAGCGGAAGCGAGTCTGGATTGATTCACAGACCGAGGAGGAGATCCTGCGGGGAATCCGCGAAGCAAAGGATTTAAGTGAATATGATCATCTGTCGGACTCCGCTTATCTGCGGGCAAAAGAAGATTATCTGATGGGAATTAATTTTTCCAGGGTTCTGTCACTGAAATATGGAAATGCAGTTTCCAGTTATCTGGGAACGAAGTATCAGGCAATTTCCGTGGGCAGGGTCATGACCTGCGTGTTGGGGATGGTAGTCCGCCGGGAAAGGGAAATCCGGGAGTTTGTAAAGACACCTTTTTATCGGGTTCTGGCAAATATGGAATTGTCCGGACGCCCTTTTGACGGTGAGTGGCGGGCGGTTGAAGGAAGCAGATATTTTCAGTCTCCGCTTCTATATAAAGAAAATGGATTCAAAGAGGAAAAGGATGCAAAGCATCTGATTGAAGAATTGAGCAAAAACCAGCCGCTGGAAGGCGTTCTGGAGAAGATAGAAAAGAAAAAAGAGAATAAGAATGCGCCGCTGCTTTATAATCTGGCGGAATTGCAGAATGACTGCGCCAGATTGTTCAAAATCAGTCCAGATCAGACGCTGCAGGCGGTACAGGAAATGTATGAAAAGAAGCTGGTGACCTATCCCAGAACGGATGCCAGGGTGCTTTCCAGTGCAGTGGCGAAAGAAATTTCGAAAAATCTGAACGGTTTGATGCAGTATCCGCAGGCAGTTCCGTACTTGCAGGATATACAAGGAAGCGGAAGCTACAAGAATATTGCAAAAACCAGGTATACCAATGATAAGCAGATTACGGATCATTATGCAATCATACCGACCGGGCAGGGACTTCAGAATTTAAAGAATCTGTCAGAGTTGTCGAATAAAATCTACGAAGTGATTGTGCGGAGGTTTTTAAGTATTTTCTATCCTCCGGCGGTATACCAGAAGGTTGCATTGACAATTCAAAAAGATGGGGAACGGTTTTTTTCTAACTTTAAAGTGCTTTTGGAGGAAGGCTATCTGAAGGTGATGCATTACTCTTTTTCCAGAAAAAAGGAAGAGATACAAGAGGAAGGCAGGAATTCGGATAAAGGTGAAGAGACTTCTTGTGACGTCCGCTTTCTGGAAGCAATTTCAGAATTGAAGAAAGGCTCTGTGCTTCCGATTGGCAGATTTGTAATCAAGGAGGGAGAGACATCCCCGCCCAAACGGTACACATCCGGTTCCATGATTCTTGCAATGGAGAATGCGGGACAATTGATTGAGGATGAGGAGCTGCGGGCACAGATTAAGGGAAGCGGTATCGGTACCAGCGCTACCAGGGCAGAGATTCTGAAGAAACTGTTTTCGATCAAATATCTGGCGCTGAATAAAAAAACACAGGTGATTACGCCCACATTGTTGGGGGAGATGATCTTTGAGGTTGTCAATGCTTCCATCCGGTCACTGCTGAATCCGGAATTGACAGCAAGCTGGGAGAAGGGGTTGACCTATGTGGCTGAGGGAAGTATTTCTTCCGAAGAATATATGGGGAAGTTGGAGAATTTCGTAACCAGACATACGCATAATGTGATTGGGCTGCGCAATCAGACTATATTGAGAAGCTGTTTTGATGCGGCTGCCGCAAATTATAAGAAACCGGCGGCAAAGAGTAAGAAAATGTAAGGAAGAGTTGAGGAGGATAAGGAAGATGAAAGATATTACAATTGCAGAACTTTATTCGTTAGATGAGACGATTGCAAAGGACATTTTCGAGGGGGCGACTTACCCCTGGGAAGTGCTGCCGAAGATTCATGATTTTATCATCAAACTTGGGAGTACGCTTCCGTCAGAAGAATACGAAAAGCGGGGAGAGGATATCTGGATTGCCAAAGATGCAGTCATAGCACCGACCGCATCAATCAGCGGTCCCTGTATTATAGGAAAAGGCGCTGAGATCCGTCAGTGTGCATTTATCCGGGGAAATGCAATTGTCGGAGAAGGAGCAGTGGTTGGGAACTCCACGGAATTAAAGAATGTTATTTTGTTTAACAAAGTGCAGGTTCCCCATTATAATTACGTCGGAGATTCTATTTTGGGATACAAAGCTCATATGGGTGCAGGAAGTATTACTTCCAATGTAAAATCAGATAAGAAACTGGTCGTTGTAAAAGGTCAGGGAGAACAGATTGAGACCGGACTGAAAAAATTCGGTGCAATGCTTGGAGATGAAGTGGAAGTAGGATGCAACAGTGTACTGAATCCGGGTACAGTCATCGGATCTCACAGCAATATCTATCCGCTGTCCTGTGTTCGCGGCGTCGTACCGGCAAATCATATTTTTAAAGATGCTTCACATGTGGTAGAAAAGCAGGATATTTAAGGAATTTGTCCGCACAATACGATGATGCAGATAGAAGTGGATGACAAAGGGGTATTCATTGTATAAAGCAATGGATACCTTTTGTGCTGCAAGGAGGAACATCTGCTTCTTAATCTTAAAGTGAAAAACAGGAGGAATCATTATGCTTGAGGTACAACATCTTACGAAAAGATACGGAAAAACACTTGCAGTCGATGATGTGAGCTTTACGGTAAATACGGGAAGAATCGGAATTCTTCTGGGTCCGAATGGGGCAGGGAAATCGACGGTTATCAAAAGTATTGCAGGATTATTGAAATATGAGGGCGGTATTGGTATCAACCAGATACCTTCAAAGTCTATGGAAGCAAAGAGGATTTTTGCTTATGTTCCGGAAATTCCGGCGCTGTTTCCGATGTTGAACGTTGCGGAACATATGGAATATATTCGGAGAGCTTATAATCCAGGTACGACTGAGGAAGAGATTCAGACAATTTTGGAACGCTTTGAACTGGATGATAAGAAAGAAAAACTGGGAGACGAATTGTCAAAAGGTATGATGCAGAAAGTCAGTATCTGTTGCGCTTTAGTTATCAAACCACAGGTTCTGATGCTGGATGAGCCGATGGTAGGACTTGACCCTAAGGCAATCAAAGAATTAAAGGAAGTGCTTCAGGAATTGAAGCAATCTGGCGTGACTATTTTAATCAGTACCCATATGCTGGAGATGGTACAGGAACTTTGGGACGATGTGTTTGTGATGCAGAAAGGACAGATTGTTGCATCTTACCGAAGAGAAGAAGCAGCAGGGCAGAACCTGGATGATTTGTTCTTTGCAGTGACAGAAGGCAGCGAAGAGGATGCGGTTGTTGAGGAAAAGGATGGAGAGAAGCATGAATAGTATCCTTTATGTACTGAAGAAGGAATTTAAAAATAAGTGGAAGAAGGCGGTCCGGAAACCCAGTTTTTATGTGTATGTATTGATTCTGGTTTTCTATGCCGTGATGATGTATCAGACGTTCCGTGGCCTGGTTGTGGATGGAGGCTTTGGGACTCCGAAGGTATTGACTATGGTATTGACAGGGCTGGTTCTTTATTTTACTCCCATGAACTATGTGGCATATGCGAAACATAAGGGGCTGCGCTTTCTGCCGGCTCATGTGCATTTCATGTTTCCGGCACCGGTTTCCCCGAAATTCTTGTTGCTGTTTGGTCAGTTTCAAACGCAGATATTGAGCTTTTTGCTGGAACTTGTAGTCGTATTTTTTGGAATTACCTGGTTTCATATTCCGCCTGTCCGGATGATGCTTTATTTTTTGGGCGTCAGTTGTCTGAGCATGGTTTTTGAGGGCAGCCTTGTTGTCTGTCTTTATGGAAATGAACGCTTTAGGGAAAATACTATGAAAAGACTGGGGAGTTGCCTTTGGCTGGTGCTTGGTGTATTGGCGGCTGTAACTGCTTTTTATCTGATGAAGTTTGGATTCCATTTCCAAAGTGTTCTGGATTTTCTGCTAAGTGACTGGATCTGTTACCTTCCTGCATTGGGATGGCAGATTGCTCTGATTCGTCTGACGATCCTGGGGCCGTCATTTTCTGCTTTGTTTGGCAGCGGCTGTTATCTGATCTGGGGGATTTTTCTGACTGTTTGTGCCGTGAAGATGAAGTGTACCGGCAGATACTACGAAGATGCCATGCAGTTTGCCGATGATTTTCAGAAGGTGATGGAAAAACGGAAGAAAGGAGATACCTCCACAGGTCTGAAACACGGTAAGGTGAACCGGGGTGCATCCGTCACTTATAAGGGAAGCGGTGCAAAGGCAATCTTTTACCGTCAGCTTCTGGAATATAAGAAAAGCCGATTTTTTCTCTTCGGCGGACAGACTCTTGTTTCTCTTGTCGTTGCAGTGGGATTCCCGGTATTGACTTATCTTGGAGAAATCAGAATCACGGGAGTTGTACGGTATTATGCAATTTTCGGGGTTATGGCATATATTTATCTGATTTTCAGTAATATTCAGACAAAGTGGGAAAAGGAACTGGAAAACCCTTATGTATATCTGATTCCTGCCGGCAATTTCTCGAAGATGTGGTATGCGACGGTGTTAGAACATATACGGGTCATGATTGATGCGGCAATTATGGTGGTTCCCTATTGCCTGGTTACGCATCTTCCGTTGTATTACATTCCGGTTGCTGTATTAGGCGGAATTTCCATGCGGGCAGTGAAACTTTATGCAGATACCCTCTGTAATGTCATCATCGGCCAGTCCCTTGGCAATACGGCACGGCAGTTGTTAAGAATGTTTATCTCCTGGACGATAATATGTGTTGCGGTTCCTATTGTGGTTGTGGTACAATTTTTAATAAGCCCGATTCCGGCAGTATTGTGCGGCTGTGCGTATCTGATTGCGGCTGCAGGAATGCTGATGCTTGGAGGATCTCACGCATTTTCCAGGATGGAATTAAGGGACTAAATACGAAAGAAATGAGGGTGTGTGATGAGAAGGTTAAAACACAAATGGCTGTGGATGGGCAGCCTGACGGCACTGTGGGTGATGCTGCTTCCTATGACGGTGCTTGCAGCAGAAGAAGAGGCAGCAAAGCCTGCCATGTATGCCACATTCTGGGCGCTGGTTCCCCCGATTGTGGCGATTGTTCTGGCATTGATTACAAAGGAAGTGTACAGTTCTCTGTTTGTGGGAATTCTGGTCGGCGCATTATTTTATTCCGGGTTCTCCTTTGAGGGTACAGTTCTGCATATCTTTAACGATGGATTTATCAGTGTACTGACCGATCCGTATAATATGGGAATTCTGATATTCCTGGTAGTGCTTGGAGCTATGGTAAGTCTGATGAACCGTGCAGGCGGCTCGGCGGCGTTCGGGCGTTGGGCAGGAGCGCACATCAAGTCGAGAATCGGCGCACAGTTGGCGACGATTGCTTTGGGGGTTTTGATTTTTATTGATGATTATTTTAATTGTCTCACTGTAGGCAGTGTTATGCGTCCGGTTACGGATCAGCATAAAGTATCCCGTGCAAAGCTTGCATATCTGATTGATGCAACGGCTGCACCGGTATGTATTATTGCCCCGATTTCTTCCTGGGCTGCGGCTGTCAGCGGGTTTGTTGAGGGGGAAGATGGTTTTACAATTTTTATCAGTGCAATTCCGTATAATTTTTATGCACTGTTGACGATTGTGATGATGATCGGTCTTGTTGTGATGAAAGTGGATTACGGTCCGATGTTGAAATTTGAATCAAATGCCCGGAAAGGAGATTTGTTCTCTGACGGAAAAAGCCCGGATGAACATGAGAGTCAGACAACGGTTAACCCCAAAGGGAAGGTAGTGGATTTGCTGATACCGATTATTACGTTGATTGTATGCTGTGTGATCGGAATGATCTATACCGGCGGATTTTTCTCGGGCGAAGATTTTGTTACCGCGTTTTCCAACAGTGATGCATCCGTTGGATTGGCCATCGGAAGTATTTTTGCATTGATTATTACGGTTGTACTTTATCTGCTGAGAAGGGTGATGAGCTTCAGTGACTGTATGAATTGTGTTCCGGACGGATTCAAGGCGATGGTTCCGGCAATCCTGATACTGACCTTTGCATGGAGCCTGAAGGCTATGACAGACAGTCTGGGTGCTAAGGAATTCGTGGCAGGTATGATGAAGGGGAGCGCAGAAGGGTTTATGTATCTGCTTCCTGCTATTATTTTCCTGGTTGGCTGCGGACTTGCATTTGCCACCGGTACTTCCTGGGGAACCTTTGGTATTCTGATTCCGATTGTGGTAGATGCATTTTCCGGTACGAATCATGAACTGATGATTATCTCTATTTCTGCCTGTATGGCAGGAGCAGTGTGCGGAGACCACTGTTCACCGATTTCGGATACGACGATTATGGCATCCGCCGGAGCTCAGTGTAACCATGTAGATCATGTGACAACCCAGCTTCCTTATGCGCTTACGGCTGCCGTTGTGTCTTGTATTACATACATTATCGCAGGATTTACACAGAGTGCATGGATTTCCCTTCCAATTGGAATTGTGCTTATGATCGCCGTATTGGTGGTTATGAAAAAAATAGCTGGAAAAAAATCGTAATTTGTACTTTACGAATTGACGAGTTTGTGAGAAAATAGACATAGTCCGTAGAATGCGTATTTTACGGAGATACATATTTTCAAGTTAACATTGAAAGGAGTCAAACGAATGATTTATTCACACGAAGTAGAAATGATGTGTCCGGTACATCAGGGTGTTCACCATGGTGCAGCTCCAATCCCGGAAGAAGCAAAATGGGTAAAAGCAAAAGAAGTCAAAGATATCTCAGGTTTTACACATGGTATTGGTTGGTGTGCTCCGCAGCAGGGTACCTGTAAGCTGACACTGAACGTGAAAGATGGTATTATTCAGGAAGCTCTGGTTGAGACTATCGGATGTTCAGGTATGACCCATTCTGCTGCTATGGCATCTGAGATTCTGCCGGGTCTGACGCTTCTGGAAGCATTGAATACGGACCTTGTATGTGATGCGATCAATACAGCTATGAGAGAGTTGTTCCTGCAGATTGTATACGGAAGAAGCCAGAGTGCGTTCTCTGAGGATGGTCTGGTTGTTGGTGCCGGTCTGGAAGATTTAGGTAAAGGTTTAAGATCTCAGGTTGGAACCATGTACGGAACCCTTGCAAAAGGACCTCGTTATCTGGAAATGACAGACGGTTATGTAACTGGCGTTGCTTTGGATGAAGATGATGAAATCATCGGTTACAAGTTTGTAAACTTCGGTAAGATGATGGACTTCATTAAAGGCGGAGATGATGCAAACACAGCATTTGAAAAAGCTCAGGGACAGTATGGCCGTGTAAATGATGCAGTCAGAATTATCGATCCGAGAAAAGAATAATTCATACTGAATCGGTCATCGAAAGAATAGGAGGATAAATTAATGGCTTTATTTGAATCATATGAAAGAAGAGAGAAACAAATTCTTGCTGCTTTAAATCAGTATGGTATCAACTCTATTGAAGAGACAGCAGAGATTACAAAAGCAGCCGGCTTAGACGTATATAAGATGGTTGAAGGCATTCAGCCAATCTGTTTTGAGAATGCAAAATGGGCTTATACCGTAGGTGCCGCTATTGCAATCAAAAAAGGCTGCCGTAAAGCTTCTGAAGCAGCAGCAGCAATCGGTGAAGGTCTTCAGGCTTTCTGTATCCCGGGTTCCGTAGCAGACCAGCGTAAAGTAGGTCTTGGACATGGTAACTTAGGAAAGATGCTTCTGGAAGAAGATACCGAATGCTTCGCATTTCTGGCTGGACATGAGTCTTTTGCAGCAGCAGAAGGTGCAATCGGTATCGCTGAGAAAGCAAACAAAGTTCGTCAGAAACCTCTGCGTGTTATTCTGAATGGTCTTGGAAAAGACGCTGCTCAGATTATCGCACGTATCAATGGCTTTACTTATGTTGAGACGGACTACGATTACTATACAGGCGAAGTAAAAGAAGTATTCCGCAAAGCATACTCTGACGGACCGCGTGCGAAAGTTAACTGCTACGGTGCAAATGATGTTCGTGAAGGTGTTGCAATCATGTGGAAAGAGAATGTAGACGTATCTATCACAGGTAACTCTACAAACCCGACACGTTTCCAGCATCCGGTAGCTGGTACATACAAAAAAGAACGTATCGAAGCTGGTAAGAAATACTTCTCAGTTGCTTCCGGCGGCGGTACAGGACGTACACTGCATCCGGATAACATGGCTGCAGGTCCTGCTTCCTATGGTATGACAGATACTTTGGGACGTATGCATTCTGACGCTCAGTTCGCAGGTTCATCTTCTGTTCCGGCTCACGTTGAGATGATGGGTCTGATCGGCGCTGGTAACAACCCGATGGTTGGTATGACAGTTGCAGTTGCCGTAGCTGTAGAGGAAGCTGCTAAAGAAGGTAAGTTCTAAGAAATTTTAATACCTTTGTTTGCACACAATTTTGGGGTTCCTATTGATTTAGGAACCCCTTATTTTATCTTCTCAATATCTTTTCTCAGCCATTCAATATCTCTTGTTGTATAGGAAGATTATGTAATATCCTGTTAATCTACAGCATGTAATCAAAGACTCATCAGCAGGAATGCTGGTGGGTCTTTGAATGTAAAAGTAAACCGAGAAAAAGAAAAGCTTATTGCAAAATTATGAAAATTTAAGTATCACGTTCTGTAGTGAAATAATCGATAAGACGTTGAACGTCATCTGTACAGCCACCGCAGCCGGTAGTGGCTCCTGTTATATCTTGTATTTCTTCGAGTGTGCTGGCACCGTTATCAATAGCATCCTTGATCATACCGGAAGTAACCCCGAAGCATTCGCAGACAATTTTATCAAGATCCATATAGCATGCCTCCTATCTCAAAATTTGGAATTTATCAAAATATATCTTATGATACATTTCTAAATAGTTATATTAGTACCCATAAGGTATTCATTCATGATTGATTACTGTTGCTTTCAATGATAGGATGCGCAGAAAAGATAAAAATATCCGGGAAATTTGCTTTCCGGAATGTGCGCTTATGCTCACATTCACTTAACGCCAAAAAAATACTTCGCTTCATTCGATTCTTATAATACGCTCATCGTATATTCATGTAGTGTTTCTTTCCGGTTAGTATCAGTTTGTAAAAAGTAGGCAAAAATAATGTCTATCATAATCAGAACAGGAAACTGTGGGGAGATCGCTTTTCCGTTTTCCAGGTTCTCTTTTACGGAAACTAACAGGACATCGTCACAAAAGCCGTGAGCTTTGGTTGATTTATGGGAAGAAATCAGCAAGGTGGCAGCGCCCAGTTGTTTTGCTGTCTGCAAAGAGTGAAGGACTTCGGGCGTCCGGCCGCTGACACTGATGCCAATGACAAAACATTTTTCATTAATCAAAACGGAATTCATTTTCATAATATGTGTATCAGTGATGGCTTCCATGGGAACACCGAGGCGCATAAAACGAAACTGCATTTCCTGAGCCACCAGTCCTGAGCTTCCTTTCCCATAGACATAGATTCTCTCTTTTGTGGACAGAAGGGAGGCAATCTGTTGGATCTGATTTTCATTCAGCAGTGTGTAGCTTTTATTCAGTAGTTCCTGGTATATATTAAGGACCTGTTTGCTATAGTCAGATGAGGGAGGAAGAGGGTTTGCTTCTTCTTTTAATCCCTGCTGATAATGAAAGAGGAATTCCCGGTACCCTTTAAACCCGCATTTTTTAGAAAAGCGGGACAGGGAAGCTTCTGAGACGAAAAGGAGGCGGGAGATATTTTTAGCAGAAAAATCCATTTTTTGTGTATTGTGTATAAAAAAATCTCCAATCGTTTTTTCTAAAGTTGTAAAAGAAGGATATACGGATTCAATTAACGGTATAATACTTTTTTCGTAATCTGCCATAGAAATCTCCATTCTGCCGACTTTTGGCCGGCGGCACAAATAGTAATGAAAGTTTACTTTCTTTTATACGATACTCCTGTGTTTTTTTCAAAATTTATTCATGTAATTGTTTAAAGTGGTAGTAAGCTCCCAGCATACCGGCATGATTGCCGTTTTCTGCAAAGGCAAGTTTCGTGTGTGAAGCTACGGATGGAATCAGATAATGATTCAGCGCTGTACGGATACGTCCGTTCAAGTATTCCTTTTGTGCCATGATACCGCCGCCCAGAACGACAATTTCAGGATTGACGACATAACAGATATTGGAAATTCCCATGCCAAGAACATCGATCATTTCATCAATGGCCCGGATGCAAACGGGGTTTCCCTTTTTAGCAGCTTCGAAGATTTTCTTACCGTCCCAGGAAAGATCGGGACAGGCATTTTGAACCTTTTTTATCAGAATACTGGCAGCTCCCAGATTTTGAAAATCACCGCCAGGCAGATGCATATATCCCACTTCGCAGCCACTTCCGGAGAATCCGTGCAGTACCTGATTGTTTAGAATCAGACAACCGCCGATTCCGGTTCCGATGGTCAGGCAGAGACTACTATGAGTATTCCGGGCTGCTCCATGGTAGGCTTCCGCAAGCCCTGCACAGTTGACATCATTTTCGACCTCACAGGGCAGTAAGAAAGTATTTTCCAGTATCTCTTTGATACGTGTTCCAGTATAATTGGGGATCAGAGGAGCGGAGTAAGTGATCATGCCTTTTTGACAGTCTACCATACCGGCTGTAGAGATACAGATGCCGGCCGGAGAGTGGTTTTCAGTGAAATATTCCTTTTTATACTGTTTCGTTAGGGAAATCAGGGTCTCTAATATATGAGGACCGCCCAGTGCAGCGTGTGTGGGTACTTCACCGCTGACTGAGAAATTCAGGTTTTTTTCCTGATAAATGCCATGTTTAATAGAAGTTCCGCCTATGTCAATACAAATGTAATCACTCATAAAAGTCCATCCTTTTTTTATTATAAAGGGTTATTGCAGATTCGTAAATATATGAATGTGCTGCCGGACTTTTTTATCGTTCGGCAGCGTTATGGTTTACAGCCGTTGTCCGGCAGTATGCTTTCGTCTCTTTTAAACGGAAATTTTCGATATGCAGCGCACTAGAGCGTGTTTGAAAATTCATTCCCGCAATCTGCATCCCCCACTTTGCGGTC